>JAOPTS010000082.1:0-31997 GCA_051531955.1 Reichenbachiella sp.
GAAAAGAGGAATAACTATTATGTTTTACAACTAAAAACATGGAAAAACTAAACCAACTTTTAACTATTGACCCCAATCATATTGTGATTGGATTGATTGTAGTCTTTTTTTCATTAGAAATGGCTATCATTCGACCAATTGAATTTAAAGGTAAACTCAATCATTTATTCCATAGTTTCCTATTCCAATTAATTGCAATTTTTATGGGGACACTACTTGGATTCATGGTAGTTACAACATTTGATTTTATTTCTCAAAATGAGTTTGGGTTATTTAATTGGGTTCAAATACCATTTTGGTTAAAAATAACAGTTGGTGTTTTTTTAATTGACTTTGCCGATTATTGGTTTCATAGGTTTGACCATAAAATCCCCATACTATGGAGATTTCACAGAGTACATCATAGTGATACTTCAATGGATGCGTCAACTGCTATCAGGACTTTTCCAACAGAACTGATTTACTTTACTTTTGGAGAGTTAATAATTGCAGTTATTTTTGGACTTGATATAGTGTCCATGAACATTTTTCTGCTGATACTACTTCCTGCATTGTTCATTCAGCATACCAACTTACAATATTCAAACTGGGCAGATAAAACCCTTGGATGGTTAATAATGATGCCTAACTTTCATAAAGTACACCATGAACAAGACCAATTCTATACAGATTCTAATTATGGTACTTTATTTATTCTTTGGGATAGGCTTTTCGGAACGTTCAAGATAAAACCTGTTAATGAAATCAAATATGGGCTTAAAGAGTTTGAAGGAAACAAGAAACAATCTTTTGCATATTTGATTAAAAGCCCATTTATAAATATTAAACGAGTTACGAATAACAAAACAAGCACCTAACATCATACATTAATTCATGCTTCGGTCTGCTAGTTGAAAGGATTGAGCTTACTCCAGCTCCGCTGAATCTGCGATTCAGCCCATGAGAAATGAAAAGGTATGTGCTGAATCGCAGATTCAGCTATATTGCATCCGAAACTTAACTACATAACAAACGCACGAATGATGTATCGGCGTTAGCCACAACTGGCAATTATCGAAAATGAATAAAATCAACAACAAATCAATTAGGCTTGTCGAATTCGATACCTCAAGCGACTGGTCAATCCATCTTCCAACAAATAATTGGCTTCTAATCATCTTGTCCCAATCAAGTAACAAGACTTATTTCAACGAAATAATAAAGAAGTCAATAGATCGTAATGTTGGTTACATCTGTAGTATAGGTGAACAACAACAACTGATTCATGAAATGGCGGATGAAGAAATCTCATTTAGACATGCAGATATTGAGCCTAATCATTTGCCAAAACATATGATTCCAACAACTGGTCATGAGGACTTAGATGAAGGAGTTTGGTTTGGAATATTTTCTGCTTTCAACGAAGATTGTGACCTTAATGATGTTGTCATAATTAACGCAACAAATGAAAAAATGAATAAACAGGGAATTGTTGATTTGCTAACAAAGTTTCAATCTGGTTACATTCCAACAAATGACTGAGCGACCTAACATTCTTGTTGTATGTGGACGCAATAAGCGAAGAAGTAGAACGGCGGAATACATCTTTAAAAATGATCAACGTTTCAATATCCGATCAGTTGGACTTAGCCCCAAAAGTGAACGTCAAATCAAAGAACGAGATATCGAATGGTCAGACCTGATATTTGTAATGGAAGATGGACACAAAGGGCGCATTTCCGGAACATTCAGACACCTAGAACTGCCCGAATTAGAAGTTCTACATGTTCCAGACGAATTTGTATATTTAGACACCGAACTCATTGAAATTTTAACAGACCGCATAAACTCAACACTGGGTGTAGTCTATAAAGTATAAAAAAGTGGCTAACATTCTGTGATCAAATCATGGCGGTTTAGAACAGACGAAAATTCTCTGCATTCTGGATGCCTCGCCATATCTCAGATTAGTCCCCTATAGAGCGCGTTAGCAACGCGTTCTCTATTCAATCATTTCAACAGTTAATAATCCCTTCTTCCCAGCATAATCCCTTGATGAGCTAGACCAATAATGCGCTGGTTGAGCTACTATCTCAGCTATGATAGGATTTGTGAGTGTAATCCAATCTCTCATTTACAAACTTGTATGACGCTAATTGTATAGGGTGATAGCCCTCTTGCCATACCTTGTTTTCCGAAATCTTCTTGCGCTCTTTTCCTGCATTTTTAAAAACCCTGATTAGACCTATAGAATCAAAAAGGGATAGCGCTAAATTGAGAATCGGCTATTTAGAATCCGAAACATTATCTTCACCAAAACCCACAATTCATACAGAGGCGTTATGCTATACGAAATGTTGGCAACCATTCGCAGAGGTCCTGCATTCTATCATTAAAGAACCAATAATTTTAAACACTGTAAAATGAGATCTAAAAAGAAAAATTTTATCTTAATAATTTTATGTTTTTCATTTTCATTGGTGAATGCACAATATGAAATTAAATCGGAAAAAGGATATACTCCTCAAATCGGTATAATGGTAGATATGCTGGAAAATTCGAAAGATCAAATTTTGGAACTTACCCGTGATTTAGACCAAGCGGAAACAGATTACTTATTTGACGAAAACGCCAACAGTATTGGAGCCATAATTATGCATTTGATAGCCAATGAATCATATTATCAAGTAGAATCTTTACAAGAGCGCACATGGACTGAAAAAGAAGAAGAATTTTGGGGAGTTGCGAGTGATTTAGGTGGAAAAAGTAGAGACTTAATAAAAGGTAAACCCATAAAGTATTATTTAGATCTATGGGATGAGGTTCGAAAAAAATCACTAGAAGGTCTTAAAGCCAAAGATGATGAGTGGTTTGCAGCAAGTATAGATGAGGGTTTGAACAACCACTATATATGGTTTCATGTATTGGAGCACTCAGCAAATCATATGGGTCAAATAGCATTGGTAAAAAACAGACTACCCAAGTAATCTATATTTTTCCAACAATAGTTCAACAGCTCTACACATGTGAAATCATGTCCTCATGTGCCAAACACTAAAAAAGCATTCATTATGAAATCATGACGGTTTTGAGCAATACGAAACTTTAGTGCATTCTGTTAGCCCCGCCAATTCTGTAAATTGGCCTTTCATAGATAAAAAAGAAAAAGACCTATTCACAGTATTTGCTATTTTGCATCCAAAACAGTCTGCATAATAATCACTACGATTCCTATACCGGGTTGTGCGTCATTGCGGAAAACTATGTTAATCAAAAAATATACATCTGATTGGGTTAAAAATTTCACGGATATAAAACGTGAAATAGACAAAGGTTTAAGCGGACTTGAATATCAGGTTGAACACGTTGGAAGCACATCTGTCCCAGGGTTAGATTCGAAAGAAATTATTGACCTTGATATCATTTACGAAAGTGAATCGGAATTTCAGAAAATAAAAATTCAATTGATTGAAATGGGATATTATCATAACGGGAATCAAGGAATTGAACAACGTGATGTTTTTAAACGGACTGGGGAAGTGGAAAACAGAATTTTAGACACCACCAAGCATCATCTTTACGTCTGTCGAACAAACAGCAAAGCCTTGGAAAGACATATTCTATCTCGGAACTTTTTAAGAAAGAATGATTGGGCGAGATTGAAGTATCAAACCATGAAATTTGATTTGGCGGAAAAGGCAAATCAAGACAAAAAAACCTATGCTAAATTGAAAGAATTAATTGTAAACGACTTTATAGATTCAATTATTGAAAAGGAAAAAAACAACGCATAACATTTTTTTTGATACCATAGCGCTAATCTGAGGTATGGCGGGACTTTCAGTACGTAGAGGACTTTCGTTTACGGCTGAACTGCCATAGGATATAAATCTTGTTATGCCTTCCCTTTTAATTCTTCAATACTATTTCCTTTTAGATTATGAACATTTTCAGTAATCTTCTCAATAGACCAATCCCACCATCGAATTTCAAGTAGTTCTTTGATTTTTGTTTCAGAAAACCTTTTTCTAATTTCTTTTGCTGGATTTCCTCCAACAATCGAGTATGGTTCAACATCTTTAGTTATGACTGATTTTGTCTCAATAATAGCTCCATTACCAATTTTTACCCCTATATAATTGTAGCTCCAAATCCTACCCAAACGTCATTACCTATTATTGTATCTCCTTTTATTGGATACTCCTTTCCCTCCATTGCCTTTGACCAATGCTCACCGAATCTAATAGATGGAAATTAGAAAAACGAGCTTTGATTATAGGTGATTAATCAGGGTAAAAAAAAGACCCTCATTGCTGAGCGTCTTCAAAATAAGTAGTTGTTTTATTTATGGTTAATATCTTAAGCTGCTTTAGCCAAATCTTGAATTTCATTGGCTACATTTTTATTTTCTTTCTTGATCGATTTGATATTGAATTGAACCAATATCGAGACCACCAAAGCCAATACAAATAGACCTGCAAAGATGTACATCGTCTGCTCATAGCTACCAGTAGATTCTCTGATATAGGCCGCCAATTGTGGCCCTACTAATCCTGCAGCTGCCCAAGCTGTCAAGATATTGCCATGGATGGCAGATAGATTTTTAGTGCCAAATACATCACCGATATATGCCGGGATAGAAGCGAACCCTCCACCATAGCAAGTCACGATCAAGAAGACCAATCCTTGAAACACCAATGCATTGGTTGTCTGAGGTAATAAGAAGAATGCTACGATTTGAATGACAAAGAAAGCCGTATAGGTCATTGGTCTGCCGATCACATCTGAGAAACTCGCCCATCCGATACGTCCCAAGCCATTGAACAATCCCATGGCGCCTACCATCGCAGCAGCTGCCACTGGTGTCAACCCAGCGATCTCTTGTGAAAGTGGAGATGCGATTGAAATCACCGCAATACCACAGGTGACATTGAGAAATAGCATGACCCAGAGGTAGTAGAATCGGGGGGTCGAAAGCGCCTCGATTGAGGTTATTTGTGCTAAGTCTTGTTTTATTTTTTTACCAATTCCAACGCTTGCAATGGCATCATATCCTTCTGGTACCCATCCTTCTGGTGGAGGAGATAGATATTGTGCAGCGCTCATCATGACAATGAAATAGACAACTCCCAATATGTAAAACGTAACGGGTAATCCTACTGCACCTATTAGATACTGGATGACACTACTGGCTAGCAATGCGCCGAATCCAAAACCCATGATGGCCAATCCTGTTGCCATACCTCTACGATCTGGGAACCATTTGACTAAGGTAGAGACGGGGCAGATATACCCGACTCCTAAACCAATACCACTGATGACACCATAGCCAAAATAGAAAAGGTAAAGACTTTCTAATTGCATCGCCAATCCTGCCAAGATCAAACCTGATCCATAGAAGGTAGCGGCCAACATGCCGCTTTTTCTCGGTCCCATACGTTCGACTTTTCTACCTAAAAAGGCTGCAGAAAGTCCAAGGAATAATATGGCGATACTGAATGCCCAAGCGGTCTCCTTAAACTCCCAGCCGATACTCTCTAAGAGTGGTTTTTTTAATACACTATAGGCATATACCGCTCCGATTGAGATGTGGATACCGACTGCTGAAGCTGCAATCAACCATCTGTTTTTGATCTTGTTCATAGTTATTAAAATCTGTGACCTATATGAATGAGTCGTTAGTGATCAGCGGTGTTAGTCGCTGTTTTTTTGAGATTGTAAAGAACCTTCTTATCCAAAAGGAGGGCAATGACAGCAATCACGGCATAAGCTGATCTAGGTCAGGTATTGACTTTTGCACTCTTCTAAATTTGTACTCATAATTCATCATAGAAACGAATTAATATGTTAATTGTAGAAGAGCCACAAATGAAATCATTTGTCGAAGGGGTCTGGAACGACCAAATTGACGTTCGTAATTTTGTCCAAACGAATATCACTGCTTACAATGGCGGTAGTGAATTCCTTACTGGGCCAACGGATAACACGAATATCCTTTTTGAAATATGTACGGCAGCTGTCAAAGAAGAGCTTGCCAACGGCGGTGTTAGATCTATTGACACTAATATTATATCTAGAATCAGCTCTCACCAGGCCGGTTATATCTCCAAAGAACATGAAGTAATTGTAGGGTTACAGACAGACGAATTGTTGAGAAGAGCGATGAAACCATATGGTGGCGCTCGAGTGGTGGAGAAAGCTTGCCAAGAACATGGTGTGGTTATGAACCCTCAGGTCAAGGATATGTTTGCTAAATATATCAAGTCTCACAATGATGGGGTGTTTGATGCTTACACATCAGAAATCAGGACCTTCAGATCATTAGGTTTCTTGACTGGGTTGCCTGATAATTATGCGAGAGGTAGAATCATCGGTGACTATAGACGTTTGGCACTATATGGTGCAGATCGTTTGATCGACCAAAAAGTAAAAGATTTGGATGGCCTAGTCGGCCCAATGAACGATGCGCGAATTAGACTGAGAGAAGAAGTCAATGAGCAAATCAAAGCATTGAAAGAAATAAAAGTACTAGGGGAAAGCTATGGCTTGGAACTAGAACGGCCTGCTAACGATGCGCGAGAAGCAGTACAATGGGTGTACATGGCTTACTTAGCAGCAGTCAAAGAACAAGATGGTGCAGCGATGTCTCTGGGTAATGTATCTTCATTTCTAGATATCTATATTCAAAGAGATATTCAATCTGGCGCGATCAACGAAGCACAAGCACAAGAACTGATCGACCAGCTAGTCATGAAGTTGAGAATGGTGCGACACCTGAGAATGGAAGCCTACAATGATATCTTCGCTGGAGATCCTACTTGGGTGACAGAGGCAATAGGTGGAGCTAACATAGCAGGTGGTCACAAAGTGACGAAGAACTCTTTTAGATTCTTGCAGACACTTTATAACTTAGGACCTTCTCCTGAGCCAAATATGACCGTATTGTGGTCTCCTACTTTACCTACAGGCTTCAAAGAGTTTTGTGCTAAGGTATCTGTTGATACATCGTCTATTCAATATGAAAATGACGATTTGATGAGAGAAACAAGAGGAGCGGATGATTATGGTATCGCATGTTGTGTGTCCTTTCAAGAGATAGGAAAACAAATCCAATTCTTTGGAGCACGGACCAACTTGGCCAAGACCTTGTTGTTGGCGATCAACGGTGGGAAGTGTGAAAACACAGGTGCACAAGTTATCAACGGCGTGCCAGCTTTGAAAAGTGATGAGCTAGACTATGACGAAGTGATGGCTAATTTTAAGATTGCCATGAGAGAAGTTGCTCGTGTCTATGTGGAGTCAATGAATATCATTCACTTCATGCATGACAAGTACTACTATGAGAAAGCACAAATGGCATTTGTGGACACAGATCCTAAAGTGAATGTGGCTTATGGCATTGCAGGATTGTCTATTGTAGCGGATTCTTTGTCAGCGATCAAGCACGCAAAAGTTACTGCAGTTAGAAATGAAAATGGATTAGCTGTTGAGTACAAAATTGATGGTGAATTTCCTTACTATGGTAATGATGACGATAGTGTGGATCAGATGGCCGTAGATATTACTTCTCATTTCAATAAGCAGTTAGCGGAATATGAGACTTATAAAAATGCAGATCCTACCATGTCTATTTTGACGATTACATCTAATGTAGCCTACGGTAAGAAAACTGGAGCGACTCCCGACGGCAGAACCAAAGGAGTAGCGTTTGCACCAGGAGCCAATCCAATGCATGGTAGAGATACACATGGCGCGATTGCTTCTTTGAACTCTGTAGCCAAATTGAACTATGAGGATGCTTTGGATGGAATATCTAATACCATGTCAATGGTACCGAAAACGTTGGGTAACGATGAGGCGTCAAGAGTCAAAAATCTAACCGCTATTCTAGACGGGTATTTTACGAGAGGTGCTCATCACTTGAATGTCAATGTACTGAATAGAGAGTTGTTGGAAGATGCAATGGTGCATCCAGAGAACTATCCACAGTTGACCATACGAGTGTCTGGTTATGCAGTGAATTTTGTGAGACTCTCTAGAGATCAGCAAATGGAAGTATTGTCTAGAAGCTTTTTTGATAAAATTTAGTAATTGATTTTAGTAGTATTCGCTTAGTAAACGAATACTGATGTTTCGACGAGAAGAGATCTATTGTTTATGAATAGATTTCTTCTTCTTCGAAATGTCAAAAGAGTAACAATTAGACAATTACAATATTCGATCGATGAATAACAAATAACAAAAAGTGCAAGAAAATAATAAGGTAGCGATAGCAATAAAGGAAGTTCAGCAAGAACTTTTAAACATACATAGCATTGAGTCATTTGGGACATATGATGGTCCCGGGATTAGATATGTGCTTTTCCTCCAAGGCTGTCCATTCAAATGCCTATACTGTGCCAATCCTGACACTATGGAATTTGGCCAGGGTAAGGATTACAGCATAGATCAGATTGTGAAAGAGTCTGTCAACATGAAGTCCTACTATACCAATGGAGGAGGAGTGACGATATCAGGCGGTGAGCCTTGTTGTCAAGCCAAACAATTGGTGAAGCTTTTTACAAAGTTGAAAAGTGAAGGGATTCATACGGCGTTGGATACCAATGGTCATATCATGAATCATTACGTCAAAGACCTGTTGGAACTAACGGATTTGGTGTTGTTGGATGTGAAACACATTGACTCTTCGATGCACGAGATCGTGACTGATAGAGGGAATGAAAAGACGCTGGCGTTTGCACAATACTTAAAGGAAATTAATAAGCCGTTTTGGTTACGCTATGTATTGGTGCCAGGGTTGACAGACAATCCTAAACATTTGCATCAGTTGGGGGAGTATTTCAAAGGGTTTGAGAATATCATGAAGTTGGAAATACAGCCTTATCACAAATTAGGGGTTCACAAGTGGGAGCACTTGGGCAAAGAGTATGCTTTGAAAGATACACCTGAAAATACCCCAGAGCAATTGAAGGCAGCAAAGGGGATATTTGAGCAATACTTCAAAGAAGTGGTTGTGAATTAAGATACAGTTAATATATAAAGTGAGTTTGTGATTGTCAGCCGGGCGATGCACGAGCCAATACAGTTAATAAGCAAAAAACGAGACCATTTGGTCTCGTTTTTTGCTTATTACTTTTTGCTATTTCTTAAATGCAGGTCCAAATTGGAAAGCAACTCCTAATCCTACGTTAATGGATTGTGGTGTGAATTTTTTGAGTGCCTTAGTCTTTTCAAAACTATTAAAGCTATGAACCAAATAGTCGTCATTGTCGATAGTTAGTACGACTGCTTCATATTCTACTTCCATGTATAAACCCCACTTATCCGCAAATTTCCACATAAAACTCACTCCTGGCAAATAGCTCGTTCCGTAGAATACAGTAGGATCCTTTCTATAGGTATATGTTGTGCCAGCGTTAGCGTATATGGCATGTTCAATAGGTGTGACAAATACGGCCATGCCAATATAGAAATAGGGTTCGATCACAAAGTTTGATAACTCGATCGCATAGCTCATTCCGATACGTGGGCTATAGGACCAGTATTCATTGCTTTGTGTGATGTCATAATTATCGTCTGTGATGCCCAACTCTTCTTTTAAGTCATTTTCATAAGACTTACGATCTCTTTGATATCCAGTGAAAGAACATTTGATTCCAAAACCAATGTTGTTTTCGAGATAATACTTGAAACTGATACTTGATCCTCCTGCATATATGTCGTAGACCGATTCCTGATTGTTGTATTCACTACTTGTAAAGTCTCCCAACATATTGGCACCATAAAAGGAGATGGCTGCTTGAAATTTTTGAGCATGAACCTGGCTTATCGCCAAGACAAAAAGTAGCATAAGGATAAGGTTGTATTTTTTCATTGATGGAAAGTTTTAATGTGTATTTATCGGGTTTAGGTTATTGAGATTGTTAGTAAATATAGAGGTTTAAGATTTTTTCTCCATTTAATAATCCCGTTTTATAAGAATGGAAATACAGATATTGAACGAATCTATTTATCTGCATTTTGCTAGTAATTCTATTTGGAGATAATCTCAAAAGTCAATGTATTTATGGATTGAGTTGTATGCGAAAGTTTATTTTTTTCAGATTAAGACCCATATACCTTCCTTGATTAAGGATACAAATATATGTTTTAGGGGGTATTAATGTCATTTGTGAAAAAACCCATGGTTTATGTGCTAAATACATGGGTTCGACACTAGGGGTTTTAAACAAATTGCAGTACGATAATTGGAATGACTTCATCAAGTTAGTCCATAGGAAGAAGCTAGAGGAGGAGAATGTCAGACTAACAAGACTTGATTATTATGATTGAAAAGATTTCGATAAAGGAAAAAATTGGCTACTCACTTGGTGATGGTGCAGCAAATATTGCATGGAGAGGAACGGCTACTTTTTTAACTTTTTTCTACATGGATGTTTTCGGGCTAGACCCGGTAGCAGTAGGGCTTTTGATGTTGGTTGCAAGGTCGGGTGACGGAGTATCGGATGTTTTGATGGGTGTTATTGGAGATAGGACCAAATCAAAGTATGGAAAATTTAGACCTTGGATATTGTGGACTGCCGTCCCGTTGGCATTGATTCTATCTTTGTTATTTACTGATTTTGGGTTTGGTGATAGTGGAAAGCTGATCTATGCATACATCACCTACATTCTATTTACATTAATTTATACGGCTAATAATATTCCTTATGGCGCATTGATGGCAGTCATGACTGGAGATAACCAGGAGAGAACAGCTATTGGCTCTTTCAGAATGGCTGGTGCTTTTGCTGGAGGAATGCTCGTGCAGGGCTTACTTCTTTATTTGGTCATATTCTTTGGAAATGTAGATCCTCAAATAGATATCCAGAATGGAACAGTTGCAAATACATATGAGTTATCAGTCAGTGCACCTATGGATGTGCAGAGTGCTAAAATAAAGACAGATGATGGCATAGCTAAATTTATCTTTTTGGTAGATGGAGTGGCGCAAAATGATGCCAAGCCTGAGGTAAGTTTTAAGATGGAAGCGGATAAAAAGTATTCATTCCTTGCGTCTGGTGTAGAAACATTGGATGTAGAAAGCATTGCAGTTATTAATCAAAAAGTAGGCTATAGAAATTCGATTTATCTAATGTCAATATTCCTGGCGTTGTTCATGATCATCACATTCGCTTCAACAAAAGAACGCGTACAGCCGCCAAAAACGCAAAAACTGAACCTTAAAAAGGATTTAATGGATTTGTTCAAGAACAAGCCATGGCTAATCCTGATTGTCGTTGGGTTACTATTCAATATTTTTAATTCCATGCGTCAGGGAATTACTTTGGTGTACTTTATTCATTATGTACACAATGAAATTTTGGCAGCTTCTTACTTTGTCGCGCTTGGTTTAGCGGCGATTATTGGCGCGTTAATTACGGCACCTTTAGCCATGAAATTCGGGAAGAAGAGACTGTTCATCTATGCACTTCTTTTTTCTGCAACGGCCAATGCCTTGGTGGTATTCTTAGGGCCAAACGATATTGTTGGGATTTTTGGATTAGGAATTGCAGCAGAATTTGCTTCAGCAATATTCCCAACCTTGTTTTTTGCTATGCTAGGTGATGTTGCCGATTTTTCTGAATGGAAAGAAGGAAGAAGAGCTACGGGGTTGGTTTATTCTGCAGGTTCGTTTGTGACCAAATTTGGTGGCGGATTGGCAGGGGCTGTTATTGGTTTCGTTCTAGGGGCTTTTGGTTACAATGGTTTGGATGTGTCTACTATACCAGGTGCAATTCCTGGGATTGTAATGTTGATGAGTTGGGTGCCGGCTTTGGTTACAGCGTTAGCAGCGTTGGTGATGGTAATCTATCCTTTGAATCAAGAAAAGATGGATGAGATCACTGAGGAATTATCCGATAGAAGAAAAGAAGAAGTTGAACCGGTGGTGCAACAAGAGATTGCCGCTTAGGTGAGATATTAAGAATTAGAATTACAAATAATAAAAATACAGAAATATGAAATACGGTTTCTTCGATGATGCCAACAGGGAGTATGTTATTAACAACCCTGCAACTCCATTTCCATGGATCAATTACTTAGGGAATGAAGACTTTTTTGGCATAGTTTCTAATACGGCTGGAGGGTATGATTTTTACAAGGATGCGAAATTTCGTCGATTAAATAGATATCGTTACAACAATGTACCGATGGACAATGGTGGACGATATTTCTACATCAATGATGGGGGAACAGTCTGGAATCCAGGATGGAAGCCATCTAAGACAGAGTTGGATAACTACGAATGCCGTCATGGTATGAGTTATACCAAAATTACTGGAGAGAAAAACGGCCTAGAAGCTGAAGTTACATTCTTTATCCCATTAGGGAATTGGGCAGAGATCCAAAAGATGAAGCTGACTAATAAGAGCACAGAGGCTAAAACCTTTAAGTTGTTTTCTTATACGGAATGGTGTCTTTGGAATGCCGAAGATGATCAAAATAACTTACAAAGAAATTTGTCAACAGGTGAAGTAGAGATCGATGGTTCGACCTTGTATCACAAGACGGAATACAAAGAAAGAAGAAACCATTACGCATTCTATCATGTCAATGAGGAGATAGATGGTTACGATACAGATCGTGAGTCGTTTGTTGGGTTATACAATGAGTATTCCAATCCAAAAGTGGTTCAAGATGGAAAGCCTACCAACTCAGTAGCACACGGTTGGTCACCAGTCGCTTCGCATTACAAAGAAATTACTTTACAGCCAGGAGAGAGCAAAGACTTAGTCTATATCATCGGATATGTAGAGAATGAAGAAGATCAGAAATGGGAAAGTAAAGGGGTAATCAACAAGACCAAAGCAAAGGCTTTGATTGCCAAGTTCGATACCGTTGAAAAAGTAGATGCTGCATTAACAGAATTAGCTGACTATTGGACAAATCTACTGAGCATAGTATCAGTAGAGCATGAGGATGAGAAACTCACCCGAATGGTCAATATTTGGAATCAGTACCAGTGTATGGTGACATTCAATATGTCTCGATCAGCTTCGTTTTTCGAGGTAGGTATTGGCAGAGGTATGGGGTTCCGTGATTCCAATCAAGATTTGATTGGTTTCGTACACCAAATTCCTGAGCGAGCTAGAGAGCGTATCATTGATATTGCTTCTACACAGTTTCCTGATGGTGGATGTTATCACCAATATCAGCCGTTGACTAAACGAGGTAACGATACAGTCGGTGGTGGATTCAATGATGATCCAATGTGGTTGATCTTGGGTACGGTGAGTTATATCAAAGAGAGTGGTGATTTTGGTATTTTGGATGAGATGGTACCGTTTGACAATGATGTTAGTTTGGCCAAGACACTGTTTGCTCACTTGACGATTTCATTCGATCACGTGATCAATAATCTAGGACCTAACGGTCTACCGTTGATTGGACGTGCCGATTGGAATGATTGTCTCAATTTGAACTGTTTTTCTTCAGATCCAAATGAGTCATTCCAAACTACGGAAAACAATACAACAGGATCTAAAGCAGAGTCTGTGATGATTGCTGGACTATTTGTTGTCTATGGCAAGGATTATATCACACTGTGTAACGAATTGGGTAAAACTGACGAAGCTGAAAGAGCGCAAGCACATGTGGATGCTATGATCGAAACCGTGAAGTCCAAAGGATGGGATGGAGAATGGTATTTGAGAGCCTATGATTACTACGGTAAAAAAGTAGGGTCTGACGAAAATGAAGAAGGAAAGATATTCATAGAATCACAAGGTTGGTGTTCTATGGCAGAGATAGGATTGGAAGAAGGTTTGGTTAAAAAATCTTTGGACAGTGTCAAAGAGCGATTGGATACGCCATACGGTATCGTGTTGAACAATCCAGCATTTACGGAGTACAAGATCGAATATGGTGAAATCTCAACGTATCCTAAAGGCTACAAAGAGAATGCAGGGATATTCTGTCATAACAATCCGTGGATTGTAATAGGGGAGACAAAGATTGGTCGTGGAGATCAAGCTTGGAATTACTTCAAGCAGATTTGTCCTTCTTATCTAGAAGATATTCAGGATCTACACAAAGTGGAGCCGTATGTATACTGTCAAATGATTGCTGGTAAGGACGCTAACAAACCTGGTGAGGGTAAAAATAGTTGGTTGTCAGGTACAGCAGCTTGGAATTTTTATACGTTGACACAATACATTCTGGGAGTGAGTCCAGACTACAAGGGTTTGAATGTTGATCCATGTATTCCTACTGATTGGAAAGGGTATAAAGTCAACCGTAAGTTCAGAGGGGCACAGTATGAAATCAACATCAACAATACTGCTGGTGTATCTAAGGGTGTAAAAGAGATCATTCTCAATGGTGAGAAATTGGAAGGGAATACCATTCCGGTACAGGCCAAAGGAAGTGTGAATAAAGTAGAAGTAGTAATGGGGTAGTACCCATAGTTTCATAATAGTTTAGAGGTCAATCTATTTCGGTAGGTTGGCCTTTTTTAATAGGGTAATTTCATTTTTTTTAAATATATTTGCTGTCCCGTCATTTATCTACACCTGTACATTTTGAATTAAGAGAAGTTGGAAGTTAGGTTTTAGTAGAAGGAGATATGTCACAAGTAAGTTTGATAGTTATCGTAGGGGTATTACTGGTAATACTAGTTAAAGTATTAATTATCCCCACATTTGTTTATTTCAGGTCCAATTTATTGGGTGTGTCTTTTCAGTTAATCAATCTGATTCAGATGCAGTTCAAGATATCCCCTATGTCAGATATCATAGATACTTATATATTGTTGAATGAATTGGGTGTCACAATCAGTATTGCTGAATTAGAGATTTTTGTAGCTGCCAATGGTAGTTTGGTGCAGTTGGTCAAAGGGCTATTGCGTGCCAAACGAGATGGTATAGAAGTCTCACTTCTGGAATTGCAAGCCAGTGGAGTGTCGGGTGGAGATATCGATAGTTATTTGGATAGCAAGGGTTAATTTCGGTATTAATCATACTATGAATGTCTTGATGAATCTTACATTCTAGATTGATCAATTGGGTTGGAGTTAGGGCCTCTTAACCATGATCCGCTAACTGTTTTGATTGATTGTACTATGTGCACAATACGATGTACTGATGTTGGAACTCAGAATGCTTGACCAACCCCTTTGCCCTCTTAATCCTATCCTTTTGAAATCAGTTTGAACTTACAGAATTTCCTTCACTTAGGATCCCCTTTAATTCCTCCATTTTGAGAACGTGACTAGGCGAGTAGGCATTTCTGATGATTGATTTTTTTTCTTTGGTATTCAAATGCCAATTGAGAGAAGGTCGTCTTACTTTGGTGGAATCAATTTCTACGGCACCTTCACTTTTGAGTAATAGTGCATAATCCTCCATCGCATCGTATGCCAAAACAACATCATAAATGGTGCCATCAAACCATGTGTGCATATAGCCAATTTCATTTTCATTGGAGATGTCTTGGAGATTGACCAAGTTGTTGTAGACACTACTGATGGGATTTGAGATTTTGTCTAGAATAGAGGTAGTACTTGCAGATATGTATTTGCGATCGGATCGTTTGGTATCTCTAATTCTAATAAAGACAACGCCCGAAGTGTTTTTCTCAAACCAATCCTGAAAAGAATACACAAAACGGATGGCATCAGAAACGCCAAAGTTGTCCTTGACGCCAGCATCCATGACTTTGGTGTAGGGTTCGCTTGGAAGGGTGATGTTGGGTGTTACATAAGGAAATGAAGCATTCATGCGAAGTGCGCTGGTGAATTTTAAATTATGAGACCCCTGATTGTGAAACATCCTCATAAAGTCTACAGTGTTAGTTGAGTAGGCGTTTTTTTCCAATTGATTCATAAACGAAAAGTGTTGAGTGGATACGTAAAGTTTTCGACCATCATTCATAATGGTAGGGCCAAACAGCACAATAGGAATTTCAGCGTTGGCTTCTAAATGCTGATAGTCCATTACTTTTTTGTCCATGATAGAGCCAGTGTTGAGGTTGAGCTGTTTTTCGAAAGCATAGCCGCGATCCTTGTAGTAAGTGATTCCTTCATAGGTATAGCTGTGTTTTCGAACAAATAGATCATTGACTACCAAATTGAAGATGATAGGATTAAGCATGTCACTGGATATTTGTTTGAGGTATTGAGACGAGGATAGTTTATCGATGAGGCTGTCTTTTTTTCTAAGATGCAACTCTCTGTAGAAACTCGCACCGATCATGCCACCAGAGGCACCTGTGATCATGACCGTATGGTTCATCAACTGGCCATCCAAAACCTTGTCCAACGCCATCATGGTGGAGGTGGTCCAGAGGGCAGACCTGGAACCTCCGCCACTAACGCAGATAAATATGGCTTTGGGTTTTTCGTGTTCTTGCTTAATTCTCCATTTATCCAATATTTGGAGCATTTGTGTACGATCCTTCTCTATGGTATCGATGGGGTTGGTCAGTGTGAGGTGAGTGTCATCGTACAAAGCTCTTTCTGCTCCGTAGTTCATGCCTATCGCTTCGTGTCTTTCATAGAGAATTTCAGAAGTGAATAGAAAATTGAGAAACAAGGTCAATATGATGACTACTGTGAGTACCCAATTTCTAAACCAATAGCCAATCGCTCCGACCAACATAATGACAATCGACATCAAAATAATGACACTCGCTGCAGCAGGGATTTTGAATACCGCCACATCCACGCCATACCCCATCAGTAGGAATAGCCCAAAAAGAGTGATTTCTAACAAGGTAGAGTTGAGGTGATTTTGATCAAAAACTTTGGTCAAAGCTTCCTTGTCTTGAACCTTCTTGATTTTGTGTACATGATGTAAAAGTAGATTCAGACCAAGGTAATTGTTCGTAAAGTCGCGCAAACCCTTTTGATCAGATATTTGATCCAATACTCTTTTCCGAGGTAGTCCAAATCGTTTTAGCCCTACATTGACTCGATCCGATACGTATCGCATTATGTTCGTGTTGGTCCAATAAAAGTATAGATAAATAATGCCTGCTACCAGCGCCATTCCTAGATATAGGGCTAGAACCAACCAAAGAACTTGAGTACTGTCTTTGTCTTCATAGCTAAATTGAAACCGAATGATTTCAAAAGTATAATTCAATAGGACGATTAAAGGAATGGTGGCGTTGTTGATCGAGAAAACGGCAAAAGGCCTACTGAGTTGTGCCAAAAAAGGAAACTTCTTGGCATGTAAAATATAGCTGGTGATATTGTAAGCAATGACAAAAAAACCCAACGATGTACCAAGAATAAAAAAGCTCCAAAACCCTACATAGTTTAGGTATTCGGGATCTAAAAATAAATAAGGAATGCCAATGATATTGCCGAATTTTGATGTGACAGCCATCCATAGTAAAACCCAAGAAGCCAACAGTAATTGGTAGCTTTTGAGATGAACGGTCATCAACCTGACAGGGAATGAATTGACTATGTTGTGCAACATATTTATATAGAGAAAGATTGAATTGACTAATTATTCACAGGGGCATTCAAAAGTTAGCAAGCATATGATAGAAATGACAGATGTATATCATATTTAATTCTCAAGGTGATGGCCAATTGGATTAATTCCCCGACCCTCGTGTCCAAATAATTACCATTCTGAAAGTTAATACCCCGTCAGCTTACTAGGGGTGTATATTTTAACCCCTTGGATTTGTTGGTTTTAAAATTCGATTCTGGTTTGTATAAGCTTATACCGTCAGGAATAAATTTTTAAGCTCCTCCATTGTGAAAGGTTTTTGAAGCACAAAATCAATAGCATGTTCGACTTTAACTTTCTGATCAATTCCCCAACCGCTCACAACTCCAATTTTTATTTGGTCTCCAAACTTATCCCTAATAGTATCTGCTAATTCCCATCCATTCATTTCTGGCATACCGATATCTGTAATTACAATATCACAGGTGTTGTTATCTAGATATTCTAAGGCATCCTTTCCACTATTTACAATCGTACATTTGTGACCAATCAATTCTATCAACCCACTGACAGTTTTGGTTATCATGCGATCATCATCTACCCACAAGACACTAAATGACGTTTTTTCCATTGGATCACTTTCACTCCTGGCTATAATACCCTCTGGCTCACTTATTGGAAAAGCCATTTCAATGGTAGTCCCTTGAGCCAAGCCGGAAGATTTAACCCCTATAGTCCCGCTGAATTTTTTCACGGTGCTATAAACGCCACTCATTCCCAAACCTCTCCCTAGTTTGAACCCCTTTGTTGAATAGAACGGCTGAAATATTTTTGATTTGCTTTCTTCATCCATACCTGTACCTGTGTCCGTAAAAGAGGCGAATACACCTTCTGTTTTTACGCCAGTTTTAATCGTAAGGTCCCCGCCTTCGGACATGGCTTCAATGCCATTCTTAATAATATTATAGATCGCAGATTTTAACTCCCCGCTATTACATCTGATTTTCGGGATATCTCCGAATTCAGTTATTACAGTGACCTTCAACCCCTCTTTTTCCATGTCATCTTTCCAAAGGGGGCGTGACTCTTTCAAACTTTCTTCAATCAATGTATTAAAATCGATAGGTTTGGCATTTTTGTCCTCATGTACTGTATCACCAAACTTCTGCAAGGCATTGACCCTGCCAGCTATATCAGCTATAATATTTCCAATGTTATTTAAACTTTCAAGCGTCCGGTCTGAAAAGTCGTTTTTATATTTGACAATTTCTAAATTCCCCATCATTGCTTGAAGTGCGTTATTAAAATCATGGGCGATAGAAGAAGACATTTCCCCGATTGCCTTAAGTCTATGATCCTTCACTTGTGCCGCTTCAAATATTTTTTGTCTGGTAATGTCTTGATTAGTGCCATTTAAGCTAATTACCTCACCATTATTCCCCAATACAGGGTGACAAATGCCTCGTAATGATTTTTTCTCAAAATTCGGATTGCAAATTCTAAATTCAATATCGTATGGAATTCCTAGATTAACAGCTTTGTCAAGAGAACCATTAAATAATTCTAAGTCATCGGGATGAATTAATTTAATGATGGAATCAAATTCAGGAGTGCCTTTCTTTGGATCGAAACCCCAGATGTGAAACATTTCATCGGACCATTCTGATTTTTGATTTGAAGGATTAAATAGCCAACTTCCAATGTGTGCCAATTTCTGCGCTTCATTTAATTTCTTTAAAGATTTCCTTTTTTCTGATTCAGCATCTCTGATTGCTTGAATACTTTGAATACTAACTGGAACAGTTTTTTGTTCCAATTCTGTTTGAGGAATATGAATAGAGAATAATGCAGCAAATTCATCACCTTTGAGAGTTTTATAATTTACTTCTGCTGTAAATGATTGCTTATTATTCCATATTGATTCTATAAGATCTCTCCATACTTCGTATGCTCCTTCACCAAATGTAACTTGTATGTTATCTAAAAAATCTTGATCACTAGCTGCTTTGAACAACTTTAAAGTAGCATTATTAACACTATTTATTTTCAGTTTTTGAAGTAATGAAAATACTACTTCAGGGTTTTCTTCTAAATATATTTTAATATCGGGTATATCAAGTTTTCTGAGTTCATCTATTTGTTCAAATACAAGCGTAAAATCTTCATTCCAAATAGAAATTGTAGCATTGTCAAATAGTCTCCTGTAATCCTCTTTTATTATTAAGTTTTTATCTTCTAACTTTTCTTTAGCTAGAATTAAATCTAGTTCTAGTTCTTTTCGTTCAGAGATATCTTGAGCAGCCCCCCAAAGCCCAATAGTTTTATTGTCTTTACCAGTTACTGTTTCACCTCTAACCCACATCCAGCCATTACTACCATTCTCTCTTACTGTTTTTAATTCAAGTTCGTAGGGGATGCCCGTTTCGCTTGTTTTAGCCAGCGCAACGGAGAGGGATTTCCAGCTTTCAGGCGTAAAGAGTTTTTGATGTTCTGTATATGGTGGTACAGGAAGGGTAGGATCAAAGCCATACATCTTAAATAGTTCTTTTGTCCACGTTACTTCATTCGTAGCGAGATCAAGATGCCACGATCCTATGCGAGCAATTTCCTGTACTTTGTTTAAGTTTTTTTCGTTTTTTTCTACTATTTCTTTGGCTTTAATAAGTTCATTATTTGCAATGATTAATTCATCTGCATGCTTTCCTTTTTCTTTGGCCATACGCAATCTTGTTTCTGATTTTTTTTGCGCTGTTATATCTCTTCCTATTGAAGTTATTTTTACTATATCGTTATTTTCAAGCTCAAGATTTATATTCCATGCTACATTCAAGATATTTCCAGTAGTGCTTATCTGTCTGTTTTCAAGATAAAATGTATTGCTGCCTGAATTCACCCATTTGTTAAATTCATTTTTTGTGAATTCAACATCTTCAGGGTGTGTAAATTCAAAAACAGACCTCCCATTACATTCTTGGGGTGTTAAACCATAGAAATTTATAGAAGCATGATTTATAAATAATATTTTCCCTTGATGATCAACCACTGTAATTAGATTGAATGTTGTTTCTACGACATTTTTGTAGGCTTTTTCGCTTTCAAGTAATGCTTTGTTTTGAGTTTCAATTTTTTGTTCAGCAATTTTACGTTGATGTATATCCCGGCAGACTTTAACCATTTCTACCACTTCACCATCAGTGTTTTTGATAGGGTAGATGTATTCTGAAAACCACTTTTTTTCTCCTAGCCAATCTAAAAGGACTTCTATTGTTTCACTTTTTCCTGTTTCTTCTACTTTTTTAAATGCATTCAGAAGTGTATTGGTAGCTTCTTTATCAAAAATATCATTGGGCATTTTACCTACTATATCTTCAGGAGTTATCGCATAGCATGTTGGGCCATTATAATAAAGATATTTACCATTAGGTTGATGTATGGTAATCATATCTTCGGATGCTTGTAACAGCATGTTGAACCGGTCTTCACTTTGATTTAGATTATTTTCTGATTTTAATTCCTTAATCAGTTTTTCCAAATCCTGGTACGTAGGCTTTTTATTTGACATAATATTGTTTTATAGCCATTTGCTTTATTCTAAGGGAACTTAGACAAGAAGAAATACTTTATTAAGCTCCTCCAATGTGAATGGTTTTTGAAGTACAAAATCAATACCATGCCCTTCTTTAACTTTTTCTTTAGTATTCCATCCGCTCACAACTACAATTTTCATTTTGTTTCCAAACTGATTCCTAATAGTATCTATTAACTCCCATCCATTCATTTCGGGCATACCGATATCTGTAAATACAATATCACAGCTGTTGTTGTCAAGATATTCTAAGGCATTCTTTCCACTATTGACAATCGTACATTTGTGACCGATCAATTCCACTAACTCACCGACAGTTTTGGTGATCATGGTGTCGTCATCTACCAGCAAAACACTAAATGACTCATTGTTTTTCTGTTCATTTTCACTACTGACTTTAATATCCTCTTGCTGACTAATTGGAAAAACCATTTCAATGGTAGTCCCTTTCCCTAATTCAGAAGATTTAACAATTATATTTCCCTTGTGTTTCTTTACAGTGCCATATACGCCACTCATTCCTAAACCTCTCCCTAGTTTGAATCCTTTTGTTGAATAGAACGGTTGGAATATTTTTAGCTGACTCTCTTCATCCATACCTATACCTGTGTCAGTAAATGTTGCGAATACACCTTCAGTTTTTATGCCCGTTTTAATCATAAGGTTCCCACCTTCTGGCATAGCTTCAATGCTATTCTTGATCAGGTTATAGATGGCTGATTTTAATTCCCCACTATTACAACTAATTTTAGGAATAGCCTCAAAATCGGTTATGACAGTTATTTTCAAGCCCTCTTTTTCCATGCCATCTTTCCAAAGGGGGCGTGACTCTTTCAAACTTTCTTCAATCAGTGTATTAAAATCGATATGTTTGGCATGTTTGTCCTCGTATGCTGTATCACCAAATGTTTGTAAAGCACTGACCCTGCCAGCTACATCACCTATAATAGACCCAATGTTATTTAAACCTTCAAGCGTACGGTCTGACAAATCTTTTTGAACTTTGACAATTTCTAAATTCCCCATCATTTCTTGAAGTGCATTATTAAAGTCATGGGCAATAGAAGAAGACATTTCCCCGATAGCTTTTAGTCTTTGATGCTTGAATTGAGCAGCTTCAAATAGTTTTTGTGCAGTAATATCTTGCGTTGTACCTGCCAAGCTTACCACTTCGCCATTTGCTGCCAATACAGGTTGGCATATGGCTCTTAATGTTTTTTGCTCCGAATTGGGAAAGCAAATTCGATGTTCAATATCATATGGTATTCCTAGATTACTAGCTTTGTCAATAGAACTATTAAATAATTCTTGATCATCGGTGTGAATTCGATTAACCAGTTTCTCAAAGTCAGGAGCACTTTCCTTTGGGTCGAAACCGAAGATGTGAAACGTTTCATCTGACCATTCTATCTTTTGAGTGGTAAGATTATATAACCAACTTCCAATATGTGCTAATTTCTGTGCCTTGTTTAAGGCATTGTTTAATTCGTATTGTTTTTCGTGTTGGTGGTCTAATTCTTTTTGAATTAATTTTCTTTGGGTGATGTCAGTAACAAAAACGGTTAATCCAATAATTGCATTTTTATCATCATACATGGGTGAATATCTGTTTTCCCAAAAAGATCTATTTAGGCTTTCATCACCATATTCTTCATCAATAATGAAATGTTCTCCTCTAAGCGCTTTGTCAAAATTTAGGGTAGCATTCTCCCTGTCATTTGGGGTATGAATGACCTCAATCATGTTCATTCCTATTTCTATATTTTCACCCCAGATAAATTTCATTGTTTCTTTATGAGAAACAGTGAATGCCGTATAGCAGTAATTAAGGTCAAGGGAAAAAATAATTACTCCTTTTGGACTGCCAAAAATTGGATGAAGTAGTGTGTTGCTCTTTTTGAATTCTATTTCTTCACTTTGTGTTTGTTCTAATTTTAATTCAGCAATCTCATTTTCTAATTCCTGATAGGTAGGTTTTTTATTTGACATAATATTATTTTATTATCATGTGTTTAATTTAAAAGTAAGCGTATACAACCAGGAAGTTTTTTTATCGCTTCCAATATGAATGATTTTGTTGGACAAAATCAATACTATAGTCGATTTGAACTTTCTGATAAATTTCCTTCTACTCACAGCTGTAATTTTATTTCGATTCTAAATTCATTTCTAATCCTCTTCCAAGTTTGCCCCTTTTTTTGAACAGAATGGTTGAAATTCATTTTCATATTATCTGACTGGAGCATGATATACTTTCAATATTTCGCTCTCCATTTCGTCTACTGTATAGGGTTTTGCCAAAGCTCCAGAGAACCCAAAATCTTCATAGTTCGCCATGACAGCATCCGAAGTATAGCCGCTCGATGCAATCACCCGGGCTTTAGGGTCAAATACTAATAAGTCCTTGATGGCTTCCTTTCCTCCCTGACCTCCAGCAATGGTCAAATCCATGATCACTATATCGAAAGGTATGTTGTTTCTCATATTTTCTTTATATCTCGCCACAGCAGAGACCCCATCTTCTTCTGCAGATACTTCATGATCCAAAATATTCAAAATATTAACGACAGTTTTTCGGATCATTGGATCATCATCCATCAATAGTATGTTCAATACTTGACCTTCCTCTTTGCCTGAGCAATTAACCTTTTGACTGGAAAGCTCATCTTCTTTGAATACTGCTGGAAGAAGTAAGGTGAAAGTAGTGCCTTGACCTTCTTCCGAACTTACCTCTATTTTTCCATTATGTTGAGTAATTATGCTATGTACAATAGCCAGTCCAAGTCCATGTCCTTTGTTTTTTGTTGTAAAGTAGGGTTCGAAAATTTGCTCTTTAACTTCATCCGGTATCCCTACTCCTGTATCCTTAAATTCTATTTTGACAAAATAGGGTGGTGATTCTATCTCACGGTCATCTAATGAAATGGTTTGATTACTGGCCTTTATATATAACTGTCCTCCATGGGGCATGGCATGGAGTGCATTGATGGTGAGATTGGCAAGGACCTGGTCTATCTGGCCTTTGTCGGCATTGATATTCCATAATTGTTCCTGGATTTCAATTACAGGTTTAATATGACTACCATGAATATTAAATTCAATTGTTTCACGAATCATTTTCTCTGTCTTTACCAATCCAAAAAGAGGATTTCCACCTTTCGAAAAGGTCAACAGTTGACTGGTCAATTGACGAGAATTGTTCAAGGCACTGATCGCTTCTTCAAGATATTCAACAGAAGGTGAATTCTGGGGAAGCTTGAATTTAGCCAACTCCAAATTTCCAAATATGGCCGTCAGTAGATTATTGAAATCATGCGCAATACCTCCCGCTATGACTCCTAAGCTATCCAATTTTTGCATTCTCAAAATCTCCTTTTCTGCTTTTTTAAGTTGTGAGATGTCAGAAAACACATTTAATATGGCGATCCTTCCTTCATATTCTATTTTCATCCCAGAGATAATCACATCCTTCTCTGTGCCTTTTTGGGTAATTAGTACCTCTTCCAAGGGGGGGGCAAATTCAATAGTTTCACCATATAATTTAGCAATTCTTTCCTTAGCCTTCGGGATGGAGTCCGGATGTAACATATCTAGGACACGGTTGCCAATCAACTCATTTTTATGATCTGCTTCTAAAATATGCTGACCAAAAGCATTAATAAACATAATAACACCTCCTGAATGTACAAGAATGCCTACAGGAGCAGTATCAGTTAGGTTTTTATATCGAGACTGGCTTTTTCTTAAATTTTCTTGTGCATTTTTCCGTACGGTTATGTCATTCTGAATGCCAATGAATTGCACATGATTTCCCTGATCATCAAAGATAGGTGTTATATGAAGTTCGTTCCAATAGGGACGTCCATCCTTTCTGTAATTAAAAATTTCCTGTGTGAAAGATTCTTTATTATCAAGACATTTTCTTATGGCATCAAGATCCAGCGGATTTGTTTTTTCCCCTTGTAAAAAACTCCTTAAGTTCTTTCCTTTTACTTCCTCTAATCTATAACCAGTCAATTTATAAAAGGAATCATTTACCCATTGAACTTTGGCTCTTGTATCTGTAATAACTACACTGTTATGTACCTGACTTGCTACCAAAGACAATTTACTTAGTTCAAGTGCGTCCTTCTTTTTATCATCTATATTTTGAAACAATCCATAAACTCTTACCACCTTTTCATCTTCCAATACCGCTACACCGATCACCCTTACCCATTTCTCCTTCTTAGTGTAGGTGACGATTTGGAGTTCTAAGTCAAAGGGCTTGCCCTGTTCAATACAATCAGTAAATACTTTAGTAATCCGATCTCTTGACGAGCCTTCTTTGTAAAATAAGATAGCGTTTGCCACATCAGCTTCGTAACCTTCGGGTACTTCATGAATTACTTTTGTCATTTCACTCCAGTAGATCTCACTGGTTTGTAGGTTTACCTCCCAGCTACCAATATGAGCAATCTTAGTGGCTTCTTTCAGCAGGTTATGTGCTTTGTTTAATTCCTGCTGATATATTTTCTCCTTTGCATGCTGTAGTTTTTGATCAGTAATGATCCTGGAAACTGAATAAATTTTTTCTTCTGTATAATCAATCACAGAATTCCACTCTAGCCACACAATATTCCCCTCATTGGTGAGGTATCTGTTTTCAAACTGAATCGACTCAGGCTTGCCTTGGTGGAGTTCCTCAGCTTCTTCCTGAGTTTTAGGAACATCATCTTTATGAATAAAATCAATGTAGGGACGAGTTGTCAGCTCTTCATGGCTATAACCCATTACATCCACCCATTTTTGATTCACTTCTATAAAATACCCTTTGAAATCGGCTATGCTAAGTAGATCATTGGACAGGGCAAATAGCTTCTTGTAATCGCTCGCCTGGTCATCTTTATTTTTAGTCATATTTTCTGGGCTATTCAATTTTGCATCTTTTTATTAACATTGCGAACTATCAATGGTGAGCAGTTGAAACGCATGATAGATGCCCTCAGAAGGTAACAAAAATAGGAGAAGAAAACATGTTAATGAGTCTAAAATATCCTGTCACAGTACGACTTATATTCTTTGTCTTGCATAGATGTTTTATATTAATAGTCCTCCGGTAACAACCAAGTTTGCAATAGATTATTTAAAATCGGTAAGCTGCTTTTGCCTAAGTAATTATCCTAAGGACAAGCCGATGAGGGATTCAAAGGCTATGCGTTTTTAAACTATAAAGCTCATAGTGTGAGCAAGTTGCAAGTTGTGTTTTCTTATTGAATAAGCTCATGATAATTTTGTAATACCGACGAAAATGCTTCAGCATAGACACTATCAATGTAGGTAAGAGGAACCTTTGAAAACAGAAAATGGTTAATTGAAAACATTGGGTACTTCAATGAAGATAACCCTAGTGACCTCACTTATTTTTATATCCATCACTCCTAGTATAGAAGAAACCCTATTTCTCAGTAAGCTTATCTGCAAAGTGTCATTTTTAGACGTTTCTTGTGGGATTGGCTCCATATAAATAGTCGATATTTCAAGAGAAACTATGTCCTTTCGCTTGTAAAGTGTCAGATCAATACCAGAGGGCTGAGATAAATTAATGGCATGATTCAAAGCCTCTTTTACGATATGAAAGATGTTCAATTCTATTCTAGAATCAGGTATTCGGTGAGAGAAATCATGTTCAAATATAATTTGAACACCTTTCTTAGTCTCGAGCCTTTTTATCTCTGATTTAATACCAGAAACAAGCCCGAAATCTATGAGTGTTCGAGGAAAAAGTGAGTTAGTTAATTGCTGAGTTTGGTCAACGGCTATTTTTAAAAATTGATTTGCTTCATCCAGTAATACCTTATGCTTCGGTGAAGACAATTTTAACCCTCTACTAATGCCGCCTAGATTGAGACTAATCACCGTCAGTGATTGCCCCAAACCATCATGTAATTCCTTAGCCAAATCTCGATTTACCTGATCATTTACCAGAAACCATGCCTCGAATGCTTCACTCCTGATCCTTATTAATTCTAGACCATACCCTAAACCTTCACTAATCTGATTGATGAAATTAATTTTGTCAGGTGTAAAAAAAGATTTTTGTTTAGCGCATAGATAAAGACAACCATATCGCTTTGCCTTGAATGATATGGGAAATACAATGAGTGACTCAAGTCCACAAGAATTTACCTCATCCATTATCTGCTCTTCGACTTCACCGTAAGCTGAATCATTGGTAAGAATGTTTTCTAATTTTTGAGAAAGGACATTAACCTCATTTTTATTTAATAGTTCAGAGGCCGTACTACCCTCTATTTCTTTTTTAAATTTTTGAACAAATGGCTCATTAAAACAAGACAGTCCTACCCAGTCACAATCTAATTGATCGACAAAAATATCTGTCACTAATTGAAATATGTCAGACTTACTGTCGTCATCGATGATCTTCTCCATCAACTTCTGGTACCCACTTGAATTCGAGTAATAGGCTGTCTTTAAATCATGGTTTTTTTCACCCTCCGGTTGCATACTAAATATGCCTTGTATCCCAATTACGATTTCATTTTCTTTGATGGGTTCACCCTTAATTAAAATAGTTGTATTGTCATTTTTCAAAACATACAGTTCGAATTCAATAGCATTTTCTTCACATGCTTTAAATGCCGCTTCTAATTTTTCTCTATCCGACTCATTAACATGTTTCAAGAAGGATGTGATATTGGGCGGGGTTTTTCCTTCCACATTCCAGATCTTATTAGATTGTTCTGTCCAGACTACTTGTCCATCAAAATCATACCGCCATCCACCTGTTACTAGGGATGATTCTACCTTTTGATGAAGTGCATATAATTTGTCCTTACTATTAGCTGTCGTATAAGAATCCATTGCGTTTAAAAGAAGGAATTAATCAATTTGTATAAATTATGAAAAGTAGTTTTCATAATCATCTTTAACTTAATCATTTTTAGCCATTATCCACTCTCTAAAGTAGGGAGGTATTCTCACCCAGTAAAGTTCAAATTTGCAATAAAAAATTCATTCCAAATATATCCAAAAAATTATATTGCCACTAGTAAGGCTAGTATTTCATTTTTACGCTTCTGTAAAACCGTCTTTCTGAAATGGTATTTTTTAAAAAAACTAAATGAAGAGCTTACTTCTCACATTGTCCAAAAGAGAATGTGAGGTATTCGGATTAGCGATCAGTGATCTATCCCAATGAAAAGATATACAGTTGAAATAGATAGATGAACATCATGAAAATCGCTATTGTCAACTGTGCATCCAAAGTGTTAAATACAAATCGATACAGTATGGCACATAGAAAAATCAGCTTGATCAAAAATGAGAAAAACCCCAGAGCACTATATTTTGAAGGGAATGTATTACTCATACCTGACGCCTTCAACTCTACATATCTGGGGATGTTGTAAATCATCGAGCTGTAGATTGTTCCAGAATGATACTGCTTGATGTTTTTGATTTCCTTGGCCATGAATCGTAGTGTATGAGTTTCGAATTGTACGATATCATATGAGCCATGTGTAAAGTTGTCGGACGAAGGGATGATACGTTCTTCTGATTTTTGAAGTGGTAGATATCGATCGATTTCTAGACTGAGATTGAATACCAATGCTGCCACTGTGATGATATTGAAAAACCTAAGGAGGTATTTGATACTTTCTTTTTTGCGTCGGATAGCATCTATCGTTCTCCGTTGCGCATATTCTTGGGCTTGTCTCCTCCTTTGAGCATAGATGTCTGCTTGTACATCATAGCCAAAATCAGGTTCGGTGGGTTGTATCGTTTGTGGCCTTGGACCTACCTTCATCAAAAAGCTATAGGCTTCACTGATTTCTATAAATCGCTCTTTGGCATCTTCATGAGTAGAGATGTCAGGATGGTATTGCTTGGAGAGTTTTCTAAAAGCTGTTTTGATGTCTCTTTTAGTAGCCCCTTCCGCTAAACCTAATGTGTCGAGGTACAAGTTCCGCATAGGGCGAAAATAGGATGTCTAACCAAGAGTATAAACTCTATTAGAGGATTTGTTAACTGGTTTATGATTAGAAGGAGGGACTAGCACAGTTATAGTGAATTTAATGAGTATTGAAATAATGACACCAATGTTCTATTTATTAATGAGGCCTCAACTCGTGCCCTTGGAGTGGTTCGTTGAGTCGGGATTCTAGTATGATTTTTTTTAGAGTTTGATTTGAATTATATCAATCAAAATCCAGTAAGGGTAGGTTGCGCAAGCTGAAGATTATCTGTACAGTAGTGCTAGTAGTTACGCTGGACTGCAAGGCCTAGTTGCAGTAGAAATGATATGAATGTGTAGTTACAAACTATGCCTAGGGGAGAGTTTTTTGGACAGATGCATAGTTTTGTTACACAGTAGAGATGTTTTCTTTCATCGTTCAATAGAATTGTTGTATGGCTTGATAGTGATTTAGTATGGTACAATAGAATTCTTTCATTGCTAAGATGTTTATTTCTATAGATCAGATGTTTGTATTCATAGTACAATAGTTCTTTTGTTTTGCTTAATAGTCTTATTGGATTGCTACGATGTTTTCTTTCATTGTTCAATAGAATTGTTGTATGGCTTGATAGTGATACTGTGTAGTACAATAGTATTATTTTATTTATTAGATGTTTATTTCAATATATCAGATGTTTATATTCATAGTACAATAGTGATTTTGTATTTCTTAATAGTTTTATTAGATAGCTAAGATGTTGTAATCAATTTTTCAATATGATTATTGTATTTCATGATACTAATATTTAATTATTCAATAGTAAAATTGCTTAAGGAAGTAGTTTTATTGTATTGTGAAATAGTTAACCTGACTGGAGGAGGTTGCGGCTATCTGTTTCTTAATGCTGGGTCTCTTACTCATGACTCAGCCTACGTGATTGCCAGGGAGGTACGACTGTGGTAATCTTTTGGGGTGGTCAGTCACTCACCAAAGCATACTTCCATCTGATGGGGATTGTTCTGTCGTTCCTTCCTTCGCTAGGCTCCTCCGTCGCGCCTCACAATGACGAGGGTGTGGGGGTGTTTACTTTGAATTGGTTGATCGATTTGGTGAGCTTTTCAGTGGACTTGAAAATAAATCTTTTAAGTTCGAAGAGATGAGATCGTTTACAGCCTCTGTCTTTGATCTCATGCTCCAATACAAGTTTTTGTTCATTTATTTTTGACTCATGCAGGGCTATCCTAACATCAAAAGGCATTATGCTAATCTTCAAGAGTTGAGGAAGCAGCAATTTTTATCTGGTCTAATGGGGTTTGTTAAAATGGGGTGCTTGAGGCCAAGAAGAGCTACCTAATGAGTATGAAAACCTATATGACCGGATGCAATTGATGACTGATTTTTATCTAGCCTCTAATCATGGACAAGGCAGAGATGAGGTGCTTAGAGAAAAATATCTACAGATGTACGAGTATATGATCTATCCTTATAAAATTAGCTGATTAATAACACGTATTAGTTAATTTACAAGTTTGTATTTCGGTTATGTTTGAATTGTAATAGACTATTGGCTTTTATGGTGATTTTATATCTTATTGTTTATTTATAAAGTGAGTTGAATGAAAAGAATAATTGTACTGCTTTGTTTAATGATATTGTCAAACCTGTGCAGTCAAGCACAAGAGAAATCAAAGCCTACTGTGAGAATTAAAATGGACAGTTTGATGAGTCAACTGTCACCACTAAATGAGGCTGGGAAAGCAAAGGCGTTTAACGAATATTTTCATGGCTATATACAGCAAAATATAGATGAAGCGTATCAAGCTCTTGAGTTGATTGAGGAACGTTCTAGGGAAGAAAAGGACACTTCTATATTGATCAATTCCTTGGTTCTCACCGCTGAATATTATTGGAGAAAAGGGGCGTATAAAGACGGGATTGTTTATGGTCTTGAGGCTGTAAAACTAGCAGAGTCTAATGCTAGATTTGAATATGAGTTAGCTCGGAGTTATCAAAATTTGGGTACGATTCATCTGTTCCTTTATAATAGAGAGGCTGCTGTTAAATACTATAAGCAAGCATCAAAATTGTTTTTTAAATTAGGTGATGTAAAATCATTGTGTAGTATATATAATAATACTGGTGTAGCATATATGGATGCTGCAAAAATGAAAACGAATACGATTTTTACTGATAGTGCATTGTTTTACTTTGAAAAAACCATTAATCAGAAAGGCAAAGCTCGTGTGTCAACTGTTTTGAATGCGTTAGGGAATAGTGGGGGGATATATGTGATTCAAGAAAACTGGAGTAAAGCAAAAACCATTTTTGATGAGTGGATTGAGCTTGAGAAAGCCAATAAGAATATTTCAGCCAGAGCCATGATTTATGGAAATATAGGTGTAATGCATCTACGTTTGAGGAATTATACTTTGGCAGAAAAGTATTTATATGAAGGATTGGATTTAGCTATAGGTTTAGGATCTAAATTTGAAATACAGGAGTATTATCATTATTTGTCAGAGTTGAATGAAAGTAAAGGAAGTTATAAGGAAGCACTGGATTATAATAACAAATGGGTGTCGCTAAAAGATAGTATATACAATGCTGATAAGGTGACTCAGATTAATGAATTGGAAACCAAATACGATACAGATAAAAAAGAACAACAAATCACTCAACTAGAGCAAGAAAATATTATTCAGGAATTGGAGGCGCAACGACAAAAGCAACTTAAGACTTTTTCTGTAATTGCTGTTGGATTATTGTTGTTGGCTGTTGGGTTACTATATAGCAGATATAGATCCAAGAATAAAACGAATNNCAAAAACCAAGAGTTGGCAAAGTTGAATCAAACCAAAGACCGTTTGTTCTCCATTATTTCACATGACCTCAAAAGTCCACTTTCTTCCTTTCATACGATCACCAAGAGCCTATCTGATAATTGGGATGTATTAGAAAAGGAACAGCTCAAAGATTTTGTAATTACCCTACGAGATTCATCTGCTGATGTCAAAAACATGATGGATA
>JAOPTS010000083.1:0-64999 GCA_051531955.1 Reichenbachiella sp.
ACACGATGCATCCAAATCAAACAAACTCCAGATAATATCAGCATCAAAATCCAGCAACTAGACCACAAGCCTGTGACTTCTAAAAGATAACCAAAGACGATAGGGCAAATGAAACCTCCTAGCCCTCCTAGTACACCTACCATGCCACCAACTACACCTACTTCTTCTGGGAAGTAATCAGGTATGTGTTTATATACGGCAGCCATACCTATCCCCCAAAGTGAACCAATTAGGATGATAATAATGGTAAAGACCCATAAGCTTGCTTGAAAATAGATATGTGTTTTACCCACCGCAAGTAGTTCTTTTTTCTTGATGAGGTCACCTTTGGCAACTGTGATTTCTTGCCATGTTTCTTTGACTGGCCAGAAATGAAATTCATCTTCTACTTTATTGAGTTTGTCTCCTTTTTTCTTGACGAGGTATTTTTGACCATCTATAGCCACGTATTCATCAGTAACTTCTGTGACAGTACCTGATTTTTTTGCAATGATCCCCTTTCCAGCGGCGTAAATATCCATTTTTGGAAGAATGAGGGTTGTGCTTAATATTAACGATGCTCCCAAAACCCAATACATGACATTTCTAGCGCCTACTTTATCTGACAACCATCCACCAAAAGCCCTTGTTATCGCGGAAGGTAAACTAAAGCAGGAAGCCAAGATTCCCGCTGTTATTAAATCAAGTTTATAGACATTCGTATAATATGGCATCAACCAGCCTGCAAATGCTACAAAGCACCCAAAGACTAAAAAGTAATAAAGACCGAATCTCCATACTCGTATACTTTTAAGTGGTTTTAGCATACCGCTAAGTGTTTTACTGCTGGTTGCAGGCTTTTTGTTTTCGGTAAAAATGAAAAATAGTATAGCCATCAAAACCAAGAATGCAGCATAGATCTGTGGCATGGTTCTCCATCCTTCAAGATGGATTTTTTCATCAGTTAAAAAGTTCAGCAATTTGGGACCGACCATGGTCGTGATAGCAGCTCCAACATTACCTGCACCAAATATTCCCAATGCTGTGCCTTGTCTTTCTTTAGGAAACCAAATAGAGGAGTAAGCAATTCCTACAGCAAAACTAGTGCCCGCCATACCAAAACCTAAACTACAAAAGGCATAACTCCAAAAGTCATCGGCATACGATAACAAGAACATAGGAACAGCACAAATGAGTAGTAATGAAGTATACACAGGTTTGCCACCGAATTTGTCAGTCAAGATACCTGCAGGTAATCTGAAAAGTGCACCTGTCAACACTGGAATACCAATCAACCAGCCTATTTGAATGGGTGTCCAATCAAAAACTTGATTGTCAACTAGGAATGTAACCAAAACGCCATTGAGCATCCATGCTGCAAAACATAAAGTGAATGCGAGTGTATTGATGAATAATATTTTGTTGGGCTGACTAGTTGAGATCTGATCCATTACTTAGTTTTAGTACGTATTTATACGTGCAAACTAAGTGTAAATAGTCTGATTCTAATATGGTGGAAGACAAGTAAAAACCTGTGTTTGCGCAGGAACTGGTTTTACTCAATTCAAATGCCGCCATCTATGTCAGCCGTCTGAGTAATAATGAGCAAAAATAATTCTTAGTCGTTACGGATTCAGAGTTTGTGATTGATTGGATTCTATTAGCTATCTAGAAAGAAGTTGTGTTCAGAAATTTCACTTTTTAATTTCTCTAACTCCATGATTCCTAGACGCTTTCCGCTTGCACGCAACATACTTTCTTTTTTCAGACTGGATATGACTCTGATGACTTGTTCGTCTGTTGTTCCCGCAAAATCAGCAATCTCTTTTCTTGATAGTTGAATGTTGAGGTAATCATCAGTCTGACCAAACTTCCTATAGATATATAATAATGCATCGATGACTTTTTCTCTGACTGTCATTTGTGCAAACTTTCTTACTTTGGTTTCACTGCGGTTGAGTTCCTCAGCATAGAATACCATAAAATCATAAGTGATGTTTGGTAATTTGTGAAGCATTTCCTGTAGTGCTTCATTGGTGAAATTACATAGTACCGTATCCTCTATTGCTACTGCGTTAATCTGATAAGACTGGCCTATTCCAAATCCTCTATGCCCAATGATCTCTCCATCTTTTGCAAACCTTACTATCTGCTCTCTACCTTGATACCCAGTCTTGGCGACCTTGATTTTACCATCATATACGAAATATAACCCATGCACAGGAGCACCTTCTAGGATGAACTGTTGTCCCTTTTTACATTGAATAGTATGCTTCTTTTCAAGAAAACTGTCAATACCTTCTCCATGACTGTTTTTCTTAATAATGCATTCTGTGTTTTGGCAGGCGTGGCATGTTGTATTTTTCATATGAATGGAAGTGTATTACGTAAAACTACGTACAAACAAAGGCAATTACTGTTGATAGAAACAAATATATAGATATATGATATAGCCTGAATGAGTTAAAGACATGTATAAACATGTGATAGCGCAGGTTTATTAATAGTTGGTATTGAACTGATGATTACACAGATTTTTTCGAAACTGTACAGTGGGGTATGGATTTGAAGGAAGTTCATATTATCTTAGTTTCGAAGACCGTCTACCTACCGAATACATCACTCGTTATTTCTCAGACCAAAGTATGAGATGAGAATTTTGTTGAAAATAAGAGATTATTGACGTTGTTCATTCAAATTCAAAAACTATGAAATTTACACTTCTCACTTTACTTTTCTTTTGTTGTCAAATATATGTGTCTACTGCTGCGGATACGTTATCCATCAGTGATGCCATGCTCAAAAAACGCATCACTGTGGTAGCGAGTGGCAATGGAGGATTAGGAAAAGATGCTGCTCATTTAGTGATAACCAACAATATCTCCACGGATTTGAATATTGAGATCGGGGCTGGCCTGATGTTAAAATCTGTGGATGAAGGAGCACAGGATTTGATTATTCTAGAGGAAGAAATATTATATGTCAAGGCGAGAAGTGTGGTAGCATATGATATGTTTGGAGCCTGTACGCAACTTTCTAATTATGGCCCTAAAAGTGGGGAGGCCTATAACATCACATCAGCGGTGCATGCTGATCTGGTCAAAATGGCGAAAATCATTGCCGAGAATGAAATGCAATCCTCAATAGGGCAGTCTGCCGTTTGGGCGTTTACCGACAACAGGGATATCGAAGGAGTTTTTGATGGTGGTCATGTGGATGCATCATGGGATTTAGCCAAAATAGTCGCCGAATACCGTCGCGAAACACCACCCAAAAGAGAAGAGATTGAAAATTGGCCAAGGATGTCATCTCCACGTGTGGTTTATTCTTCTAGAGTGGATTTGGTGTATCACGCACCTAGAGATACCAAAGTGCAATTGGCAGTTTATGACTCTCTTGGTGAGGTAGTGAGTGAGCAATTTGCACTGAAAAGTACCTTTGGAGGTGTACATATCTATACCATTGGGATCAATAATATGTTGTATCAAGAAGCTTCCTTTACCGCGCGGTTAAAAGACGCAAATGGAAATGTATTGGTAGAAAAACTAATGGTCAATGGCGGTGCATATGAAGAAGCACTGTCTAAGGTATTGCCGATTAGGTTTGAGTATATAGTGAGAGAAGCATCTTTGATCTCCATGCGGGTCTATGATGAGAATGATGAACTGGTTCAGGAACTATTTAAGAATCGAAAAATGCAGCTTTCAAAACGTAATGCCTCCTTCAAGTTCATTCATGCTTTTGCAGAAGGCACGCCTTTGAAAGTAAAGATCGAGAACAATAAGGGAGCAGTACTACATGTCCAGAATGTGGTGGCTAATTAGTCTCAGTTTATTCTTGTGGAAGTTTTGGTGATGTAAAAAAATAGATAACCAGTACGGTCTCATTCCAAATGAGGCATAGGAGAATTCACATTATATTGTCAAGAGTAAAATTAATTTTTTTGTTTTTACAATCGCTATAATTGGTTTAAGCAACGAGTAGTTGAATTAGTCTTAGCGTTACTATCTTTTCCAATAATGTTTGTAATTGGGGCAACAGCTAGGTGGGCCTTCTTTTTGGGAAATAAGTCTTGGCGAGATTGTTGGGTTAATTTTTGGTGGCCAAATTTCTGGGTTGGTTTTATAATTTTATGTTTATTTCTTTCAATGGGGGGCCTGATTATTTTATCCTTTTTTTGAGGTAAATCACTTCTGGTTCAGTCGCATAGTTAATACCATTACAACCTTAACAAACATGAGGAATAGTATTGCAGTGATACGATCAAGATCTGATCAAAGGGTAAAACTACGTGCGTTACTTAATCTGTGACTAACCAACCTCCTTAATACTTCCATTATCCACCCTGAATATTTTCATTGGGTCATACTTACCTTTCAAAAGAGATATGGTTCTTTCTTCACGTGCATCCGTGATGAAGATTTGTTTGAATTGATCTGAGGTAATGATGGATAGTAACTGGGCTATCCGATGGTCATCGAGTTTGTCAAATATATCATCGAGCAATAGAATGGGGGTAATCCCGAGTTGATTTTTTATGAAAGAAAATTGTGCCAATTTCAATGAAATCAACATGGATTTTTGCTGTCCCTGAGAACCATACTTTTTGATGGCTCGCTTGTCAATTTTTAACACATATTCATCTCTGTGGATACCAACATTGGATCGTTGGGTGATGATGTCTTTTTCTCTTGAATTTTTCATCAAAGCGTATAAGTCACCTTCCAAACCTTTGGAGTGATAGCTGACCGTTACCGCTTCTTTGTGTTCTGCAATCAAATCGTAGTTTTCTTGAAAGTAGGGTATGAATAGTTCGATGAATGCACTTCTCTTTTTCGTAATGATGGCGCCACATTTACTCAAAATCATATCATAGCTATCTAATAGAGCATAATCAACTCGACCGCTTTTCAAGAGTGCATTTCGTTGTTTGAGATGATGGGTGTACTTGATCAATTCTTGTAAATATTCCTTGTCTGACTGTGCGATGATGGAGTCGAAAAACTTCCTTCTGACTTCATTACTTTCTCTAATCAGGTCATCGTCATTAGGCGCAATCAGGACAATGGGAAATAACCCTAAGTGTTGACTTAATTTGCTATAATCAACATCATCTAGTCTGAATGTTTTTTTACCCTGTCGCTTGATACTACAATGTACTTGGTGCGTTTTGGTCTTTTTGACAAAATCTCCCTTGATCATGAAAAAATCTTCTTCGTGATTGATATTTTGGGAATCGATACTATTAAATGCCGACTTTGTAAGTGACAAATAGTGTATAGCGTCAAGGATGTTGGTTTTTCCACTTCCATTGAGACCAACTAAACAGTTGATATGTTCACAAAAAAGCAGCTCCCCAGCGACATAATTTTTAAAATTGCTGAATTTAAGGGATTGAAGGAACATATATCTTTGCTGAAGTAATGATTTTCACTAATTTCGCAGTTCGCTACTCAATGTGAGCTGGCAAACCATTAAAATTGCGAGTGACGCACAAAATCTTTTGAAATGGCAAGTGTAAAAGAAAAAAAGACAACTAAAGCAAAATCCAAAAGCGATTTTCCTAAGGAAACATATATGACATGGTACGAATCCATGTTGATGATGAGGAAGTTTGAAGAGAAAACTGGTCAGTTATACGGACAGCAAAAAATCAAAGGATTTTGTCACTTGTATATTGGTCAAGAAGCATGTGTTGCAGGTGCGGTTTCAGCATTGAAAAAAGGTGATAAGTACATTACTTCTTATAGAGATCACGCACAACCATTGGCTTTGGGAACTCCTCCAAGAGAGATCATGGCAGAGATGTATGGTAAATCAACTGGTATCTCTAAAGGTAAGGGTGGATCGATGCACATGTTTGATAAAGCACGTGGATTCTATGGGGGACATGGTATTGTAGGTGGTCAAGTTCCTTTGGCTGCAGGTATTGCGTTTGCAGACAAATACAATGGCAATGACAACCTTTGTGTTTGTTATATGGGAGATGGCGCAGTTAGACAAGGTGCTTTTCATGAGGCGCTTAACTTGGCTATGACAATGAAATTGCCTGTGATTTTCGTAATAGAAAATAACGGTTATGCAATGGGAACGTCAGTAGCAAGAACTTCAAACGTAACAGGCCTAGAGCAATTAGGTAGTGCATATCAAATGCCTTCTGAGTCTGTAGATGGGATGTCTGTAATAGATATTCACCATTCAATAGATAGAGCGCAAAAGAGAGCAAGAGCTGGAGACGGTCCAACTTTATTAGAGTTCAAAACTTATAGATATAAGGGACATTCTATGTCTGACCCTGCTAAGTATAGAACGAAAGAGGAGCTAGAAAGCTACAAGCAAAGAGATCCGTTAGAGCAAGTGAAGATGATTATCTTAGAGAAGAAATTCGCTACTCAAGAGGAATTGGATGTGATAGCTGAAAAAGTGAAAAAAGAAATATTAGAAGCGGTGGAATTTGCGGAGACTTCTCCATTCCCAACAGCAGATCAAGCTTATACTGATGTATATGCTGACCCTGCTTACCCATTCTTAGAAGACTAAAAAAAACGACAAAAAGAGGCCATTCTTAACATAAGAAATTTATTGTTAAGTTTGCCGCCTTTAATTTTTATAAAATGGCGAAGACTAAAAAAGATAACGAGCAACACGGAAGTGATTTGTTAGAGAATCCAGAAGCATTGGCTGATCAGCTGTCTAGAACTGAGCAGTACATTGAAAAAAACAAAACTTTGGTTTTTGTTGTAGCAGCAGTGGTTGCTATCGCGGTGGTAGGGTTTGTGTTTAGCAGGTACTATATCGATGGTCAAAATCAGAATGCGCAAAGAGATTTGTATCAGGCAGTTTATTATTTCGAAGGAGATAGTTTAGGCTTGGCACTCAATGGTGATGGCAACAACTTTGGTTTATTAGAAATCATAGATGAGTACCCAATGACAGAGGCGGCTAATTTGGCCAACTATTATGCAGGTGCTACTTATTTGAAATTGGGTGATTTTGATAATTCAATCAAATACCTAAAATCGTTTTCTGTTGATGATTACTTGATTCAAAGTAGAGCATATTCATTGATTGGTGATGCGAACATGGAATTGGAGCAATATGTTGAAGCAGCTAGTAATTATGAAAAAGCAGCTAACAACAATGTTAACGACCAATTCAGTCCTACATATTTGATCAAGGCAGCTATTGCGAACGAGAACGCAGGTAATACTGATGCAGCATTGGACAACTACAAAGACATTGTAGAAAACTACAGCAAGGCAACAGTTTTTCAAGACGCTAAAAAGCACGTAGCGAGACTGGAAGGAAGCAAGAAGTAATACTTCGAAATGAAATTTGTAAAAAGGGATGATTTTTCGATCATCCCTTTTTTATTTTGTGCTTATAACAAAACCCTATTCAAATGGCAAGTTCTATCAAGAGTCTTAGCGACTATTCTTCAAAAAATATTACAGACGTATCAGACAAGGTGTTTGCTATACTAGTCTCCGAATGGAACGAGGAGGTCACCGAGTCATTGTACAATGGTGCTTATCAGACATTGATTCAGCACGGTGCAAAACAAGAAAACATTGTAAAAGTAGATGTGCCAGGTACTTTCGAGCTGAGCCTTGGTGCTCAAAAATTGGCGCAACGCGATGATGTCGATGCAGTGATTTGTATTGGCTGTGTGATCAAGGGGGAGACCAAGCATGACGAATATATCTCTAATGCGACGGCACATGGTATTACCAACGTCTCGTTGAAATATGATAAGCCTGTCATCTTTGGTGTATTGACGCCTAACACGCAGAAACAGGCCATGGATCGTGCTGGCGGTAAGTACGGCAATAAAGGCGATGAAGCGGCGATTACAGCCATTAAAATGCTTGCGCTGTAACTAGTGCAGTTAGCTATTTAATAGTGATGGGGTGATTACTCAAACCCCACTCTGTCCACGAACCATCGAAAATATACTTTTCGAAAGAGAGGTTAATGATTTCACTAGCCAATAAGAGAATACAGGCAGTGACTCCAGATCCACAACTGAATATTATAGAGGGTTCGTCCTTATACTTATTGAAAATTTCTTGTAAGTCTTCTGGCGATTTGAAAAACCCATCCTCTAGGAGGTCGTCATATGGAATATTCATAGAGTTAGGAATATGGCCACATCTTAACCCTTGGCGAGGTTCTGGGTGTGACCCATCAAATCGATCACTACTACGCGCATCTATTACCAAACTGTCTTTACTACTTATATTAGAGAGTATATCACCAATTGATTTGATGGCAGCATGGTCTAGTTGGCTTATAAAATCCCCTAGTTTATAATTTGTTGTAGTGCTTTTTGATTCTGTATCATAGCCATGATCTTGCCAACTCTTCAAACCACCATTGAGTACCGTGACTTTGTCATGTCCCATTGTTTTGAACATCCACCAGACTCTTGGGCTCGAGTAGATGCCAAGGTTGTCATAGATGATTATTTTGCTTTGATTATTGATGCCTAGCTTCCTTGCCTGTGCTTGGAAATGCTCAGGTGAAGGGAACGTGTTTGGTAAAGTACTCCCGGGTTTACTAAATTCTGCAAGGTTAAACAGACGTGAGCCTTTTATTTTCACATCGTCTAATGGGCTTTTACTTCCTGAACCGACTTTTGCAATACTGGTGTCTAATATGATCAGATCTTGATCAGAGAGGATTTGAATTAACTCTCCTACTTGTATTAATGGAGTAATAAATTCATCCATGAGAAATGATTATAATACTCCCCAATAGAAGAATATCAACCATACGATGAGGAATAGTGGTAAAAGAACTGGTATGGAATATCTAATAATGTAACCAAAGAAAGACGGCATTTTAATGCCTACTTGCTCGGCGATAGATTTTACCATGAAATTTGGGCCATTGCCAATGTACGTCATGGAGCCAAAGAATACGGCTGCCACTGATATGGCCTTTAATGATAATACTGAGTTGCTATATTCTCCGTTTGCAAAACCTACAACATCGGTGATGCTTGTTATCGAAGCTCCTTGAGATGCCATTGCTGCTGTAAGGAAGTTGATATAAGTCGGTGCATTATCTAAGAAACCAGACAATAAGCCAGTTCCCCAATACAAAGTATTGGGTGTGATCAAGGCTGCTCCAGTTTCGGATTGAGCAAAATTGCCTACTAGTTCAAGAGCAGGTGTCATGGTGCCAAATATTCCTACGAAGATGAAGGCTACTTCTCTGATCGGTTCGAAGTTAAATTCATTACCATCGAGTGCTGCTTTATCAGCAAATCTGTAGGATAAATACCCTGAAGTTAGCATGATGATCTCACGAACAAAAGAGAATTTTTGACCTTCATAGTTTATCGCTGGAACCCAGTCTAGTACGTTAGGGTCTAAGAATACAGCACCTACGATGACTGCCAACCAAGCAAAATTCTTGGTTCCTTTTAAAGTAATTTTCCCTGAAGGGGTAGGGATTTCTTCACCAAAGCTATAGTCCGCTTTGTTCCTTTTGTCAATCAAATAGAATATTGCCGCAAGCATTAAACTAGCGAATAACCATGGAATTAAATTATGCTCTAAAGTCCAGAAGAAAGGTACTCCTTTCAAAAACCCTAAGAACAATGGAGGGTCACCGATAGGTGTCAAAGAACCCCCGATGTTACTAACCATAAAAATAAAGAAGATAATATGGTAAGGTTTGATTCTGTTTTTGTTGAGCCTTATGAAAGGTCTAATCAGTAACATTGAAGCGCCAGTAGTCCCGATGACGTTGGCTACTAATGCTCCTATCAGTAATAGAATAACGTTGGTCCATGGTTTTGCTTCTTTGTCAACCTCAATCATGATACCTCCTGACGCGATGAACAAGCCACTCAGCAGCGCAATGAACTGCACATATTCGGCTAGTGCATGAACGGGTCCGTGGTGATTGTGTAAAACAAAAAGGTAGTAGAGCACGACAACTGTAGCCAAGACTACTGCTACGATTGGATAGTTTTTGTGCCAGAAATGCTCATAGAACAAAGGGCCAGTTGCAATCATGATGAGCAACAATGCAAAAGGTATAACTGTCCAAGTAGGAGCGGAGTGATGACTTTCGTCTCCATCTTCTTGAGCAGCAACGATCTCTATATTTCCCGAGTCAAAATCTGAAGTTTCAGAAATAGAATTACTAGCAAACCCTATTTGAGTTGTCAGTACTAGTAATAGAAGGATAAAAAATTTGCGCATTATGGATTAATGATATAGGACAGCAATAATATACAAATGAAGTCATCTGATCTAGAGTAAAACTTAATTATTTTACTCTATACGTAGTTATTAGCCATGATTTATGACGGAAAGAGTTCCGGACACCATATAATAAGGTGAAGAGGGTTGTTCGAATTTTAGGTTGTTGGGGATGTTGCACCTAGATTTGAGGAGGTTCACATTTTTTTTAATGAAGACATTAGTATTAGACATAGGTAATTCAAATATCAAAGTTGCCACTTTTGAAAATTCAATATTAACGGAAAAATGGGTTTTCCAAGATTTGAATGATGTGAAACCTTTGATAGAAGATGTTGCGCCCGATCAGGTTGCAGCCTGTAGTGTCGTACAAACCAAAGGGGAGATTGAAAATACTTTAGCTCCACATAAGGTTTTGGTGGTGGATCATAACACTCAAGTCCCGGTCAAAAATAATTATGGGACAAAAGAAACCTTGGGTATTGATAGACTGGTTGCAGTTGTTGGTGCAACAGAGAAGGAAAGCAAAATGCCACACTTGATTATTGATATAGGAACTTGCATTACATACGATTTTTTAGATGATGAAAGGACCTACCAAGGTGGGAGTATATCTCCAGGAGTGGAATTGAGATTCAAATCTATGCATGACTATACGGCAAATTTGCCGTTGATTCTAGCGCCATTTGAGGCTAATCTTACTGCAAAATCAACAAAAGAAGCGATGGTCGCAGGAGTTATGTATGGTATAGTGAACGAAATAGATGGGGTAATTATGCAATATCGGCAGATTTGGACTGATTTAAAGGTGATTGTATGTGGTGGTGGTGCAAATAGTTTTGAATCTAAAATAAAAGCATCCATCTTTGCAGCCCCTGATCTAGTACTGATTGGTTTGAACAGGATTTTGGAATATAATGACAAAAGTATATAAGGTTGTTTTGCTATTAATATTGATTAGCAATTGGGCATTTTCACAACATACATTCTCCCCCTACACAGTTTTTGGTATTGGTGACTTGCAAAGTAGAAGCATGTCTCATCAATTTGCTATGGGTGATGTAGGGATAGCAGCGCCAAGTTTTTATCATATCAATAATATGAACCCGGCACTCTTAACCTCGAATGTTTTTAGTGTTTTTGAATTGGGGTTACAAGGAGAAAGTATCAATGCTGAAAGTGGTGTTGATAATATGTCTTCTGGAACCGGTGGATTCAAGTATTTGAGTTTTGCGTTCCCAATTGTCCACAATACATGGACGACAAACATTGGTGCACGACCATATAGTTTGGTTAATTACAATTTTGTTACTGGTGGTGCTATTGAAGGGAATAGCGAGGCAACTAGTGTCACACAAAGACAAGGAGAAGGAGGGCTCACAGAATTTTATTGGTCAAATGGTGTGAAGGTTCAGAATTTATCTTTGGGAATTAGAGCTTCTTTTTTGTTCGGGTTCATAGAGGACAAAGAGACTGTTTCCTTAGAAGGCGATGATATTACTTCTCAAATCCCTGCGGGGACTTATGAAAAGACAAATTATAAAGGGTACAATTTTGGTTTTGGTGCAGCCTACATGTTCAAGTTGGATGAAAGAAAATCTATTCACGTAGGTGCTACTTATGACATGGCGAAAAGCTTAGAAGGAAGCAGAGTGGTAAGACAAGTAGCAACCGTAAATGGAAGCTTTGAGATTGTTGGAGACACCCTCAATAACTTGAGTTATGATGGTGCATTTGATATACCAGCTGAAATTGGCTTAGGGGTTTCTTATGAGTACATCAACAAATTTATCCTGTCGGTAGATGTAAAAACCAAGCAATGGGAAAAGAAGGCAGGTTTTTTAGAAGGGTCTAGTCAGACTTATAGATCAACATTAGAGGCTGGAATTGGTCTAGAATTCATACCAAAGTACAACGATGTTAATAGTTATCTCAACAGGATTAGATACCGTTTTGGATTCCATTATGAACAATTACCATATAGCCTAGGAGAAGATGTTTACATAGATGATTATAACTTTAGTTTTGGCTGGTCATTACCTGTCAAATCAGTATCCGCTCTCAATATGGCATTCAAATTCGGTCAACGTGGCACGAAAAGTGAGGGGTTGGTGCAAGAACGTTATGTAAAATTTGTACTTGGGGTCACATTGAATGATCGTTGGTTTGTAAGAAGAAAGTATAATTAATTAAATAGTTGAGTAGAGTTGAGAAATTGAATTAGTGGTTTTAATTTCCGGTTTAATTAAAGACTCAACAGCTAGACATTATTATTAAAGAGATATGAAAAAGCTATTAATCATAGGCGTACTGTTGTCATTGGGGTTTGCAGGACTTGCACAACCAGGATGGAACTGGCCTCAAAATGTAGAAAAGGCAAAGGAATATAATGCACTATATGTAGATGCTGTAAAGAGTAGTCAGTTTGCTACGGCTATAGAACCACACCAATGGTTGTTGGATAGCTGTCCTGATTTGAATGAGTCTTTGTACATCAATGGAGCGAAGATTTACGAAGGTCTTTACGAAAAAGAAACTGACGCTGCTAAGAAGACTGAATACGCGGACAAAGCGATGTTGATGTATGATATGAGAATTGAATATTTCGGAAACGAAGGAAAAGTTCTTAATAGAAAAGCCTTTAAAGCTTATAAATATTATAAAGGCGACAAGACCAAATATCAAGAGCTATACGAATTGTTCAATAAAACATTTGAATTGAACGGGAATAAAACACTCGACAACAATATCATCGCTTACATGGATATTGTGAGAAGGTTCAAATTGAGTGGCGGTGAGATTTCGGATGACGAAGTGATTAATAAGTATGGATATATCTCGGAGGTTATTTCTGCAAAAGATCTTGCTAAGCCAAACCCAAAGTATGTAAGGTATCAGGAGACAATAGATAAGATGTTGATCGGAACTGTTGATATTGACTGTGCATTTATCGAGGAAAAATTAGTTCCGAAGATGAGAGAGAGTAAAGATCCAAAAATGGCCAAAAAGGTATTTAAGTTGATGATTTCAGCTAAATGTTTGGATAGTGATTCTTTTGTGGAAGCTGGAGAGATTGTTTTTGAATCAGAGAAAGATTATGGTATAGCAAAAATATTAGGGATCAAATTGGCAGCTGCTAAAAAGTATGACAAGGCGATTGTATATTATGATGCTGCTATTGAGTTGACAGATGATAACCTGAAAAAAGGGGAGATTCATTTGAAAAAGGCACGTATGTACAATAGTATGGGTCAAAAGTCTAATGCTAGAACTAGTGCAAGGAAAGCGATGGCTAATGATCCGTCTGTAGCAAGTGATGCTTATACGATGATTGGTAATTTGTACATGGCGAGTTATGAAGGTTGTAGAGCAGGAGAAAGCAAAGTGGATGATAGATTGGTCTATATTGCAGCCTTTAATCAATATAAAAAAGCTGGTAACACTAGTGCGATGAGCAAAGCAAAAGCGCAGTTTCCATCTATATCAGAGATATTTGAATTAGGTTTACAGGAAGGACAGTCAATGTCTGTTGGATGTTGGATCAACGAAACAGTGAGCCTAGCAAGAAGACCTAACTAGTTGATTGAATTAAGATATTGAGCACCTGTTTCTTAGAAATGGGTGCTTTTTTTGCTTTATAGATTTCGAATGAAAAAATATATTATCCTTATATTGTCCATTGCTGTTTTCTTTGCTTGTGAAAGCAAAAAAGGCGTCTTAGAACAAGCGACCTATGACGGTCCGTCTGTGACTATGGATAGCATAGATGTTAAAATATCTGATTCCACAGTAACCAAAATCAGGTTGCGTGCACCGAAGCAGTATGTCTATGAGAATGATGATAGGGATTTTCCTCATGGAATCTATTTGCAGTTTTATGATCCATTTGGGAAGGTCACTTCTACCCTGAAGGCAAACACTGGTTATTACTTTTCTGACGAAGACTATTACAAGGCAGAGGGAGATGTGATCATGATTAGTCTGAGAGATGGAAGTGATTTGAGAACCGAATTATTGAATTGGGTACCGAAAGAAGAGAGAATATATACTGATCAATTTGTCACGATTAAAACAGATGGGGAAGTATTGGAAGGTGAAGGGTTGGAATCGAATGAGGATTTTTCTGAATATACGATATTGAAACCTTCTGGGGTAATGTCTATTCTTAAAACACAAGAAATCCCAGTCGGTGAGGTCGAGCAGGGAGGATTTGATGATGAACTAGAATATATTGAAATGGACAGTACGGAATTTTTAGAGTAAATGAGCACAACGTTTTTTCAAATTATCATATTTACATTAGCAGCCGGATTTTTTCTAATTGGGCTACATCAAACCATGTTATATGGCGCCATGCATTCTTACTGGATTTTTATGTTGAGCATATCTCTGTTACTTTTATATAAACTTAAGAAAAAGAAATAGCCCGCCTTATGGACCCAATTATCCTAGTAGCTATACTAGTTTGTATTTTATTTTCAGCTTTGTTTTCGGGAATCGAGATTGCTTTTATTACCACTGACAAGCTGCATATCGAGCTGCAGGGAAAGCAGGGCTCTTTGTCAGCGAAAATTCTTTCTAATTTCTCAAACAAGCCGTCAAATTTCATTGCCACTACACTGATTGGGAATAATTTGACTCTGGTGCTTTATGGTATTTTTATGGCCATGTTATTGGATCCTTGGCTGATGCGTGTATTGCCCGAGCAGCTCAATGGTGATATTGTGGTATTATTATTACAGACCATCATTTCAACAATTGTTGTATTGTTTACAGCTGAGTACATCCCTAAAAGTTTGTTCTTGAGGAATCCTTATGGATTTCTATCAGTATTTTCTGTGCCCATTTTGATTATCTATTACCTATTGAGCCCAGTAGTGTATATGATTGTTAAAGCTTCAAGGTTTTTGCTTACCAAAGTTCTTAGGCTAGAGTACTCAGATGATCGACCGGTGTTTGGTTTGACAGACCTCAATAACTACATCAAGAACATTAGGGTTGATGAGGATAATGAATCTGAACAAGAAGTTGATGCTAAATTTTTTAACAATGCCCTAGATTTTAAGACCGTAAAGGTGCGAGAATGCATGATCCCAAGGACAGAGATCGTAGCTGTTGATGTTAATGATACGATAAAAGAGCTAAAAGAAGAGTTTGTTAAGTCGGGCCATTCAAAAATATTAGTATATGATGAGTCCATTGATGATGTGATCGGATATTGCCATTCTTTGGCTTTGTTCAAGAAGCCAGTGGATATTAAGAGCATTCTCACTAAAATCATCATTGCGCCCGAAACCATGCCTGCCAATGATTTGATGGTGGAATTGATTAAAGAACGCCGGAGTATTGCTTTGGTAGTGGACGAATATGGGGGGACATCTGGTATGGTCAGTTTGGAAGATATCATCGAAGAGATCTTTGGGGAAATAAAAGATGAGCACGATGATGATGACTTATTAGAATTGAAAGTCAATGAAAGCGAATTTGTATTAAGTGCTAGACAAGAGATTGATTATTTGAATGAAACCTATAAGTGGGATTTGCCAGAAGGGGATTATGACACCCTAGGGGGATTAATTTTATCAATAAATGAAAATTTACCAGAGCCGGGAGAGGTAATTGAGGCGACAGGATATAGCTTCGAAATCATGCTAATGGAAGAGGCACGCATCGAGAAAATCCGACTTAAAATTTTAGATTAAGAATAGCCTCAAAAACAACACGTTAACTAACACGAATAAAATTTTGATTATATGAAGCGCCTTACTTATTTTGCGCTTCTTTTTAATACAGATATAAAATGGCATTAATAAACACACTAAGGAATAAAGGGGGGAAAGTAGTGGTCTTTCTTATTGGTTTTTCAATCGTTGCATTCGTAGGATCCGATTTGTTCGGGCCTAACTCAACAATTTTGGGAAACAAGGTAAATGTCGGAGAGATAGCGGGTGTAACCATTTCGTATCAAGACTTCATTGACAAGCAAGATGAGATGACTTACAATTTCCAAGCAAATCAGGGAAGAAGTCCTTCAAGTGCAGAGCAACAATATATTAGAAACCAAACTTGGGATGCATTGGTAGATGATTTTGCATATCAACAACAATTTCAAACATTGGGTCTTTCGGTATCTAGTGAAGAGTTGGTAGATATGGTTCAGGGTGATAACATCAGTCCTCAAATCAGACAAGCATTTACTGATCCTCAGACTGGTCAGTTCAGCAAAGAGAACGTAGTAGCATTCCTACAGAACTTGAGTACTCAGACACCTCAACAAAGAGCGTCATGGTACAATTTTGAACAAGGGTTAGGACCGAATAGAATGAGAGCGAAATATAATGGCTTGATTTTCAAATCTAACTATGCAACCAAAGCAGAAGCGAAGTACACATATAACAACGCTAACAACACTGCAGAGGTTAATTATATCTATATCCCTTTTGAGTCAGTAACTGATACAACTGTAAAGGTGAGCGATGCTGAATCCAAAGCGTATTTAGCAAGTCACAAAGAGGATTTTGAAGTAGAAGAGTCAAAAGTGATCAAGTACTTATCATTTGATGTTGTACCTTCTGCTGCTGATTCAGCATTGGTATTAGAGGAAATCACAAGTATAGCATCAGAGTTTGCAGTTGCAGAAAATGATTCTTTGTTTGCTGTGATCAACAGTGAAGGAAAAACTCCTATAGTTTCTTATCAAGCTGACGCTTTGCCATCTCCTCTACAAGGTGAGGATGTTGTGATTGAAGTAGGTACTATGGCGGGTCCATTAATCGAAGATGGCAACTATGTATTGTATAAGGTAGCAATGGTAGGAGATTCTTCATATAAGGTGGCCAAAGTTGCTTTGGAGATTTATGTAAGTGATGATACAAGAAACGAGGTGTATAGGGTAGCAGAGCAGTTTGTTATGTCTTCTACGGATTTGGAAACGTTCACTGCAAATGCTTCTGAGAATAAGTTGAAAGTCAAGACAGCTAATAAGGTAGGTAAAAATGACAGATCTCTTCCAAGTGTAACCGAAGCACGAAATATCGTATTTTGGGCTTACAATGAAGCTGAAGTAGGAGATGTTTCTGAAGTATTTGAGATCGACAATCAGTATGTGATTGCTTCTGTTGCTTCTGCTTCTGAATCAGGTACTGCAAGTCTACTATCTGTTAGAAACGAAGTAGAAAAAGGAGTGAAAAACGAAAAGAAAGCCATTATCATCATCGAAAAGTTAAAAACTACAGAAGGAGATATTTTGGTTAATAAAGTGGTGAATTATGATGGCAATGTAGCCAAGTATTACAGCATGTCAGACTTGAAATTGAGCAGTAACACGTTGACTGGTGTAGTTGGTTTAGCGCCAGAAGCAGTAGGGGTAGCTTTCTCAATGGAGCCAGGCGAAACAACTGAGCCATTTGCTATTGATAATGGTGTTTTGCTTTTGCAATTGGTCAACAAGTATGATGCTCCTGAGGTGTCGGACTATGAGGTTTACAGATCCCAAGTGAGCAACCAGAGACAATCTGCGATGTACTATAACGGAATTGATCAAGCGGTAAGAAAACTTGCTGAGATTAAAGATGATAGATATAAGTTTTTCTAGTAGTTGAACATAAGATAACTTTGAGTCCTGACACTAACTGTCAGGACTTTTTTGTTTATGGATAATTCATCAAACTCATTCAAGGAAAAATTAGATAGTGTACACTCGTTTCCTTCACTGTATTTATTCAAGTTCATTGTATTGCAAGAGCAGTTGGACGAAGTGAAAAAACTGTTTGCCAAGCATGAAGTGAAAATCACGCCTTCCAGAAATGGTAAATATGTGAGCACCAGTATACACGTGATGGTGGCGTCTAGTGATGAAATTATCGCAACTTATGAAAAGGCCAAAAAGATAGAGGGAATCATCTCCTTATAATATTTGAGTTCATTTATCACCATATTCAATAATTCCATTATTCTTAATAAGTGAAATCAATTTTTTCCATAGCATCTATTCTTTTCATGATGACGGTATTGTCTCCAAATGTAATAATGGCGCAAGAGTCGATCAAGGAAGAATTGCCTACTAGAAAAACAGATAGGAAGGTCAAAGAAGACACGAAGAAAAACGACCCTAATAGAAAAGAGATTAAAAGAATATATGTTGAAGACGCAAGAAAACTGCTTTACGGTAACCCTTGTGCGATAGAATTAACTCATGCCATGGGGTTTGAATATGCATTAGAGCATACATCAGACTATGGTGTGTCTACATGGTGGACAAGACTGATGAACAACACTTTAGTTAAAACGAGGCTAGTTTTTACTAAAGGGCCTTGGTGGAAGTCCACTCTGAACAAAAAGCTAAAAGAATGTGCTAAAGCCAGTGGGGACTTCCGAGGATAAGTTTATTTCAGAGGATTGATACCTGTATAGTTAAAGGGGGTGATTTTCTTCATTTGATCTTTTAATTGATCACTGATATTGAGTGTATCAATAAAGTCAACCAGTACTTTTTGTGTAATGGATTGATTACCTCTAGTTAGTGCCTTTAAAGCTTCGTAAGGCTCTGGGTAAGCTTCTCTTCTCAATAGCGTCTGAATGGCTTCAGAAACCACAGCCCAGTTGTCATCAAGATCTAGTTCGATGGCTTCTCTATTGAGTTCTAATTTACTGATTCCTTTTTCCAAAGACTTCAATGCGATAAAACTATGTCCAACAGGCACTCCTATATTTCTCAATACGGTAGAATCAGTCAAATCTCTCTGCAATCTTGAGATTGGAAGTTTTCCAGACAAGTATTCAAAGATCCCATTGGCTATACCCAAGTTACCCTCGGCATTTTCAAAGTCGATAGGGTTGACCTTGTGTGGCATGGCCGATGATCCAACTTCTCCTGCAATCACTTTTTGTTTGAAATAACCCATAGAGATATACTGCCATACGTCTCTAGAAAAATCTATCAAGATGGTGTTGATACGTTTTAAGTTGTCAAATAAAGCAGCCATGTCATCATAGTGCTCGATTTGGGTCGTTGGGTAACTTCTTGTGAGTCCAAGTGTATTGTCTACAAAATTGTTGGCAAACTTCACCCAATCCACCTCTGGATAAGCAATATGATGTGCATTCATGTTACCTGTAGCGCCACCAAACTTAGCGCCATATCTGATGCCATCTAGCATGTTAATCTGCTGTTCAATTCTTTCGTGGAAGACAAGGATTTCTTTACCCAATATTGTAGGAGATGCTGGTTGACCATGAGTTTTGGCTAGCATCGGGATATTTTTCCATTGCTCAGCCATTGAAATGAGTTGAGCTGCTACTTTATTGAGGTTGGGCAAGTATTCATTTTCTATTGCCAGTTTCAACTGCAATGGAATAGCCGTATTGTTGATGTCTTGGGAAGTCAGGCCAAAATGGATGAACTCCTTGTATGGCTCGAGTCCTAATGCATCAAATTTTCTTTTGATGAAATATTCTACCGCTTTGACGTCATGATTGGTCGTGCTTTCAATTTCTTTGATTTCAAGTGCGTCAGCTTCTGTAAATTCAACTACAAGTTGTCTTAGCTTTCCAAATACAGAGGGGTCTATATTTTCCAATTGAGGAAGAGGATACTGACATAGCGCGATGAAGTACTCAACTTCAACATGTACTCTGTATTTGATCAAGCCATATTCAGAAAAGTATTCTGCCATGCTAGCAGTGTGTCGTCTATATCTACCATCTACTGGAGAAATGGCTGTCAAAGTGTTCAATTCCATCTTGATATGCGTTATAATGAAGCGCAAAATTAGCCAATATATAATTGTAATTTTAGATTCCTTTTGAACATTATTGAGTCCATGTATATTTGGTGATGAGTGAATCTATAAATGACCCAGGTTTAGGCCAAAAATTTGATCGTATTGCAGAAAGAGCCATCAATAAGGACGGTCAATTCAATGTCAAAAGAATCAACTTTCCTTATACTTTTAAGAATACCTATCAAGTATTAATTCGTATGGATTGGATCTTGTTTTTCACTTTACTGACCATTTTTATTATTGGTTCCAATATGGTGTTCGCAAGCTTTTATTTCCTTGTCGGGAAAAATGAATTGTCAGGCTTGTTTGGTAATGATGAAGTGGACCTTTACATGCAATGTCTATATTTTAGTTTTCAATCATTCACTACGGTTGGATTCGGGACCATTTCTCCTATAGGTCACTGGACAAGTATGATATCTTCTATCGAATCAGTATTTGGATTGATCTCTTTTGCGTTTGTTACGGGGCTGCTATATGGGCGTTTTTCAAGGCCAAACGCTAGGTTTCAGTATAGTAAAAATGCCTTGATGACTCTACACGAAGATGTAAATAGTTTTCAGTTTAGGTTTGTAAATAATCGAAGTAGTCAAATCATAGAGTTGAAAGCGAATGTGATCTTTAGCTACACCAAAGAGGAAAAAGGCAAGTTTGTTAGGAAATTTTTCAACTTAGAACTAGAATCCGAAGAGATACTTTTTTTGCCATTGAATTGGACTTTGGTTCATAAGATTGATGAAGCCTCTCCTTTGTTCAATGTGTCAAAAGAAGAATTGGAGAAAGGTACCGCTGAGATTATGATTTTGATCAAAGGCTTTGATGATACCTTTAGTCAATTGGTTCATTCGCGTTATTCATATACTTGGGATGAGATTGTATGGGGAGCCAAGTTTGTAAAACCATTTTATGTAGATGACCAAGGCCAAACTATTCTGGATTCCAATCTCATAGATCAGTATGAGAAATTGTAAGCATTCATGATTTATCTAACTAAATAACCTTAAAGCGTGGGTATTTCTTTCAAATATTGGATATGGAATTTTATTGGCTTTTGTTTGCGTGCTTTATTTAAAATTGAATGACTAAGTGAAAACAAATGCCAACTTAATAATTGTCGTACTCATGGTCTGTACATCTCTGAGTGTGCGGGGACAGTATGCGTTGGATAGTCTGGACTTAGGAGAAGACGTGACAAGTTGGTTTGATAATCAAATAGGCTTAGAACTGACACCTTTGGTTCTTGGAACTTATAAGAAGATTTACGTCAGTAGAAATACGCATCCATTTTACAATGATAGATTTGCTATTAAGGGGGCGTTGAGATTTCGTGATCAGACTTTTTATGGTGTTGACATGATGTACCATACCCATGAGGACTATTTGGTAATAGTGCATCCCACTATGCGAGAGCTCCAAAGTCAGCCTATTTGTTTAGAAAAAGCAAGTATTGATTGGTTTGAAATTGAGGGGAGTTATTTTAGAAATTATTTCAACCAAGATGAAAGGAATGGATTTTATGAGATTTTGGTTGAAAATGATGAATTGTCTTTTGTATCTAAAAGGGTAAAAACAAAAGAAGCTAATACCTCGACTATGACGGTAGAGTTTTCAATTCACGATAGGTATTATTTGTTTTTTGAAGGAGGTACTTTTGAGGTTAAGCGCAAAGGAAATTTTATTAAAGTATTTCCTCAGTATAAGAAGGAAATAAAAACGTATGTTCAGATAAATCGGTTAGTAGTTAAAACAAAGAATGAGGCTGATATGGTGGAATTGGCTACTTATTGCGGGCAATTAATTTCAAAAAAATGAGAGTAATACTGATCTGCATATTGACATTGATATCCTCAATTGTTGTAGCACAACAGGAAGAGATGGTTTTTTCTGGGACGTATAATAATAGGGCGGTTGAGCAGGTAGTTTTGGATATAGAGTCGGCTACTGCCATGCGATTTTATTACCAAGAGAGCTGGTTGGATTCATTGACCTTTAATGGTCAATTTGAGGCGCAACAAATTGATGAGGTTGTTACTCAGCTTTTTGAGGGAAGTAATATTAACTTCATCATACAAGGAAAAGCTGTAGTCTTGACCTACAACTCATTAATAGTGGAAGAACCAGGGATAGCGCAATCTCTAAACACTGTTCAGCCAGAAACCAACAATGCAGAGTTAGGATTAGTCTTTTCAAGAGAGTATCAGAACAAATCAGCAGACCAAAGTGACTTTAAAAACTATGTGTTTGATATAGGGAAACGGTCAGAGATGAAAATTGGTGAAAAATCGACGTTGGTCGGGTATGTCAAAAACAGTGAAAATAGCGAACCTATCATTGGCGCTTTGGTCTATGTGAAAGAGCCCTTCAAAGCAGCAAGTACTGACTATGATGGTTTCTATTCGATTACGCTTCCTAATGGAAAACAGAACTTGATCGTACAGTATGCAGGAATGAAACCTACAACTAGAAAAATTGTACTTTTTTCTGATGGTAGTTTGAATGTAGACTTGGATGTAGACGTGATTGCTTTGGCTGAGGTAGTGATAGAATCTGACAAAGATGTCAATGTCAGAGACGTGAAGATTGGGGTAACTAAAATTGATATAGAAGAAACGAAAACAGTACCACTCGTATTAGGGGAAAAGGACATTTTGAAAATCGCGACTACTACTGCAGGAGTACAGACGGCGGGTGAAGGAGCTTCTGGTTTCAATGTGCGTGGAGGTAAGACAGATCAAAATTTGATTTTACTCAATGGAGCCCCAGTTTATAACCCTTCACATTTTTTTGGGTTCTTTTCGGCATTCAATGCTGATGCAATTAAGAGTATGGAAGTCTACAAGGGGAGTATTCCAGCTAAATACGGAGGTAGATTGTCCTCAGTGTTTGCAATTGATGGCAAAAAAGGGAGTAGCAAGAAATTTTCTGGCTCAGGTGGAATCAGTCCTGTAACGTCACGAGTGACATTGGAAATACCCATTGTCAAAGATACTACGAGCATCATAATAGCTGGACGAAGTACCTATTCCGATTGGATTTTGAAACAAATTGACAATGTGAATTTTAGTAATAATGAGGTGTCTTTTTATGATTTAATGGCACGTGTGGATCACAAGTTTGATGCTAAGAGTGAGATATATGGATCAGGATATTACAGCAATGATAAGTTTAGAATCTCTTCTGACACTTTATTTTCATTCTCTAATTATGAATATGAAAACTATAATGGGACGATAGGTTATAAGCGATTATTGAGTAATCAATTGGAGGCCAATGTTTCAGCTGTGTATTCACATTATGGATATGAAATATTTTATGATGAGTCTGCCCCTAATGCGTTCAAACAAGATTTTGATTTGGACGAAATCTCTGGAAAGATTGACTTTAGTTACTTCTTGTCTGATGAGAACCAAATCAATTTTGGGTTGAGCTCTAAGCACTACACGATCAACCCGGGACAAAAATTACCTTATGGTGATTCGTCAATCGTTGCACCAGTGATTGTGCAAGAAGAGAGAGGGTTAGAGTCAGCGCTTTATTTTTCGGGTCAATTTGAGGTGAATAGTAAGTTGATGCTTTATGGAGGAATTCGGTATTCCATGTTCAATGCATTGGGGCCAAAGGAAGTGTATGATTATGCTGATGGGGCTCCAAAAAATAATGATACGAGAACAGATACATTATCATTTGCTAAAAATGAAATAATTAAAACCTATGCCGGGCCTGAAATTCGGTTATCTGGGAGGTATTCTTTGGATGGTTATTCATCCGTAAAAGTAAGCTACAATCGAACCCGACAATACATTCATATGCTTTCGAACTCTACGTCTTTGTCACCGACGGATATTTGGAGGGTCTCAGGTATGCATATGAAACCACAGATTGGGGATCAATTATCATTGGGTTACTATCGCAATCTACTGTCCAATAAATTGGAGTTCTCTGTGGAAGGGTATTATAAGCGTTTACAAAATTTGGTTGATTTTAAAATTGGGGGCTCGTTCGTATTGAATACTGCTGCTGAGACCGAGATTCTACAAGGAGATGGCAAATCATATGGAGTAGAGCTTTCACTAAAAAAGTCAGGCCGATTAAATGGTTGGGTCAACTATACTTATGCTAGGACATTGATGAAGTTGGACGGGGACAATACCGAAGAAAGCATTAATCAGGGTGATTTTTACCCAACTAACTATGACAAACCACATACTTTCAACTTGGTAGTCAATTATAAAATGACCAATAGGTTGAGCGTGTCATCCAATGTTACATTCAACACAGGTAGACCAACAACACACCCAGTGGCAGTCTTTAATTTTGCAGGAGAACAAAACCTCCATTACTCTGATAGAAATGCATATCGAATACCTAATTATTTTAGAGTTGATTTGGGCTTTAATCTAGAAGGGAATCATAAAATCAGTAAGCTGGCGCATTCATTTTGGACCTTGTCTATCTATAACTTGTTAGGTCGTGATAATCCATATTCTGTATTTTTCGAGGCTGACCAAGGCGAAATCAAGGGTTATCAATTGGTAATATTTGGAAGCGCTATTCCGACGTTGACGTATAATTTCAAATTTTAATAATGATGAAACAATTGTTTTTGTTAGCTTTTGGGATGCTGTTGATTGGTTGTATAGAACCCTATGACTTTCAGACTGACGAAGCAGAAAAAGTCTTGGTTATAGAGGGAGGTATTACCAATCAAGCCAAGGCCCATGTCATAAGCTTAACTTATTCGTATTCATTGGATTCTGGTGCAAATGCGACAGTCCTCAATGATGCTATTTTAAAAATTGAATCACGTGAGGGTGAGGTTGAATCATTAACTGGTATAGGCAACGGGGATTACATTACTCGGGATGATTTTGCAGCAGTAGTCGGGCAAGAATATAGGTTGTTGATCCAGACGACTGAGGAGAACTATGCGTCTACTTATGAAATATTGTTGGGAGCACCAGAAATTGTTGATATATATGGTACGTACACCGAATTGCCGAATGAAGATACGAATGAAGTAGAAGGTGGTGTTCAAATATTTTTGGATGTATTTGACCCAAGTGGTAACACAAATTATTATCGATATGAGTACGATGACACTTATAGAATTGACGTCCCCTTCCCTTCTTCGATAGAAGTATTAAGTGATTCTATATATGTCTATAGACAGGATGGAATAGGCACGTGTTATACAGATGATTTTTCTAGCTCTTTGATTGTTGGTACGTCGATCAATAGTTTAGATAACCGATTGGTTGAGTTCCCAATTAGATATGTTTCGGGTAGTTCTCAATTGTTACGTTCTAGGTTGAGCATGCTAACACGTCAATTTGCGATTTCAGAAAACGCCTATAGCTACTATAGAAAATTGGAAGACAATAGAAATTCCTCAGGCTCTCTTTTTGATATGCAGCTGGGCTCGGTTTCTGGCAATATCTATTCTACCAGTGGAAAGAATGAAATTGTATTGGGGTATTTCGAAGTAGCTGGGATTACTGAAAGAAGAGACTTTTTTAGCCAAACGGATTTTGGTGATGAATTTGAAAGGCCAGAATTTGCAGGTGGTTGTGAGCTTCCAAGTCCTATGGAGGCAGTAGCTGCCGCTGGGGTTGTTTGGAACAATCCCAGTTTTGAGATTTTCGCGATTGCAAGTAAAGTGGCACCTTTTGACCCTGATTCTGCTTATTTAATGTATAGAAAATGCACCAGTTGCAATTGGTACGCTGACACAACACCCCCAGATTTTTGGATAGAAGAAGAATGATGTATAAACTGATCGTATTATTGCTACTTTTTTTTGGGTTATCTCACAACGCCTTGACGGATTCCAATATAGAGGAAGAGGTTTATGTGAGTTTGAACGGGTCGACGTTCATCTCTGGAGAGTCCATTCTCTATTCTGTATTTGTATATGCAAAGAATACAGGGAAACCGTCTCCGTTGAGCAAAGTGCTGTATATAGAGTTACTTAATGTAGAAGGGAAAGTTGCACACCAATCTAAAGTGAGAATTGAAGAAGGTAGAGGTTATGGGGATATATTTATTCCGTCAACTTTCAAAACGGGTGCTTATCGTTTGGTAGCTTATACTAGATGGATGCGCAATTTTGACAAAATATTTAATGCTCCTATTGCCATAGTCAATCCATTTGAATCACTAGACGCCAAGTTCCTAAAAAGAACTGCTATTACGGAAGTCGATACAGAGTGGAAAATAAATTTTGAAGTAGTTGGTGGTGGATTAGTAAAGGGCCTGGTAAATTCTATTGGGTATTCCATTGATTTTCCTAATGATGAAGTATTAGCCTTTAAAGGAAAAGTATTAGATGATAAAGGGGAGAAGTTGGTGGACTTTGAAGGGGCAACATCAGGGGAAATTCGACTTACACCTAATTCTGTTGGATCTCATCGTGTGATTTTGGAGGATGTTAATGGTGACTTTCATTTCTTTGATTTACCTACTATTGTGAATCAAGGTACTATTATTGATCGAAATGATTTTGGTTCCTTTGTTGTTTTTTCTGTTCAAAGTACGGAAATTTTGCATCAGACGGATTTGGTAATTATTGATGAAATGGGAGGCCATAGTACTTATCCGTTGACTCGTGAGCGTAGTGTGAAAGTGCCAATGGATCAATTGTCGCCTGGGATGAATCGGATATTAGCACAAGAGGATGGCCGAACATTGGCGAAAGCCAAGTATTATATTAAGCCTCAGTTGATTTCTGAAAATAGAGATTCGACATTTGAATTATATGGGAATCGTGAATTAGCTATGATGAGTGAGGTCTTGCCAAAAGGGAGCTACTCGATCTCGGTGAAGAAAAAAAGAGACTGGATTGTCGATTATAGAACCTCAGCAGTGACCTATGTACAGTTGTTTAACAAGGTAGCAGATTATACGGAGTTGGGATTGAATCAATATAAAGAATTGAATTATTCAGAGGGCGAGATGGCTCGTACACTGGCAATGGCGAACAACAAGGAGGTTGAACTGAAAGATAGTATATCATTATTACCAGAACTCAGAGGAGAGATATTCACTGGCGTGATAGTGGATCACAGGAACGTTCCTGTCTCCAACAAAGCAATTGCTTACTCAACTGTGAATGCTTACCAGCTTTCGTTATCTAAGACAAATGCCCGAGGGGAGTTTGTCTTTAATGTCTATTCAACGAATGAAGATACCAAAGCTTTTATATCTGTTTTTGATACTATGAACTATCATGTTTCAATTCAAAACTCTATCATCAAAGAGCATGCAAATTATAGTGAGATAGAAATGAAATTCGACTCTGCCTCAATAGCTACTATAGTGGAGAGCAGTCTGCATTCACAAATTGAAAACGTATATTTCGAAGTGAAAAAAGATTCCTCATTTGATGCAACGACTGTCAACCCGTTATTTTATGAGCTAGAATATAATTATGAATTAGACGATTACAATCGTTTCAAAACTGTGAAAGAGACGATCACGGAGTATATCCCTTATTTGGCCGTTAGGAAAAAAGATGGTCAGGAATATATAAAAGTGAGGCAAGAGGGCGTGTTTTCAAATTCTTTTAAACCTTTGATTTTATTGGATGGGGTGCCAGTATTTGTCAAGGATGTTTTGGGGTTGAGTCCGTATAAAATTAAGAGTATATCGGGAATTCCACGTAGGACATATATAGGCGCTAATATTTTTGACGGGGTGATTCTATTTGAAACCAAAGAAGGGGGTATGCACGGATGGTCAGTGAATCCTAGTTATTTTCAATATACAGTTAAGGGATTAGAAAAGGCGAAAGAGTACAAATTCCCAGATTATTCAGAATCTTTATTGGCAAGGATTCCAGATCAGAGAGAGCAATTATACTGGGACCCAAATGCATCAACTGTTGATGGACTGCTAGATTTTAATTTCTACACTTCTGATTTGGAGGGAGAGTTTGAGCTAGAGATCAATGGTTTTACCAATCAAGGAAAGCCAGTCTATTTGTCTCGAATATTTCAGGTAGAATAAAAGAGGAGCCTTTTGGCTCCTTTCAGTATTCTTTAGTAGCTAAAGCTATTGAGGAATTCGATCATCTGATCTTTGAATGATTCCGAATCATCGTATTTGATATATTCCTTTAACTTTTGAACATCACTGACCATTTGCTGGCTAAAGTCCGTTTGTTGATTGATAAACAAGAACTCTAACTCTGGTTTCAATTCTTTTAATACATCGACGATATCTAGAATCGACATATTGCGTTCTGATACGTTATACGTATCTGACGGTATCTCTTTAATGGCGATTTGCTCTAGGATATTTGCTATGGAGTGAATGTGGATAAAAGCTCTTTGTTGATTACCGCTCCCGTTGATGGACAATCGACCTTTGAAATTAGTTTCGAAAGCAAAGCGATTGATCACTGCATCAAACCTCATGCTTCTACTGTAGCCGTATACATTACCACACCTAAGAATGATAGGGTTATGTGATGGGTCTAATCTCTTGACATGATCCTCCCCACGTTGTTTTGAGATCGCATAAAAAGAGGCAGGGTTCACATCATGTGATTCTGTAATGGCATCATCTGAAAACCCATAAACTCCCATGCTACTTAAGTAGACGAATTTCTTAACATCGCTTTCTTCAATGGCATAGGTCAACTCAGCGGTTCCCCAATTGTTGATTTGCTCATAGTAGTGCAAGTTTACATTCGCAAAAGGAGAAGTAGCTTTAGCAGCCAAGTGAAATACAACGTCTACACCTTCTAAAGCTTTTTTCAAGCTTCGAGAATCTAAAAGATCACCTTTGATGAATTCGATTGAATCTCCATTGATGTATTTGTCACCTAGGAAGAGGTTGTAGTTGCCTCTCAATAGGTTGTCATAGACAATGATCTTGCTGATGGCTTTGTTAGCACTGAGTTGTTTGATCAAACGAGTACCGATGTATCCGGCTCCTCCTGTAACTAATACTTTCATTTGTGATATTTATATTCAAGCTGTATCAATACACATGTTGTATCTCACTTGTGATTGCAATTTAGTGAAATTGATACAGCCTTTTTTGATTCTTATTATTTAGATACTAATTCAGTATGAAGCCCACATTCTGTTTTGTTCATGCCATACCAACGTGCCTCACGTTCCATCATTTCCAAGCTAGGTTTACGTGTACATGGTTCACAACCAATGCTAGTATAACCCTGTGCTTCTAAGGGGTGCTTCGGCAATTTGTATTCTTTGATATAATCAAATATCATTTTATTGGTCCATTCGAGCATTGGGTGAAATCGAGTAGTATTGAACTTAGAAGGTTCTTCTACTCTCATCTTAGCTCGGTTGGCATTTTGATCTCTACGGATTCCGTTGATCCAAATGTCGTTATCCGAAAGTAACTTGTCCATAGGCTGAACTTTGTTGAAATGACAACATCTGTCTGGGTCGGAGGCAAATAATAATTTACCTTCCGCATCTTTTTGGATACTCTTAGGGACATCTGGTTTGATATCAGTGATATTCAGTCCAAATTCCTCAGCCAGTTGGTTTTTGTATTCATTTGTTTCTGGGAATAAAAAACCAGTATTCAAACAGTAAACAGGTATAGTATTGTCTATCCTACTCAATAAGTGGAGCAGGACAATGCTATGCGTTTGAAAAGAAGAGGTTGTGAACAACTTTTTTCCATCTTTCTGATATTGTTGAATGTTGCGTTTGAACTCATCAAAATCCATAAATCACCGAGATTAGTTATTAAAAAACGAAGATAGTCCAAATTGATAATTTGGGCTTATAATTGACGTAATAACGATGATTATTTAAAGTAGGATGAACTAATCTTAATTATTTTCGTCTAAGTTTTTGAGTTGAAAGTTTATCGTTGCTGATTGTGAAATATAGTTTTACTTTGCAACAGCTTTTAAGATTAATATTGTTGAATGAAAGTAGCCATTTACAGAGAGGAGCACTTCAATGCAGCACATCGTTTGCACAATCCAGCCTGGACTGATCAAAGGAATGCCGAGGTGTTTGACAAGTGTAATAGTCCCAATTATCATGGGCACAATTATGAGTTGCATGTCAAATTGATAGGTGAAATTGACCCTGAAACAGGCTATGTATATGATATTAAAAAATTAAGCCTTCTGATTAAAGAAGAAATAATCGATAGACTCGATCATAAAAACTTGAATTTGGATGTTGAGGAGTTTTCTAATCTCAACCCTACAGCAGAAAATATCGTCATAGTGATACATGATCTTTTGAGGAAGAAGATAGAGGATAAATATGAACTGAGATTAAGATTGTACGAAACCAAAAGAAACTATGTCGAATACCCCGTCTAAGGATATGGAAGGAATACATGAAGATCATGTAGGGACATCTTATGATACGCCTTTGCGTGCAGATGCATTTGAGATGAATGATGAGCAGAAGAAAGAACAGATTGCTAAACATTTCAAAGAGATCATGCTAGTGTTGGGGCTAGACTTGACAGATGATAGTCTTTCGGGTACCCCGATGAGAGTGGCTAAAATGTACGTGGAAGAGGTGTTCAGTGGGTTAAATCCTGCAAACAAACCTGTGCCAAAGTTGTTTGAGAATAAGTTTAATTACGATCAGATGTTGGTCGAGAAGGAGATTACATTTTATTCTCACTGTGAGCATCATTTTGTCCCAATATATGGTAAAGTGCATGTTGCTTATATCGCAGGTGGAGAAGTGATTGGCTTGTCAAAAATCAACCGGATAGTTCAGTACTATGCTAAGAGACCACAAGTGCAAGAGAGATTGACCGTTCAAATTGCGGAAGAACTAAAAAAAGTTCTGAAGACTGAGGATGTTGGGGTTGTAATAGATGCTAATCATATGTGCGTTTCTTCAAGAGGGGTAGGTGACACGAATAGTAAAACAGGTACAGCACATTTTAGCGGTAAATTTTTAAATGAAGTCACAAAAAATGAATTTTTGAATTACATCAATTCACCATCATAATCATATGCATACAACAATTGAATCTATGAAGTCGCTTTTCGACTTGGATATTGATAGGCTAAGTATTGAGATTGAGCAATACAACAACAATGCTGATTTGTGGATATTAGATAAACAAATCAACAACTCTGCAGGTAACTTGGCCTTGCATCTTTGTGGTAATCTGCAGCATTTTTTTGGTGCTGTTATCCTAAAAGATGGTTATCAACGTGATCGTGATTTTGAGTTTAAGGGAAAGAATATTCCTAAAGTCGATTTGTTAGCTGAGATTGAGAAGTCTAAGATTGTCGTTCTTGCGGCTATTGATACTTTGGGTGATGAGATGATGTCCAAGACCTATCCTATTGAGGTCTTTGGTTTTCCTATGACTTACAATTATTTCGTGTTAAGACTTTTGGGACATCTCAATTACCACTTAGGGCAAATTAGCTACCATCGTAGACTGCTAACTTCATAGTATAAAGCGATAAGTGTATTTGATTAGAAAGGTGTTGGTTCCTTCTAGGTTGGTTAATTCTTGACTTAAGTCGCTAAAATCGTTGTTATCTTCTTGACCAAAATAGGAGCCATTGTTAGACCAAACCAGAAACAAAGTTGAGCCAGGTATGTATTCCCATCTCATGACAAAGTTAGACCTGAACTCTACGATATTGAAATCAGGGTCGTCAAATTGATAGTCAGTGTTGTCCTCTATCACGTAGTAAGGTGAGTTGCCATTGTCAGGGACGAAATATGCTATATCATTATCATCTATAGTTTGGAATCTATTGTCATATTCTGAATGATTTGTTTCTGCTGCCCATTTAAACTCACTGTATTCTCCTACTGCAATAAAGGGTTGCCCCCAAAATTCGAAGGTTAAGTTTGGCGTGATGTTGTAATTGGCACGGAAAGACAAATTGTAAGTATGCTGTTTGACACTTCCCATTAGATAGTCAGTTTGTCCACCAGAGGTAAACTGATCTATGTATTGCAATTGACTATTTCTAGTAGAGTAGGTGGGTCTTAGAGATAATTTTAGTGCGTTGGTTGGTTGGTAATTGAACCAGAATCGAATTCTGTGTGAGTTGGCATAATCATCGACTCCACGATAGAACCTCTGATTGAATCCCCCACTAAACTTCTTTTGTCCATTGGATGCTATATAGTACCAAAAGTTGGTTCCTCCTGGGTAAGAGATAGAGGGGCCACCTCTCAGATCAGCATTAGAAACGCTGGTAGTCTCTATCCAAGTACCATATCCCGTTTCCCAAAGATTATTAAAATCCCAATTGACTTCTAGATTTAAACCTAGAGTGGTTTGAGTACCTCCAAAATCAAGATTTTGTTCGATATACATGTCATAGCGCTGTCTTCTGAAAAGTGAAGTAGGTTCATTGATTCTGTAGCTGTTATACAGCCAATTGTTGATTACGTCAGTTTGAACCAAAAAACCCACATCATTGATTTCAAACTCAGGAGATTTGTAATTAGAACCAACTCTCCATCTCCAACTACCACTTCGTTTGCCGAAAGAAAAAGTTGAGGCAGACCCTGTTAGGGATGTTCTTGTGCTGTCAACATCCTGATAATTGTTGTCAGGACGTTGAAAATAGCGTTCTGATGCTGTCTGAGTTTCATATATGGCATCACGACTGCCTTGTACATTACTCATCATGACTTTTGCTTCAAAACCATAATTTCTGTTTTTGAAATTGTGATTAATGTCTATACCGCCACTTTTGGCATTATTGTGTAGTAGCTCCAAGCCATTAACATTATTGTCTATTCGGTTGACCTGGCTGTAGTATGCACCTACCACGGTTTTGCCACCTCCAAAATCTTGTTGAACTCGAGATACTAGATAGTTGGTGTAAGCTTCTACCTGTTCATCTCTTTGTGTTCCCAAAGTATCAGAAACGCGTGCATACTCTCTGTTGGTGAAGGATTCCATAAGGCCCCAAGAGAATCCTTTGGCATTTTTACCTGTGATTTTTGCAGCACCAAGTATACGGGTTTGATTGGGTTGATTTACATAATCAATGTCGTCTGCCTGAGGGTAGCCTGAAGGTTTGCCACCTACTCGTCTAGAATAGTACAGGTTATTCCTTCCTCCACTTGTAGGGAATGTAAGGATATTGTTACCTTCTAGAAAGAAAGGACGTTGTTCTCTGAAGAAGAGTCTGAAGGCACTTAAGTTGACTGTCGACGGATCTGCTTCTACTTGTCCAAAGTCTGGGTTGATTGTCAAATCTAAAGTGATGTCTGAGGTGATTCCAATTTTGGCATCTAGTCCAATGTTGCCATCAAATTCCTTTCCAGATTCTTTAAAAGGGTTGTCTTCTTCTTTTGGATAAATTTGTGCTTTACCAACCACATAGGGCATTATTTCCAATTGTTTTTGAGGTTTAATCCCAGATATGCCATTGAGTTCACCAAACAAATGAACCCAACCTGCCGCATTGGGATCTATTGGCTGCCAAATGGAGCGTTCATCTGCTCGGAAAATTTGTCGTATTACTTGTAGCCCCCAAGTATGGTTTTCTTTGTTGGCGAAACGTAATTGGGAAAGCGGAATTTTCATTTCTGCAACCCAACCATATTCATCAATACTTGTTTTTAGGTACCAAATTGGATCCCATGTATCGTCCCAACTATCCCCATTGTTGGAGACGTATTCATCTCCTTTTACTCCTGACGAAGAAGCAGTAAAAGAGAAGGCAGTTCTTTTGTCATGATAGCTATCAATATTGACAGTTACACGATCACCAGGAAAACCATCACGTCGTGACATTCTGTTTTCGATCTTAGAGGGGTCAGCTTCCAAAGACCGTATGGCGAAGTAGATATATTTGTCATCATAGAGTACCTTGAATTTTGTTTGTTCGGTTGGGACTGCCATGAATTTTGGTTGATGGCCTACAAAGTCACCTCCCCATTCTACTTTTTCCCAAGCTGTATCGTCTATTTTCCCATCAATGATGATCTCTGTTTGAGTCATTGTAGTGGTGTAGCTCTTTCTAGGTTGGTCTTGGGCAACTGCAGTTACTTGTAGCAACAGGCAAATGATGGTAGGGAGTAAATAGTTTTTCATTAATTTCTAGGAAGTGCCTTTAATACGTACTTCCTTTTACAAAGGATGCATTAATTAGACGAATAACTGATTACTACTATCTAAATGGTGTTATTGCATGATCAATGGTCATTACCAAATAGTATTGAACACTTCTTGCTGCTATTTCAGCAAGTTGTTATCTAAAATGAAATCTAACATTTCGATTGCGGCGTCTTCAACTGATTTGTAATACACACCCAGTTCATGGCGACTTTTGGTATTGTCAAATGCCAAGGGTTTCCCTATGTTTCCCACTACAAATTTTCTTGAATAACCTTGGAGAAAACCTAGAAAGTATAAAGCTTTTGTTGGGAGTATTTTGGTTGGAAACGGGAATGCTTCTCCAAATTTATTTTTAAGTGTACTAGCAATTTCCATCATGGTTTTCACTTCTTTGACTAGCATAAAGCGACCGGTGGCATATTCATCTTGAGCGGCAAAAATATGTGCTTGTGCTACATCTCTCACATCTACTAATGGGACACTCAGGTCAGGGACGCCTGTGCTATAATGACCATTGGAAAGTTCTTTGATAAAGTCAAAACTGCCTGATTTGCTATAGGTTGTTAGTGATGGGCCGATGCATAGAGCAGGGTTTAGAACAGCCATTTTCCACCTATCTTGCTCACTATGGATTTTCCAAGCTTCTCTTTCTGCTACGGTTTTTGCAAAACCTAAAGGGAGGTGTTTGAGGTTAGAACTTTTATTCCAAACATCTTCATCAAAGGCTTCTTTTTGCAAATGAACCATATCTGAAGCATCTCCATAAATAGCTGAGATAGCACTTGTAAAGACTACTTTTTTTACAGAATGGGTTTTGTTGACTGCATTGAGTACATTTCTAGTCCCTTCAAACGAAGGGTCTATCAATTGTTTTTTTGGGTTTTTAACACCTGTCCTGAGGTAGGGTGACGCTGTATGAAAGATTATATTACACCCGCTCATACAGACTTTGAATGCGTCAGGGTCTAAGAGATCAGCCTCGAATATTTCTAACGACCCTTTGGTGCGTTCAGCGATTTTTAAAAGATGGCGGTATTTATCTTCTGCTTCCATGTTATGAACAGTGACACGTACCTTGTACCCGTCTTCCAATAGATAATTGACTAGCCATGATGCCATATAGCCAGCACCACCAGTGACTAATACTGGAAAGTCTCGTCCGAGTATGTTCGGGTTTATTTCTTCTGTTGAAGGATTGTTAAGCATCTGTGATAAATCTAGTGACTATTGCTGATAAAAAAAAGTGTGACTACACTAGATCATCCCTGAGAGAATCATAGTTTAACTATTAAGGGGTGTAAAATTATTGCGTAATTTTGGATTATAATTATTTGATATGACAATGATGAGACAGAATTTGTATGGTAAAATGAGAGGTCAGTTTCTTTTGACCCTTGGTATGATTTTGAGTTCTATTGGTTGGATTGGATGTTCGGCATTGCAGCAGGATGAAAAATCTAACGTCTATGAGGTGCTCAAGTCTCAAGAGATTCGACAATTGACGAGTGCCGATGTGATGTTGGCTTCTCAGAAATTTGGAGAGTCAGTTTTTGGTCTGTTGGATAGCACAAATTCTATGTGTGACATTGTGATGTTGGATTCTCTTGGAAAATCTTTTGATGGTAAATTATCATTGGGTAGTGGTGCAAAAGACTTTGCTTTGAAACAAGAGAAAGATCTCTTTGATGCTTACCAATATAATATCACAAACAATGTTGAGTCAAAAAATTCGATTCAGAGATTGGATGATAAAATGGCTGTATACACTATTCCTTTTTATGGGAAAGAGTATTGTCAGCCAAATGATTCAATCTTCTACATGCTTAGTATTGTCTTTCCTACCAAAGTGGCAATCAATCGCTTGGATTAAGAAATCAGTTCTGCACCACCAAATACAACAAGGCCTTTAATAGTCAGGACATTGCCGAAATATTCGGTTGGCTTGTGTGCTCGCTTGTCCGTGAATCCTCCAAATACTGTAGTAGCTTCGAAATTCACTACCCAATCGTCTGGTATAAATAACTTGACACTGCCAAATGTTGTGAAAGTATCTAATACTGCTTTGCCATTGTCTAAAGAAGCTTGTCTTAAGTCTAATTCTATGCCACCAAAAACAGAGGTTAATTTACCTCCTGCAAATTGTTTGCTATTGATAGATTGATGTGTACCTCCTAATACTGCAAGGTTGTCCACTTTATCAGAATCACTTTGAAATCTTTCCCCAATGCGACTTTTCAAAAAAAAACTAACACCAAGGAGGATCAAAAAGACTGGCCAGTAGTCTTGAAAACTCAATCCAAAATGGCTGGGAACCCAAAATACAATACCGACTGTGATGAGTAGTATTCCGCCTTTAACATTACCTGTTGCGATTTGAAATATCCCAACAACTACCAATATCATTTGCCAAGTAAATAAATAGTAGGGAATTGAAAACGAGATGACATGATAGTTATCCATTAGGAAGAGTATTCCAATGATAACGAAAATGACCCCTAAGGTGGCTCTGCGATTAGTATGTTTCATGGCATGTGTATTTAAAGTAACTAAAGTAAAATAATCAAAGAGAATATCTAACTATTGGGCATAAAAAAAGCCGGTTGACCCGGCTTCTTATATTTCCTGACAAAAAACTTATTTGCTCACCAATGTCACATCTAGTGTGAATTCGTCTGAAATAGCTTTGTCACCTAAAGAATCAAAGAAGCTATTGGAGCCGTATTTGATATCAAATAGAGTTCTATCTAATGTGATTTTCGCTGTTGTTGTAGTTTGTTTTCCGTCAACTTTAACTTGAGCAGGGAAAGTGACTGACTGAGTGGTCCCTTTAATAGAGATGTCTCCAGTTAACTGATATATACCTGGAGAAGTTTTTGATACTTTGGTGATTTTAAAAGTTGCAGTACTAAATTTCTCTACTGAAAAGAAATCTTCAGATTTTAAGTGACCTTCCAATTTGTCTTTATATTCTCCTTCTAAATCAGTGGTGTTGATAGAAGTCATATCGGCTGTAAATGAACCGCCTTTTAAATCATTTCCTTTAAAGTCTAAATTGGCATCAGTCAATGTGATGGTGCCCGTGTGACCTCCCCCAACTACTTTGGTTGCTGTCCATTGTACAGTGCTTTCTTTGACGTCCGCAGGTACAGTAGTTACTTCTTTTGTTTCGATTGAGATGAATACGAGTAGTCCTAATATTAAGTTTAACATGATTATATTTTTTTACTATTAATTAAATGTGTTGACATATATTGTACATACAACAATACGGTAGTATGAAAAAAGAGTTGTGCTATTTTTAAAAAAAGCATAAACAAATGGACTGAAATACTCTTAGTCGAAGGTGTTCACATGGAGGCCTGGCATTAAGTAAAGTTTCTATTGTGAATGAAACTGACAAAACTGCCGTCCAACTAATTGATGGGTCAGTGACTAACTTGGATCTTATTACTTATCTTTGCGGTTAGAAATAAGCTATTCAAAGAAGATAAATAATATGATAAAGTCAATATTAGCATTTGGAATGCCGGGCGGATGGGAATTAGTCGTCATCGTTTTGGTGGTAGTGTTATTGTTTGGAGCGAAAAAGATTCCTGAGTTAGCAAAGGGCCTTGGTAAAGGTATCCGTGAGTTTAAGGATGCATCCAAAGAAATTAAGGACGAGATCGAGGATGGAATTAAGGACGACAAGAAATAAGATTTGAAAAGTTATAATTCATTGTCTCGAATCAAATCTGATCTTGATTCGGGAAATATTGATTGCATCAAATTGGTTCAGGGCTACCTGGATAATATTGAAGCAAAAAAGCACTTGAATGCGCTAACTGAAGTTTACCCAGAAGAGGCATTGGCACAAGCTGCCGAAGTACAAGAAAAGCTGTCTTCGGGTAAAGCTGGACGATTGGCTGGTATGGTGATCACTATCAAAGATGTCTATTGTCATACGGGACATTCTCTGCAATCTGGGAGCAAAATACTAGAAGGATTCAAGTCTCAATTCACTGCGACACCTATTCAACGATTATTGGATGAAGACGCCATCATCATTGGTAGAAATAACTGTGATGAATTTGCAATGGGATCGTCGAACGAGCATTCTCATTTCGGTGCAGTAAAAAATGCGGCAAATGAAAACAAAGTGCCAGGAGGTTCTTCGGGTGGCTCAGCTGTAGCCGTTCAGGCGAATTTATGTCTGGTGTCGATAGGTTCAGATACCGGTGGGTCTGTAAGACAACCTGCTTCCTTTTGTGGAGTGGTGGGTCTCAAACCTACTTATGGTAGAGTGTCAAGACATGGCTTGACTGCTTATGCAAGTTCATTTGATTGTGTGGGTGTGCTATCCCAATCTGTAGAAGATGCCGCTTTGGTTTTGGAAGTGATCTCTGGCGCGGATGAATTTGATCATACCGTAAGTCAGAAAAAAGTACCGGCATATTCAAAAGCACCCGAATGGAACGAACCATTCAAGGTTGCTTCATTTGAAAATATTAATACACACGAGGCATTGGCTCCAGCAGTCAAAAGTTCCTTGTCGGATGTGTTTGCCAAGATTGAGAAAGGGGGTAATAAAATATCTAAACTAGATTTTAGTTATTTGAACTATGTGTTGCCTACCTATTATATATTGACCACTGCAGAAGCAAGTGCGAATCTGTCTAGGTTTGATGGTGTCAAGTATGGCTATCGTAGCAAAGACGTAAAGGATTTGGAATCCTTGTATAAAAAAACAAGGACAGAAGGGTTTGGGTATGAAGTGCTCAAAAGAATTTTGTTGGGTACTTATGTATTGAGTGAAGGGTTCTACGATGCGTATTATACCAAAGCGCAAAAGGTAAGAAGGTTGATTAGGGATGAGATGAAAGGCATTTTTGAAACGAATGATTTTATCATATTGCCTACGGCCCCAACACCCGCATTCGATCTCAATAGTCATGATCGTGATCCATTGGAAATGTACCTTGAAGACATCTTTACGGTTCAGGCGTCATTGGCAGGATTGCCAGCTATTTCTATTCCTAATGGAACAGATGAAAACGGTATGCCAATTGGAATTCAGGTAATTGCTAATACTTTTGAGGAAGAAAAACTGTTATCTTTTTCTAAGTATCTTGAACATCATTATTTGACTAAGTAGTCGCTTATGAAGATTAGACTGGTGATATGTGTGGGGTTGATGTTGTCTCAAATGAATGTTTGGGCACAAGAGAACCCTCATGAAGAAATTCCAGTGCTATCCTATGAGTTGATGCAAGACGGGATGTCCTGTCTTGAAAAATCTGTACCACTTACCTTTAACGAACGAGTCTTTTCCTTTGCTGATTATTTCATTATTAGGAATAGGGAGTATACTAAAGGAGTAGTGCAGAAGTCAACGCTCTATTTTCCTATTTTTGAAGAAGTATTAGCGAAACATGGAATGCCAGAGGAGTTAAAATATCTCTCCATAATAGAATCTGGATTGAATCCACATGCCATGTCTAGAGTAGGTGCTGGTGGTTTGTGGCAGTTCATGCCAGCTACGGGCAAGTATTTCGGGTTATCACAGAGTTTTTATATAGACGAGCGAATGGACCCATGGGAGTCTACTGAGGCAGCATGTAAATATCTCAAATCGTTGTATTCAATGTTTGGTGACTGGGAGATGGCATTGGCGGCTTATAATACGGGGCCCGGCAATGTTCGTAAAGCAATTCGTAGGTCTGGATATAAAAAGACTTTTTGGGGGATATTCAACTATTTGCCTCGTGAAACTAGGTCTTATGTGCCACAGTATGCTGCTATGGTATATGTGATCAATCATGCTGCCGAGTACAATTTGCTAGACATCAACACTGAGCTGCAATATTTCCCTGAATTCGATACTGTTCACGTGAGCGGCTACATGAATGTGGAGACATTCACCAATCAAATTGGTATGTGTGAGGATGATTTGTTGGTATTGAACTCACAGATAATTAGAGGAGCATTACCCGAAGGGACTAAAACATATGCTTTAAAAATACCCATGCAATATGTTGATTCCGTACGAGTGAATAAAGTTGCATGGCTGGATTCGGCAAGTAAAGTTGGGAAAAAGGAATTGGAGTATATGGCGCGTAATAATCCAGGCTCGATCTATGGACGCGAAAGAGTGATATATAAGGTAAGGAGTGGAGACGTATTGGGATCGATAGCAGAACGTCATCATGTGAGACTATCTGACCTCAAAAAATGGAATAACCTGACTAGCAACATGATCCGTGTTGGGCAAAGATTGAATATTTGGGTATTGCCTCGTTATTCTTCAAAAACTAAATCCTTATACGCTGTTAAGGTACCTGTATCAACTACACCTGCTAAGCCAGTTAAAAAGCCAGAACCCATTATCATAGATGGCGGGAAATATCATCTGGTTAGGTCAGGAGATTCTTTGTGGAGTATCGCCAATTTGTATGATGGCATCTCGATTGATAATATCAAAAACCTCAATAATCTCACAAGCTCTCGTATCGACCCAGGGCAGAAATTGTTGATTAGTATGTAAGTGAGTGTTCTTAATTTGAATAACTTTCGCACCAAAATAAAACAACAACTGTCATGTCTAAAGTAGCCTACTTTATTGTTCTCGTTTGTTTCTCTTTTTTCATTGGGTCTTGTGGATCTGATGGTAACAAAAAAGATGTCAAATCAGAAGATGCAAAAGCGTATTTACCTAAGTCAGCAGGCGCGCCCAATGCCATCATGGTAGTAATGGATACGTCCAAATGGAATCATAAAATTGGTGATGCTTTGAGAGAAGTCTTCTCTGAGTATGTAGAGGGATTGCCACGAGAAGAGCCGTATTTTAAGATTAGAAATGTCAACCCGTATAAATTCAACAGTATCATCAAACGGTCTTCTAATGTCGTGATGCTTTATACGTTAGACGATAGGAGCAGGCAGGGCTGGCAAATGCGGAAATTTTTCACGGACGAATCTTTGAAAAAAATCGCTGGGGACTCATCGTTATTTATGTTGCCACAGAAAAACGTCTATGCCAAAGGCCAAGAAGTGTTGCACTTGTTTGGTCAGACAGAAGATCAGTTGATTGCCAAGCTAAGAGCGAATAAGGATCGAATCAGAAATCATTTCATCAAGATTGAAAATGATAGAATTTCAAAATCAGTATTGAGAGTCAGAGAAAAAACTATCGAGAAGAAGCTAGCTACAGATTATGATTTCACTATTAAGGTTCCTTACGGGTATGATATCTCCAAAGCGTTAAAAGACTTTGTTTGGATTAGACAGTTGGATCCTCAGATTGAGAAGAATATATTCATTCATTTCAAACCTTTTGATTCTGAAGAGGTTTTTGACGATGTGTTGGCTTACCGTGAGTCTATTACGGATGTATATATGCGAGATATCGAAAAGCCGGATATTTACATGACTTTGCAAGATACAATGGCAGTCATCAGAGAAGTGAACTACAATGGTTTGTATGCGAAACAAACAAGGGGGCTTTGGAAATTGAGTGACATATCCGGAGGAGGACCTTTCGTTAGTTATGTTTTTGTTGATGAGAAACAAAAGCGGGTCTATTATTTGGAAGGCTATGTATATGCACCTTCTAAAGACAAAAGAGCCTTGATGCAGGAGATGGAAGTTATCCTCTCCACATTTAAGTCTAGCTTAAAGTAAATATTGATAATTTTTGATTGAATTGAGATTGGGATTAACCCTATGTTTTGATTTATTTTGACCAATTTTGATTGGTTAGGTTTGACGCTGTTTTAGATGGGTGTCATTCAGCTGGAAAACAACAATATGACCCCCTGTTTATGAGTAAGATTAGAAAAAAGGATGCCCTAGATTTTCATGAAAAACCGACTCCAGGGAAAATTGAAGTCAACCCAACCAAGGCACTTTCTACACAACATGACTTGGCATTGGCCTACTCTCCAGGAGTCGCCGAACCATGTCTTGAAATTGCCAAGAACAAAGAAGATGTCTATCGTTATACTTCTAAAGGTAATTTGGTAGGTGTGATTACAAATGGTACGGCAGTTTTAGGTTTAGGAAATATTGGACCAGAAGCATCTAAGCCAGTCATGGAAGGCAAAGGAGTGTTGTTCAAAAAATTCGCAGGTATCGATGTATTTGATATTGAGATCGATGAGACAGACCCAGACGAGTTTATCAAAATTGTCAAATCACTAGAACCAACCTTTGGAGGTATCAACCTAGAGGATATCAAGGCGCCAGAAAGTTTCAAAATAGAGAAGGAGCTAAGAGAAAAAATGAATATCCCTGTCATGCATGATGACCAGCATGGCACGGCGATTATTTCTAGTGCAGCATTGCTCAATGCATTGTTAGTAGTAGAGAAAAAAATTGAAGAGATCAAGATTGTCGTGAGTGGCGCTGGTGGAGCAGCAATTGCTTGTACAGATTTGTATATCAAAATGGGCGCCAAGAAGGAGAACATTTTGATGCTGGATAGCAGAGGGGTGATCACTTCTGACCGTGAGAATCTTGACCCTATGAAGGCAAAGTATGCTACTTCCGTTTCGAAGGCAAGGACTTTGTCTGAAGCAATTGTGGGAGCTGATATGTTTTTGGGATTGTCTATGGGCAATATCATGACGGCCGAAGACTTGTTGTCAATGGCCAATGACCCTATTGTCTTTGCATTGTCTAACCCTGACCCTGAGATTCCATATGACTTGGCAATGAAAACAAGGGATGATGTAGTAATGGCAACAGGCCGTTCTGATCACCCTAATCAGGTCAATAATGTGTTGGGATTCCCTTACATTTTTAGAGGAGCATTGGATGTACGCGCTACATCTATCAACGAAGAAATGAAATTGGCAGCTGTTGAGGCATTGTCAGAGATGACCAAAAGTGCGGTGCCAGAAGCGGTGACGATGGCGTATGGTGGTGCAACTATTAAGTTTGGAAAAGACTATTTGATTCCAAAACCATTGGACCCAAGGTTGATCGCAACTATCTCATCTGCAGTGGCTAAAGCGGCAATGGATTCGGGTGTTGCTCGTACGACTATTGAAGATTGGGATGAGTATAAAGTCAAACTAGAAGAGCGTCTAGGCATGGGGCAGCGGATCATTTCAAGATTGGCATCACGTGCTAAGAAAGATCCGCAGCGATTAGTGTTTGCAGAAGGTGATAGAGTCTCGGTATTGAAAGCCGCACAATGGATCGCAGATGAAGGGATTGCCATTCCGATATTATTAGGGAATGAGATCAAAATCAAGGCACTACTCGAGGAACATGAATTGGAGCTTAATTGTCAAATCATTGATACCTACCCAGAGAAGGAGCAACGATTGAAATACGCGAACATTTACTTTGAAAGACGCCAACGCAAGGGTATCACGCAAAGAGAAGCAGAGCGAAAAATGTTTGATCGTAATTACTACGGTGCGATGATGGTAGAGATGGGTGATGCAGATGGATTGATCTCAGGATTGTCCAACGACTACCCTAGTACGATTCGCCCTGCTTTGGAAATAATCGGCATGGAACCGGGGCTTTCTAAGGTGGCAGGCATGTACATTATTAGAAATCAGAAAGGAACGTTTTTTCTTTCTGATACCACTGTCAATGAAAATCCAGATACTGACACGTTAATGGAAATCATTGGATTGACAGATAGGGCAGTGAAATTTTTCCATTTTGAACCTAGAATTGCCATGTTGTCGTATTCTAATTTTGGCTCTGCCAAAGGAGAATCACCACAAAAAATGTCGGAGACTGTGAAGTTGGCTAAAGAAAAATGGCCAAAGATGATTATTGATGGTGAGTTGCAAGCCAACGTAGCATTAAACCCAGAACTATTAAAACAGAATTATCCATTTAGTGAACTGAATGGTCAGAGTGTAAATACACTTATTTTCCCGAACTTATCGTCAGGTAATATTGCTTATAAATTATTGATGGAAATTGGATCTAGTGAGGCGATTGGACCAATTTTAATGGGAATGAATAAACCAGTGCATATCTTGCAGACTGGAAGTACAGAACGCGAGATATTCAATATGGCGACTATAGCAGCGGTTGATGCGATTGAATCAAAACAGAGACATAGTAAATGATTGCATATATAGAAGGACGAATTGATCATGTGGACCCCACTTATGTGATTCTTGATACGGGTGGGATTGGTTATCATCTCAACATTACACTGAATACCTATGGGGAGATCAAAGCGCTAAAAGGAGTGAAGTTGTATACACATTTTCATGTCAAGGAGGATGCACAAACTTTATTTGGGTTTTTTGAAGCAGCGGAGAAAAAGAGATTTCAACAGTTGATTTCGATTTCTGGTGTTGGACCTTCAACCGGTTTGATGATTTTGTCATCCTTATCTCCTCAGGAAATTCATAGTGCCATTGTTAATTCTGATGTTAAGACAATCAGTAGTGTTAAAGGAATAGGGCTAAAGACGGCACAAAGAATTATACTGGAGCTCAAAGACAAAATGTCAAAAGAAGAGTTAGAAGGGGATATGCCGATGTTGTCATTATCTAAGAGCAATAGTGTCATAGATGAAGCGTTATCTGCCTTGACAACATTGGGTATTAATAAATCTGTGGCCGAGAAGACTTTGGATAAAATCCTAAAAGGAAACGAGGAAACGCTTAAACTAGAAGATTTAATTAAATTAGCGCTCAAAAGAGCCTAAGTAAGAACATAGCGTTTGAGTAAACTCCAAATCCACATAACATCAACCATCCTATTATTTATCCTGTTTTCAGGATGGAATCAGGTTTTATATGCGCAAAAAGTGGATTCTTCGGCGTATACGCCATCCTTTTTACCAACCTATACACCGCAGGATCGCTATGGTGATCCATTTTCCAATACGCAGAGTCCTTCCCCTCTTTTACTCCAAGACCCCTCTAATCTGGAACTCGAGTTGGAGATTGATTCTAATATGAATTATACGATTACCGAAAAGGTCGGGGCACTGTATTATCGTCCAAGGTCAACCATGACGTTTGAGCAATTCAAAGATTATCAGGAAGCTCAGATGAAAAAGCAATATTGGCAAGATCGGTCTGCAGGTGCAGATGGAGAAAGTGCAGTCAGCGGTAGACGTTTAATCCCCAAGCTTTATATAAGCCCTGTTTTTGATCGAATTTTTGGTGGAAATTATGTTGATATTCAACCCAATGGTTTTGTGACGATGGACTTTGGTGGAAAATGGCAAAATGTAGAAGACCCTAATCGTCCAGTCGAGCAGCGAAAAAATGGCGGTTTCAATTTTGATCAGCAGATATCCATGAACCTCATCGGAAAAGTGGGAGAAAAACTGGCCGTTACTGCAAATTTTGATAACAATAACTCTTTTGATTTTCAAAATAATATGAAGATCGAATACACGGGGTACGAAGAAGACATTATCAAAAAAATAGAGTTGGGTAACGTCAGTATGCCAGTCGCCAATTCTCTGATGACCGGTGGTCAGAGTTTATTTGGTGTCAAGACGCAGTTGCAGTTCGGTAAATTATACGTGACGGCATTGGCATCCAGGCAGCAGGGTAGTGCGCAGACCAAATCATTTACCAATGGCAGTGATGGCTCAGAGTTTCAAGTGAGAGCGTCAGAATATGACGAATACAAACATTTCTTCTTAGGACATTTTTTTAGAGATAATTACGAAAAATGGCTGGAAGATATTCCTAGAGTCAGGTCAGGGGTTCAGGTAACAAGGTTGGAAGTTTATGTGGTCAAGCAAGAGAATACAACAACTGGCTTGAGAGGTATTGTCGCCTTCACGGATCTTGGAGAAACAGTGCGTATCGCCAATGATGAGGTTACCTCTAAGAACCCACCTGGAAATATTGTGGACAATAAGGAATCTAATGATTTGTATGATAATATTATTGATGCTGATGAAATCAGGGATATATCTAAAGTATCTGATTATTTGGGTGTTGGAGGTGTTTCTGGGTTGGAAATGGTTGATGCAGTAGACTTTGAGGCCCGTCAAAATGTAAAGAAGCTAGACCCTTCTGAGTACAAATGGAATACGCAATTGGGTTATATCTCTTTACGAAGTAGATTGAGACAAGGTGAGATATTGGCAGTTTCATACGAATACTCATATAACGGTAATGTGTACAGAGTGGGGGAATTGTCAGATGCGTATCAGGGCTATCCAGATGAGGATTTGATTATTCTGAAGTTGTTGTTGCCGTCCAAATTACCAGATCCAGAAGCTCCTATTTGGGACCTGGGAATGAAGAATATTTACAATCTTGGTGGTTCTCGAATTAGTCAAGAAGGGTTTGAACTACGCATCAATTATCGTGATGATATCAACAACTATGATGCAGCCTACCTAAATGAGGGTCAAAACACCAACAACACACCATTGTTAGAAATCATGAGTTTGGATCAGTTGAATGTCAACGGTGATAATCAGCCAGATGCCAATTTTGATTTTATTGATGGTATCACTTTTGATTCGGACTATGGTAATGTGATTTTTCCTGTCTTGGAGCCTTTTGGTGTTACACTAGAAGAAGCGTTTACCAGTGATGAGCAAAAGTTGAAAGACAAGTATGTCTATAGTGAGCTGTATGACCGTACCAAAACATTGGCAGAGCAAGTGTCAAGTAAAAACAAGTTTAGATTAACAGGGAAGTATTCGTCAGGTGCCCAGGGAAGTTTCAATCTGGATGGCTTCAATATCGCGCCCAATTCGGTTATCGTCATGGCAGGTAATACTCAATTGAGAGAAAATGAGCATTACAATGTCAATTATGCAACTGGAGAAGTGAGCTTTACTTCATTGGGGGAAGCAGAGATTGCCTCAGGTAAAACCATCAACATCACCTATGAGACCGAAGATATGTTCAGTTTTCAATCCAAATGGTTGACAGGAACTCGGTTGGATTATCAATTCAATGAAAATTTCAATATAGGGGCAACAGTGATGCACCTCAAAGAAAGGCCCGGTGGAGTGACACGTTATTCGATGGGTAGTGAACCAGTCAATAATACCAAATATGGTTTTGATGTTAATTTTCAAGAAGATTCAAGAATCATAACGAAGGCATTGGATGCATTGCCATTGATCAGTACAAAGGAGACCTCCACAGTGACGTTTAATGGAGAGTTTGCCCAGTTGATCCCAGGCACCTCCAATGAAGTGAATGGAGAAAGCACGGCCTACATAGATGATTTTGAAAATTCTGCAACACCTTATGGTTTGGGTGGAGGGAGTACGGCATGGACTTTAGGCTCTACTCCTGCAGGTTTTAAAATGGATGGTGATTTAGGTGAAGGGTTCAAACGTGCTAAGTTGGCTTGGTATGAGGTGGATGTTTCGGTCTACAATGGTAATTTGATTACAGACAAGAATGCTTTTACCAGTAGTTTTTCCAAGCCAGTTTATAACCAAGATATTTTTCAACAGCAGGATGCTCAAGTATTTAATACGCCTATGAGGGTCTTTGATATGGCTTATTATCCTAGTGAACGAGGACCTTACAATTATAATATAGATGAGTTAAGTGATAGGGGGTTTTTGGAGAACCCGTTTTCAAATTTTGGTGCTATTACCAGGAGGCTTCCTCTGGATAACAATTTTGAAACTAACAATGTGGAATACATTGAGTTTTGGTTGATGGACCCCTTTGGGGAGGTAGTGCTTGATGGGTTTATTAATGAGGAAAATGAGGATGATAGAGGAAAATTAATTTTGCATTTGGGTGATGTGAAATTGGATGTGATCCCTGACAATAGGTTGTTCTATGAGCATGGATTGCCTGGAGATGGTAGTACTCAAAATGTGGAGGAAAGTCCTTGGGGTAAGGCAGTAATTAGTAAGCCTGTTACAGATTATTTTAGTACTGATGGTGGAGAAAGGAGCAATCAGGATGTTGGGTTTGATGGTTTGAAGTCCTCAGAAGAGAATGGATTTTTTCCTGAATATACGGCTTACATAGCAAGTTTGGGAGCACAAGGTCAAAGACATCTAAATGATATTTCTTCAGATGATTTCAAACATTATTTGGATGGTGAATATGATGTAACAGGTGCAAAGCTTTTGGAGCGGTACAAAAGCTTCAATGGATATGAAGAGAATTCACCAGCACAAGTAGCGAACAATGCCTCTGCTACCACCATACCGAATTCCGAAGACGTATTGGGTGATGGTAACATTGTCAACAACGAAAGTTACTTTGAGTATGAAATCCCAATTAATACTAATGATCTAGATGTAGGTTCGAATTACGTAGTAGATAAAGTAGAGGATAGTGGAGGTAAGAATTGGTATTTGATGAGAATACCGGTCAAAAAGCCAAGTAATACAGTAGGGAACGCTTCTTTTGAAGATGTGAAGCTGATGAGAATGCACATGACGGGATGGACAACCCCTGTTGTCCTTCGTATGGCAAAATTCCAAATGGTGGCTTTTCAAAAATGGAGAAAGCACGATTTGAGCTTGGCCGATCCGGGTTTTTCAGAAATACCTGAAACCTCCGATGCGGATCTTGAAATCTCAGTGGTCAACATAGAAGAGAACGGTACTTCCCTAGATGGGAATCCTCCCTACATGGTTCCTCCAGGTATTGATAGAGACAATGACAATACGACTAGAGTGGCTAGGAGACTCAATGAGCAATCTATCAAAGTTTGTGCGTCAAATATCGAAGATGGTGATGCCCGAGCAATTTACAAAGCGAACAACAATTTTGACATGATCAATTATGGCAAGATCAAGATGTTCTTTCATGGTGAGTCATATAATGGTGAACCGGTGGACACAGAAGATTCATTGACCGTGTTTTTGCGATTTGGATTAGATAGAACTGATAACTATTATGAAATAGAATTGCCATTAGAAATCACACCACACAATCAAGGAAGCTATACGGATAGAGAAATTTGGCCTGAATCCAATGAAATTAATATGGAATTGGATGAGTTGTACACACTGAAGTCAGCACGGAATGGAGATGATTTTTCAGTGACTAGTCGTTATTCTCGAGATTCCAAGAGTGGTAAGTATAAACTTCACATTGTTGGAAATCCAAAATTGTCTGGCATCACCGATGTAATGATCGGTGTGCGTAACCCTAAGTCTGATGATGGTGCCTCTAAGTCGGTTTGTATCTGGGCGAATGAAATGAGAGTAACAGACTTTGACTCAGAAAAAGGCTGGGCCGCGAATGCACAAATGAATTTGAAGTTGGCAGATTTTGCAAGTATTAACTTGTCTGGAAGACATACTACCGTAGGGTTCGGTGGTATCCAACAAACCATCTCTGAGCGAACCCGAGAAGAAACCACGACCTATGATGTCTCTGCGAATGTCAATGTGGATAAGCTGATTCCAGTCGAGACAGGTATTAAAATCCCGATGTTTGTCAGTACCTCTAAGACAACAGCCAAGCCGCGATATGATCCGCTGGATGACGATGTGCCCTTGGATGCATCTTTGGATAAATTCAAAACCCAGAAGGAGAAAAGCGATTATGAAAAGAAGGTGATTTCTCAAGTCACCAATAGAAGTATCAATTTTATCAACGTCCGAAAGGAAAAAGTAAGATCAGATGCTAAGTCACATATTTATGATATAGAAAATTTTGCCTTTAGTTATTCTTATTCTGAGCGTAAACTTTCCAATGTCAATACCGAATCTGCTAAGGAAAAGCAGTATTCTGGTAGTGTTGCATGGAACTACACTATGCCCAATTTGACAATAGAACCGTTCAAAAATGTGAATATGTCTAGTCCTTATCTCAAATTGATCAAGGATATCAACTTCAATCCATTGCCTAATAGTTTTTCTTTTAGAGGGTCGATGGACAGGAGATTCAAAAAGACACAACTTCGAAATGTGGATCTGACTACAGATGGTATTGATCCGAACTTTGAAAAGTTTTTCAATTTTAACCGTTCGTATAATCTTAGGTGGAGTTTGTTTAAAGGGATGAGTTTAAATTATAATGCCAATGTGAGAGCAATTATTGACGAACCCGAAGGAGATATTGACACGCAAGTCAAACGAGACTCTATCTGGAATAACATCAAGCGTTTTGGTAGAACGAAAACATTTGATCAAAGTGCAGGCTTGACCTATCGTTTGCCTTTGGATAAATTACCAATCACAGACTGGATGAGTGCGGATTACCGATATGCAGTTGATTATTCTTGGCTAGGGGGTAATGTGGATCAAGTAAACGATTATGGTAATGTGGTCAGTAATAGCCGTAATCAAGACTTGACAGGTAAAATTGATTTGGTACGGTTATACAACAAGTCCAAGTACCTGAGTAAAATCAATAGACCACCACCAAGATCAAGGACGTCTAGATATGATACAGTAAGGAGTTCTGGAGGTACTAGTGCATTCAAGGGAGTGTTAAGACTGATTATGTCAGTCAGATCTGTCAATGTTACTTATGGCGTTAGAGAAGCGACTACCTTGCCAGGGATGGTGCCGAGCCCACACATGTTTGGGATGGATAGTGATTTCGAATCTCCAGGTTGGGGATTTGTGATGGGTAGTCAGGACCCAGGTGTCCGTAGAGATGCTTCTGACAATGGTTGGCTGGTGTTGAATAGAGAGTTTTCAGATCAGTTTGTTCAAAGCCGAACAGAAGATATTGGGATACGGAGTACCATAGAGCCTTTCAAAGATTTTCGTATTCAAGTGGATATGAAGCGGACCAATACGTCTCAGTATACTGAAATTTATCGTAAGGACAGTTTGAGCGCTGATCCAACTGATTTCTTGTCCTTGACACCTAACAGAACGGGTAGTTATTCTATCAGCTTTTTGCCTATACAAACTGCTTTTAGTAATCCCGAGGAAGTATTTAGACAGTTTGAAGAGAATAGGGCCATCATTCAACGAAGACAAAACTTACGAAATACTAGTGGGCAGGAATACGCTGTTAACTCGCAAGACGTATTGTTGCCTGCTCTTATTTCAGCCTATCGAGGTATTAGTGCTAATAATGTGAAATTGATTCCTTTCCCAACGATTCCTATGCCAAATTGGAGAATGGACTATGGCGGCTTGAGCAAATTGTCAGGGTTCAAAACAATTTTTTCATCAATTAATTTGACACATGCCTATTCTTCCACCTTTAATTTGTCGCAGTATTCAAGTTCCGCTCGATATTCTGATGTGGCCTTGTTAGAGCTGACCAATGATATTATTGATTATCCATTGGCTTCTGAACCGGGGGACGATGGTAATTTGGTTCCGGTCTACATCATTAACCAAGTGGACATTTTAGAGCGTTTTTCTCCTTTGATTGGACTCAATGTTAGAACTAAGAACATGATTACTGCCAAGATAGAATACGGACGAGAAAGGAATTTGCGTTTTGACCTTTCTAATACGCAGTTGACAGAGTTGAAAAGTGACAATTTCTCCTTTGATTTTGGTATAGCCAAAGACAAAATGAAGATTCCGTTTAAGATTAAGGGTAGAACAGTTACGTTGGACAATCAGATTGAATTTAGATTGAGTTTTACGGTTCGAGACACCCAAACTACCCAACGGATAATTGAAGATGTCAGTACGGTGACGGAGGGAAACATCAGCTACCAATTGCGGCCAACTGTCAGTTATGTGGTCAATGACAAACTCAATATAACGATGTATTACAATTGGGATAAAAACCTACCTAAAATCTCCAGTTCTTACGAACGTACCAATACGGCATTTGGTATCCAAGTGCGATTTAGTCTCGCACAATAGATAAGGACCATTCTCTGTCAGATATTATAAATAGTGGGAGCGAAAATTAAGAATTTCAGTCTATTTTTGGTGTCAAATGATTGTCAACATAAATTAATCAAAAATGAATATTCCAGATAACTTAAAGTACACCGCTGATCATGAGTGGGTAAGTATAGATGGAGATACTGCGACTGTTGGTATCACTGCTTTTGCACAAGGAGAGTTGGGCGATATTGTCTATGTGGAAATAGAGACAGAGGGAGAAACCATAGCAAAGAGTGAGTTGTTTGGAACCATCGAGGCTGTGAAAACTGTTTCTGATTTATTCATGCCCTTGTCTGGTGAGGTTGCCGAATTCAATGAGGAGTTAGAAGGGGAGCCAGAATTGGTGAATTCAGACCCATATGATGCAGGGTGGATGATCAAAATAAAAATGTCTGATACTAGTGAAGTCGAAGGTTTATTGTCTGCTGATGCATACAAAGAATTGATTGGTCAATGATCAAAGCGCTTTTATCAATAGAGCCAAAATATTATAAGGTATTGTTTATAGGATGGTCATTGACCATCCTGTTTTTATTGTTGCGATCTGGAGGCGGAGAGCCCTCTTGGTTAGATCAGATTCCTCATTTTGATAAAGTAGCTCATTTTTCTGTCTTTGCCATTTGGATGGGTTTGATGTTGTTGAGTGAATTTAAGGTGAATATTTACATTCCCTTTATTTTGTTGTTCAGCTTTGCGTTTCTTACTGAAGTGTTACAAGCCTATGTGCCAGGTAGAAGCATGGATGTTTTGGATGCGTTGGTTGATGTCCTTGGAGGTTTAGCAGCATTTATTTTACTAAAGACCTTGAAAAAGAATTAATAAATATGGAAATGTATGCGATCTGTGTATATTTGACATTGCAAGCATTGCAAAAGAAAACAACGAGAGAACTAAAATTCACGGCATGGAGCTAAAAAAGAATCCTAAAATATCCCTAGAAAGGAAAGCAGGGATGTTTTTCAACATCGGTCTTGCTATCAGTTTAGCGCTCATCATCACAGCATTTGAATGGAAATTTTATGATGAAGGGACGTTAGTTGATTTGGGGCAAGTAAATGATGATTTTGAGGACATTATGGAGATTCCTCCAACAGTACAACCGCCACCCCCACCACCGAAAATTGAACTTCCAAAGATCATAGAGATTCCGGATGAGGAAGAGATCGAAGAAGAGATTGAAATAGAATTGGATGTGGAAATCACTGAAGACACTGTAATTGAGGATATCGTATTCGAAGAGGAGCCAGAAGAAGAGGTTGCTGATGAGATTTTCGATATCGTTGAAGAGCAACCAGGCCCTCCGGGCGGAATGGGTGCTTTCTATAAGTATGTTGGTAAGAACATGAAATACCCAAACCAAGCAAGAAGAATGGGTATTGAAGGTAGAGTATTTGTTCAGTTTGTTGTAGACAAGGACGGTACAATTACTGAGGTAAGAGCAATTAAAGGTATTGGAGCTGGGTGTGATGAAGCAGCTGTTCTAGTTCTTAAAAACGCACCAAGATGGACACCAGGTAAGCAAAGAGGTCGTCCAGTTAAAGTAAGAATGATTTTACCTATTACGTTCAAATTGAACTAATAGAAATAATAAAAAAAGTAAAAAGCCTTGATCATTGATCAAGGCTTTTTTTGTGCTGTTACTTTTATAGAATCTTAATCGATGTTCCTAGTTATTGAAAATGATAGAGTTAGGAATTATACGATATTCAGTACCTGTTCTTTGATTTTCTCTAGATCATCTTTCATATCTACGACATGCTTTTGGATATCAGCGTTATTGGCTTTTGACCCAATGGTGTTGATTTCACGTCCCATTTCCTGACTGATGAAACCTAACTTTTTGCCTTGAGAATCTTGTTCAGAAAGGGTGTCATGAAAATATACAAGATGATTGGACAGCCTTACGATCTCTTCCATAATGTCTAATTTCTCGATGTAAAATATCAATTCTTGTTCGAATCTATTTTCATCAAGTTTGTCATTGGCTTCTAGTTCCTTGAGACCTTCCATGAGCCTTTCCTTGAGGGCGACTACTCTTTCTGGATCCTTGACCTTTATCATTTCAAGGTTGTCATTGATGCGCTTGGCAAACAGCGCAAGGGCAGTTTCTACTGATTTACCTTCTTGTACTCTGAATTCAACACACTTATCGAGTGCTTCTTGTGTGAGTCTTTTCAATACATCAGGGTCGAGTAAGTCTTCTTGCTGATCTTCGGAGATGTAGATTTCCGATATTCTCATGATACTTTGAAATATATCTGCATCACTCAGCTTCATTCCTTCTGTTACTTTTAATATTTGTTCTTTATGGAGCTGGAATAGCTCTGGATTGATTTTGCTAGCTTGGCTACTATTGGACTTGTAGGATAGCTCAATGTTGAGGTTCACTTTCCCTCGAACAAGACTAGTCGTTACGAGCTTTTTAAGCTCGCCCTCATATGGAGCAACTTCTTTGGGCACTTTTGCAATGATGTCTAAAAATTTTGAATTTAATGCCTTTACTTCAACTGTAATGCTAATTTGTTCATTTTCAAATCGTGCAATACCATATCCCGTCATTGATCTTGTCATATGCGAAATTAACAAATAAAATAGTCTTATGGATTGGAAAGGGTGTGCTAACTAAAAATCATACCCCAAAGTGAGGTAAAATTTCATGTCGCCCGTGTGATAATCCTCTATTGGCCAAGCAAAATCGAGTCTTAGATAATACCCCATCAAGACGGTCCGAGTGCCAAACCCATAACTTTGTAACCATGGGTTTCGGGTTGTTTTGATGACTGCCTCGAATAAGGAACCATCTGTTTTGACCACTTTGGTGTCTACAGAATTATCCTCGTTGAATGGAGATAGGCCAGTCCAAGCTGACCCGATATCATAGAACCCTATAAACTGTAGGTTTCTCAGGAAGTTTGATTTGATCGTGCCCCTTGTGAAGTATTTGACCACTGGAAACCTAAGCTCGGCGTTCATCGCTAAAACATTGTTGCCACTGAATCTGTTGTAGTCAAAGCCTCTAAGGTTGGTGAACTCTGCAAAAAGCAAATCTGAATTATCTTTATAATTACTAAAGTATAAAGGGGTTCCTATCTGGTCCTCATTATCCTTTTCATTGAAAAGCCAATTGTCCATACCTCCAAGCATGTAGGTTTTAGGTCGATTGCCAAAGGAGGCACCATAGTATACTCTTGCAGCAATGATTAGTTCTCGATGGATTTTTTGATATCTCCTAAGGTCTATATTAAAATTGCTAAAGCTTCTAGAGTTGTCTGTTAGACATTGAAAATGTTCGAATGAGACTTTACCTCTAGTTCCCTCAAAGAGGTTAAGTCCACTAGACAAGGTATTATCAAACACCCAAGATCCTCGAGTACCTACATAAGCATTTTCAGAATCTTCAATAACGCCTGATGATCCGGCTGTTGGATTTGCAAGTACATTGGGGTTGAGGTTGTTGTAGTTAGTGAAACTTGTAAACCCATCCACTTCGAATCTAGAAGAGACACTTAGAGGTAATCCAGCACCAACGGTAAAAGTATTCATCTTGTACTTTTGAACTATTTCTTGATCTAAATCTTGATTGGAGTTCCTGGTTTCATCAATGAAATAGACATTTCTATCATACCTGAAACGATAGTCGATAGGATTTTTGAGGTAAGTGTATTCCGCAAAAACGTCTCCACTTTTGAAATCAGTGATAGCTAAGAATCCGCCGTTGAATTTATGGTTTTCTAAGACATCTGAAATTTGTGTTTCAACCAAGATGCCAAACCCTCTAAATTGATCTATGGCAAATGACGTAATAAAGTTGTCCGTATTAAAGCTAGTTTCGAATGCTTGCGGGCCTGTTACCTCAGGCTCTTTTTTTATTTTTTCATAAATTGAGAGGAAAGAGAATCTATTTTCATCAGTTGGTTTTTGCTCATCCACTTCATCTTCAAATTGATAATCTTCTGTGTCTATAAAATTATCCATTGGTTGAGCAGCTAGAGAATCAGCTTGTAATGAATCTAAGATTATACTGACGGTATCACTATATACTACACCTGCGGCTAGTTGTTTCTCTTTTTCTTTGAGCTCTTTGATAGCTCTAGCCTCACGACGTTTTCGGATGTACTCTACTTGTTTGACTTGATGCCGGAGAGTAGGCGGAGTGAACATGCTTTGGTCCCAATCATAATTCTCATTTAAGTAAATTTTGGTTTTACCTTTGTTTAGCATCAAAAATGCTAAATCACTGGTGTATGGGTTGACATCATATTGTTTGAGACTCGTTTTAAAGTTGGAAACTTGTCTGTAGAGGCTATCACTAAAATCATATTTGTACAAATTGTTAATGCCTTTGATATCGCTCAGGAAGAAGACATTTTCAGCATTGACAGGTACGGGGTAGATTTCATTACTGATAGTATTGGTCATCCTGTAGAGGATGTTGGTAGTTGTGTCTAGGTCATAGGCAAACAGATTTAGAATCTCTCCCATTTCATTGACCTCAGGAGTGGTGATGTTGAGCGTATCATTGGTTCGGTTCGAACTGAATACAAAAGCGTCAGTGCCAGGGATAAATTGCGGATACAAATCATCCCAGCTGTCTTTGGTTAGTCTCTTGACAGCATTTCGTTTCATACTAATAAGGTAGAGGTCTGTCTGACCCTTGATGTCTGCACTGATAATGGCGAGTTTGCCATTGTCGTTGAAATCAATATGGTTGACTTGATTAAATCGGGCAAGTGGTTTACGCTGTTTGGAGCGGTCGGTGATATTGTAGGTGACCAGGAAGTTTTTGCCATAGGAATTTTGAACAACTCCAATGTTGTCCTCATCGATCCAGTCAATGAGCGGTAGTTTGTACGAGACCTCTTGATCAATAGAGTGATAGCCTCCTTTGAGAGCCACTCTTTCTTTCCCACTTTTGATGTCACGTATGATGAGTTTGTATTTACCCTTGTAATTTTGAACATAAGCTAACCTATTTCCTTCTGGGCTAATCTTGAGCCCAGTCAGTTTGGTCACTTTTCCAGTAATATTGATTATTTTGTCGTCTTTGTCAGGAGTGATATAGGACTCGTCCAATTGCTCATTCGGGATGCCGTAGTACTCTGCCCAATCATACATGAATTGTCGAAAAGAAATCCCTAAAGTACTGGCGATACTGTGCTCCGTATTACGAATGATTCGTGTGAGGTTAAGGATGTTACTAAGATTGCTATTGCCGTATCTGACTGAGATATAATTCCAAATGGATTGACCAATAAGAGTTGCTCTTTCTCCTTCTAGTTTAGAGAACTTTTGAATCTTCTTTTTTACTAAATAGTCCCTGACATAATCGTCCATGGTGATATCCCAACCATAGGCCATATAGTTGGCCGCACCATTAATGAACCATGGAGGAAGGTTGAGTAAATAGTTGCTCTGGAACATCTCAGCTAGACTGCCGCCAAACAACATGTCATCCAATAGCATTTTAGATATTTTATACCTCAACTCTTTTTTGTAGGCCTCCATACTGCCAGGGTACGCAATCTCAACTTGTAGTTTGATGAACTTGGTTTCTCCTGCTATCGAAAAAGTGGGGGCCCCCACTCCGATATTACTTTGTAAGAAATCCGAATGAGAGTTGTAGATAAATATTTCTGTCTTGGAAAAAGGAGCATAGCCAATAAGATCCGTGATCACCTCGAACTCTTCTTGAAGGTAATCAACTGCGACTTTGGCATAATCCTCACCTTGTGCATAAAAATGCACATCGAAATTTTCCGTTCCGTAATAGTACCAATCAAAATTCTTGTATTGCACGCGGTTTTGACCAAAGGTGGACCTTTGATATTGAGCAGAGGATACTGTGACAACAGTAAGCATCAAGAACGCTATGACAAGTATTTTCTTCAAATTTTACTATATAATTTATAATAACGGTTCAAATTGACCTCTGGATGTATGTCAATATTAGAATCCAAATGCATCAATAAATTTTGACTGAAATATGGAACTAGAGACACACCTTTGGAGCCGAATCCATTAAACATATAAATATGTTCATAATCGGGGTGTTTTCCAATGATCGGACGACGGTCTTTTGTTGCTGGTCGTATTCCCGCTATTGCATCGACGATTTTTATTGGTTCCGAAGTTAGTTTTGACAATTTTTCTAAGATTTCATTTTTCGCTTTTTCAGTCGGCTCTAAATCTTCGAATTGATTTTGATAATTAGAGCCAATACGCACGAGATGCTTTTGGAATGGCAGGACAAATACGCCTCTATTATAGATCGTTTGGATTGTTTTGTCCATTTTCCCTTTGAGTACTTCCCCCTTGACTGGCCTGAGTGGCACCCAATGAAATAGGTTGGATTCGAGGGCTTTGATTCCATTACAAAATATCAGCCGACGATACTCCTCATTGCGATAGCTGATATGTGATGAATTAATTTCTAATTCACTCTCAATAAAATCTTCCTCCTGGTAAAAGCCTTCCTTAGCAAGAAAAGTTTTGCTAGCTAGTAGAAATTCCGGAACGTTAACGTAACCAGATACTTTCAGATGAATTCCTCCAAAATCGTCATTGAGGTCTATTTGGGGTGTTTTTTCTTTGATAATGGATTTGATGAAAGGTTTGAATTTTTCATCAGTAGACTTTCCTTCCCAATCATTTTGTTCTTCTACATTGACGAATGGCCGATAGATACCAATAGGGTGTAAAAATGTTGCGTCAAGTTTTTTTTCTAATCTCCTATAGGTGGGCTCAATGAGCGGAAAGAGCTCATCGGTCATCCATGATTTGATCATTTTCCGCCCTGTGACAGGGTTGTATAGTCCTCCAGCCACGGTAGACGAATGATTGTTTTGTGGATTGTCGATGACCGTGATACTATGACCCTGATCTAGTAAATCATGAGATAGTATCGCGCCGGCGAGTCCGTGTCCTATTATAAGAAAATCCTTCAATTAAGATTGATATATTTGTGCGTTGAAATTGAACTCAAATTTGCAGACTTATATTTAATAATATGATCCATATTCAAAATTTCGTTTTTAATCCTTTTATGGAGAATACTTATGTCCTCTACGATGAGACCAAAGAGGCTATTATTATTGATCCTGGGTGCTATGAAAATGAAGAAAGGGATGAACTCGTGACTTTCATCAAGGAGAATGAATTAAAAGTGGTGAAGTTGATCAATACGCATTGTCATATTGATCACGTCTTTGGTAATGAGTTTGTCAAAAATCATTACGATGTGACACTCACTATTCATAAAGAAGATGAAGCAACGCTCAAATCTGTAGAAGTTTATGCGCCTGCTTATGGTTTTCAAAACTTCAAAAGCTCCACAGCAGATGATTTTTTTGAGGAAGGTGATACGGTGAGTTTTGGAAAATCCGAAATGGAAGTATTGTTTACGCCTGGACATGCACCAGGTCATGTAGTATTGGTCAACAAAGATCAAAATATTTGTATCGGCGGAGATGTGTTGTTTGATGGTAGTATTGGTCGAACAGATTTGCCAGGTGGTGATTTTGATGTGTTGATTAAAAGTATCCATGAAAAATTGTTTACCCTATCGGATGATATGGTCGTATATCCAGGGCATGGTGGAGAAACCACGGTGGGCAAGGAGAAAGTAAGTAATCCATTTTGCGCTGTTAATAAATAGATATGTTTGGACGAAGCTTTATCCCCAATGCACTGACAAGTGCTAACTTGTTTTTTGGTTGCCTGGCATTGATACAAATATTCGAAGGTAATTTGGAGTATGTCATTTATTACGTGTTCCTATCTGGGATCGCAGACTTCTTTGATGGGTTTGCTGCCAGAATGATGAAATCTACTTCAATGATCGGCAAAGATTTGGATTCATTGGCCGACATGGTGTCGTTTAGTCTGGTACCCGCTTTTTTGATGTACAAAATGATTGAAGTCAATACTGAGGTAATCTATCTACCCTATGTGGCATTCATCATCGCTATTTTTTCAGCACTGCGGTTAGCCAAGTTCAATAATGATACACGTCAGAGTGATAGTTTTTATGGATTGCCTGTGCCAGCAAACGCACTTTTTTTATGTACCCTGCCCTTGTTTGATAGTAGTGGATGGGTTGGGCAACAACTGAGTAATCCATATATAGTAGCAGGGATTTCGGTAGTGATGGCGAGCTTACTGATCACAGATGTCAAGCTTATTGCTTTAAAATTTAAAAACTTTGCTATCAAAGGAAATGAAGCTAGATATTTGGTCATAGTGGTATCTCTTATTGCGATTGCGACATATCAGTTTATTGCACTCCCTTTTATCGTGATTTTCTATTTTGTAACGTCTATTTTTGTCAACATGACTACCAAGAAAGGTTGAGTCATTCAATAAATCTCAATTGGGAACGTTCTCATCATCTATAAGTAACAAATTGCGAAATCTACAATTCATATTCTGCTTAATAATGGCCCTTTTAATGAGTGGGGCTGCCTCAAGTCAATCCGTGTTGAGTTCAGGGGATTGGTATAAAGTAGCGGTGTTGTCAGAAGGAGTGTATAAAATTGATGCCGCGTTTGTTGACAAGCTGGGAATAGACAGACAAGCCATCAAGGCAAGTCACTTAGCAGTATATGGCAATGGCTATAACGGCATGCTGCCCCAACTGAATAGCACTTCTCGACCTGACGATTTATTAGAGAATGCAATTTATGCCTCAGGTCTTGGGGATGATTCATTTGATGATGGGGATTATATTCTATTTTATGGTAAGTCATCAGATCAATTAAATTTTGACCCTACATCGGGTAGCTTTTATTCTGATAAAAATATATATACTGATTCATCTTTCTATTTTGTAACTATTAAAGATGAGCCAGCAAAGTCTATGGAGACGATGGTGGCAGGTAATGTTGGTGATTCAAAAACCAGTACTTACAAATCGTTGCAGGAATATCAGATAGATGAGTACAACATCTTGAAAAGTGGGAGAGAATGGTTTGGAGATAGATTCAGTAATAGCAGCACCAAGGCAAGTATCACTTTTTCAACCACTGGTATGGTTGCAGGTGCAGCTTTGAAAGCTTTTGTGAGAGTGGTATCAGAAGCGACCGTTGCGTCTTCTTATGAGGTCTCAGTGGACGGAACAAGGATGGGAGAGATAACGATGAGTCCAGTATCGGGTAATGAATATACGACTCTTGCCGATATCCAATTAGACACCTTGAGTTTGGAAGCATTTAGCCCAACTGGAGATGTCATGACAGTAGAGGTAGATTTCAATATATCATCGGGCAATGCCAGAGGGTATTTAGATTTTGTAGATGTGCAAACAACTCGGCATTTGGATGTTGAAATTGGTGTAATAACATTTGTACAAGAAGAAATGCAGTCATCATTTTCCATAGCAAGTATGGCTGCCAATGATCATATTTGGAATATTTCTGATCCGACAAATACCAGAGTGCAGCAGTTTGTCCTTGACGGCAGCAATGGAGAGTTTTTCTCAGAGTTTTCATATCAATCCTTTGTCGCCTTTGAGGAGGAAAGTGTAATACAGCCCATTATAATAGGACAGGTTATCAATCAAAATTTGCATGATTTGGCAGCTGCTGATGTTATTTATATCACCATCGGGAGTTTCGAATCTGAAGTTCAAAAAGGCGCCAACTTTAGATTGGCGAAAGATGGATTATTAACGCAAGTGGTTTTAGTAAGTGAAATATTTAATGAGTTTTCATCTGGCAGACAAGATTTGGTCGCCATTCGTGATTTTATAAGGTATCAGTATATCAAGCATGACCGACTCAAATATGTAACCCTTGTCGGCGATGGATCTTATGATTACAAGGATAGGGCAATATTTGATAGAAATCTGGTGCCATTGTATCAAGCCAGAAACTCAGTACATAAAATATTCAGCTATTCGTCCGAAGATTTTTACGGATTCATGGATGAAGATGAAGGTGAATGGGTTGAAAATGAAGCTGGTGATCACACCATGGAAATTGGAGTGGGAAGAATACCCGCAAAGACTGTGGAAGAGGTGGCGCAGTATGTCAACAAAATGATACACTATGAATCGAGTAGTTTGTCGTATCGAAATTGGAGAAACAGTATCGTATTTATTGCTGATGATGGAGATGACAATAGCCATCAAAAACATGCGGAGATTTTCAGTGGTATGATTGAATCTTCGGCCAAGGAATTTAATGTAAATAAAATCTATCTGGATGCCTATGAACAGACTGGTATCAAACCGAATCAAGATGCCCCTAAGGCAACAGCAGCTTTTGTGGAGGCCATTGCAAAAGGGTCGTTAATTGTCAACTATACGGGTCATGGAAGAGAAGACAAGCTGGCGGACGAAAATTTGTTCAATGATGAAATTATTGCTGATTTGTCCAATAGGTTACTACTGCCATTTTTCATTACGGCTACCTGTCAATTTGGGAAGTATGATGACCCTGGACTAGTATCTGGAGGAGAGCAAATGATTTTACATCCTAATGGAGGGGCAGTAGCCATGCTAACTTCTACGAGACCAGTATACGCTAGCTCTAATTTTTTGTTGAATGAGGCTTTTTATACGGCACTTCTTGAAAAGGAAAATGGCGGAATAAAACGTCTAGGAGATTTGATGAGAGAGACCAAGAATAATAGTTTGGAAGGGCCAAAAAATAGGAACTATGCTCTATTGGGAGATGCAAGTATGAGTTTAGTATTTCCTAGTGAAAGAATTGAAATAACAGCTATCAATAGTTTGGCATTAGAAGAACAGGATACTTTGAAAGCCCTCGGTAAGTACAATTTGAAAGGAGTGGTTAATTATGGTGAGGCAGTGGATGAAAGCTTCAACGGGAGTGTGTTCGTTACAGTGTTTGACAAGCCATCCCAATTCCAAACATTGGGAGATGAGATAGGTTGTAGCCCAGAGGTTTATAACCAAAATGATGTGTATTTGTTTCAAGGAGAAGCTAGTGTCATAGAAGGAGTCTTTGAAATCGATTTGATCATTCCTAAGAATATTGATTACTCTATAGGGTTGGGCAAAATCAGCTTGTATGCAGTCAATGAATCCAAGACACAGGAGGCTAATGGCTATTATGATGATTTGTATGTAGGAGGATCTGCATCAATAACCGATAAGGATAATACTCCTCCTGAGATAGAAATATTCATGAACAATACCGGTTTTGTCAATGGAGGTAAAGTTGGGCCAGATGCCATGTTGCTAGTGAAACTGTCTGACCAGCACGGAATCAACATCTCCAAAGCCAGTTTTGGCAATGATCTGATCATGTATTTGGATGAAGAGGAAGCCTTGTTAATGAATCAATATTACACCGCCTCATTGGATACTTACCAAGAAGGATGGATACTCTACCCAATGGATAATTTAACGCCAGGCCAGCATCAATTGTCGATAGTGGCTTATGATACTTATAACAACAGGTCAGAGTCAACGATTGATTTTGTCGTAACGGATGGTAATGGAATACTGTTGACCAATGTTATGAATTACCCAAATCCAATGTCTGATCATACAACTTTTAGTTTTTCTCATGATCGTTTGGGCGAACAATTGGATATCGTACTTTCCGTGGTTAATTTGCAGGGTCAAGAAATAATCAGGAATAGCTACCGTTTCCTTGATACACCAACCACACTCAATATCAAGTGGGATGGTAAGGATGCGAATGGGAATAATTTGAAAAAAGGAATCTATCTTTATAAGATCGTAGTAAAGAGCTCGTTGGATGGTGCTGAAAGTGCCAAGCAAAGAAAGCTCTTGATTGCGGATTAAGAATGAAGTGCAACAACAACAAGAAATATGAATACTAAGGTGACAAGGATAATATTGGTGATACTGCTGGCAGTGAGTAGCCAGTATGTAATGGGCCAATCTGGCGTAATAAATGGCCAGGATACTTCGAGAAGGGTAATTACTACAGCAGTTCCATTTCTTGGTTTTGCGCCAGATTCTAGATCATCAGGGATGGGTGATGTCGGGGTAGCCACAACTGCTGATGCGAATAGTGTGCATTGGAACAATGGTAAGTTGGCTTTTATTGATCATAAATATGGAGCTTCTATTTCTTACTCTCCATGGTTGGCCAAGATCGTTGACGACATGTCATTGATTTATTTGTCAGGTTTTTATAAGATAGATAGATTTCAGACGGTTGCTATATCGATGAGATATTTTGATCTAGGTGAGATTCAACTGACCAATGATACAGGAGGAAGCTTAGGGACCGAAAACCCAAGAGAAGTAGCTTTTGATGGAACCTACTCAAGAAAGTTGAGTGAAAATTTAGGGATTGGAGTGACAGCAAGATACATCTGGTCCAATTTGGCGGGTAGTGTGACAGGGTTGAGTCAGCCCGCACAGAGTGTTGCAGTAGATATTGGGACCTATTATATCAAGGACATTAGCATTAGAGGTACACAAGGAGACTTTTCTTTAGGTGCACACATTTCTAATATAGGAAGTAAAATCACCTACAGTACAGAAGAATTTGAAGACTTTATTCCAGTTAATTTGAGACTGGGTACCGCATTAAAATTGGAGTTAGACCCATTCAATACTTTGACCTTTGCAGTTGATTTCAATAAACTATTGGTGCCAACACCTCCAGTATATGCTTTTAATGAAGATGGTACTCCCACTATAGATCCTGAAACAGGGAAGCAAGAAATAGCAAGAGGTAAAGATCCGGATAGAAATTTGATTAGCGGAATGGTGGGTTCATTTTATGATGCACCTGACGGGTTTCCAGAAGAGATGCAAGAGATCATGATTGGGTTTGGTGCTGAGTATTGGTACCGTGAGTTATTCTCTGCAAGAACTGGGTATTTTTATGAAAATGATAATAAAGGTGGTCGTCAATATTTTACATTGGGTGTTGGTTTTAGATATCAAAAATTCGGAATTGACTTTTCTTATTTAATCCCAACTGAGCAAGATCATCCATTAGCGGAGACCATTAGATTTTCTTTATTATTCAACTTTGACAAAGAAGAAAGCACTGAGGACTTAGCTAAATGATAGATAGGACAGTAGCTCCAGCATCTGGATTGTTGGAGTATCCGGGATTGCCATCAGTTCAAGAGTCGGCAACCAATAGTGCAATTACTTTATTTTCTTTAGAGGCAGGCCAGCAGCCGGTGATCAAACTGGATTTGGTTCTCCAGTCAGGTGTCTGGTATGAAGACAAGCCTGCTGCATCTTGGTTTGCAGCCAA
>JAOPTS010000084.1:0-20004 GCA_051531955.1 Reichenbachiella sp.
TTCATTCTTAATACCTTACCACCGTTCCACATACATACCCAAAGCATACCTTCTGCATCTAAGGTGCTACCGTCAGGATACCCATACTTCGCAAAATCTCCTACTTTCGTTTCATTTGTAATATCTCCTGACACTGCATCATAGTCAAATACACGAAGATAACCATTTGGTGTATCGGTGTAGTACAATCGAGTCGAATCCAATGACCAAACAATACCATTAGAGATGCTCACACTATCAAGCATTACTTTGATGTCACCATCTGATTGTACACGATACAAGGTTCCATTTTTATCCGGTGATTTTTTGTGCATCGAACCAAACCATAATCTTCCCATCGGATCACATTTACCGTCATTAGATCTCATGTCAACCAAACCTTCGTTAGGATTGAATATTAACTCCAACTCTTCTGTGTCTAGATCTAAGTAGCTCAAACTACTTTCCAAGGCTACAACAGCTCTATTACCACTTGTTGGTACTACCGTCCCTATTTTCTCATTCAGTTGATAATCTCTTTGCTCTTTGGTCACTGGATCTAACACTTGTAGCTTTTTTCCATCTATGTCAATATACCAAAATTGATTTGCCTTATGGTTCCATATCGCTCCTTCTCCTAATAAATCGTCTCCTTTAAAAAACAAAGTAGCCTCCCAAGTTGGTAAGACATCTTGCGTCACCGCAGTATCTTCTCCCTCAGTTGATTCATTCATTTTGTTTTGTTGTGTACAAGCAACCATTGTAGCTATGGCGACTAAAAGTGTTATTCCTCTTTTCATATCAAAATTTTACTCAAAAAAACCAGTTTAGCGATAGATCATGATTGACATTTCTCCCAAAAAGGATGAGATAATTTTCAATCGTCTTTCAACATCCAATAAACAACAATATTTCGAAAACAAAAAAGGTGTACCTCCTAAAAAGCACACCTTTCACTGTCAAGTTATCTTGTATATCATTCAAAAAATGAAAGTTTCATATCGGCCACATCTTTGGGCGCATACGCTGACAAATCAGATAGGTCAGAAAATTCTGCTGTAAAACCTTTCCCTTCTGGCATGTTACCAGCTCCTAAGAACCCATCCACTTCATTGAAATATCCTGGAGGTTGAGTATTAGCCAACCATGCGTCAATTGTTGCCTGTGAAATATCAACTTCAAGCTTCTCTAATTGGATCTCTATTGCTCTATCAAACACATTATAAACCGAATACTCTTCCATCATATCGTTAGTTGTTACAGACGACAATGGTAATGCTACCTCAGCTACCGCTATGTTAGTAGTTTCATCTGCTCTTGCTCTAAAAGCATAGTTTCTATCAGCTTTATCCAAAAAACCTACTATCTCAAAATTAGGGAGATTAGCATTCCCGAAGACTTCTACAATATCTCCTGTTTTAATCACCTTCATTTTCATATTGTTGATTTCATCTTCTTCAGCCAATCCAACGATATGAACTGTCATTTGTTGAACAGACTTGTCCAAATTCTCTTCATAATCAATTTGAAACAAGGCGTCTGGCACCTCTTCATTACCTATTCTATCCAGATTATATGGACTCAATACTGCCTTTCCTTGCATTGGGTTTAGACTCCAAAACACTTGAATAGCTGAAGAACCATCTTCATCCGTCACCAACATCTCGAATTCATATTCAACTCCAGCATGGTTCACATTTTCAGTAAACAGAAAAGTTTTTTCACGAAAATCATCTTCGCTTACGTAAGTAAATTCATCCGCATCAACAGCACTGGCTATAACTGCCACCTTCATGATTTCTTCTAAGATCTCAGCTGATCCTTCACCTAGCTTAATAAAACCTCTTACTCCGTGATAAATATCTTCTCCTGAAATAGTCGCGTCTTCCAAAACTCTGGTACTAGAGTTCCTTTCTGAGGTACTCAACTCATCTGGAATATCTACTGTAAATGCTTCAGGAATCTCTAAATTCACTGTCTTTCCCGAACCAATATCCTCTACTTCATCACATGAAATAATAATAAACCCCAATAATAAAAATGCTAATACTTTTTTCATCTTGTCTTGATTTGTTTGGTTGAACAACGGAAAGATAAAATATTTAGTGTCGCAACTAAAAATCGTTTCGATTAATGACCTATTTCGTCATATCAATACTATTTAAGATCAGACCAGAGGCTGGCGCAATAAAAGTAAAAGGTTCCGCTCTTTTGGAAATGAGAGACAGATCAAACTCTTCGATGGAGATTTGCTGACGCCCCAGCTCTATCAAGGTTCCCATCATCAACCTAATCTGATGCCGCATGAACCCTGCTCCTCGTACTACAAGGGCATAACTCTGCTCTGGAAAAAAATTAGCCGTATAGATATCGTTCTTCTTAATCTCACAATGGTCAATCGTGCGCTCCAACACAGTATGTTCGGATGGTTTGTAAACGTAATTCTGAAAATTGTAATGACCTTCAAACTTCTTGGCAGCCATGGTCATTGTCTCTATATCCAATTCACCCGAGATATTGCAAATATAAGGTGCGGCAAAAGGGTGGTTCTTTTCCCCAAAAGAAAACAAATAGATATACTCCTTTATTTTCGGGCTTTGGATCACATTGAATTTCTCATCAACCGCTACCATGCTTAAGGCTCTGATATCAGAAGGTAAGTTGATGTTTAGAAGCTTAAAAACTTCATCTACATCCAACTCCTCTTTCATAAAGAGTTCAAAATACCCTTGATTCGCAGATACCATAGCATCTGTACGCCCAGATGCCAAAGTTTTAAAATCCTTATGCCCCAAGACGTAATTAAATGTCCGTTCGAGCATATACTGTACCGTCTTGACATCTGGTTGCTTTTGAAAACCGTGATATCTATAACCTAGATATTGAAATTCAATTAGATAGAAATAGCGTTTATCAAACATTACCAGTCGATTGGAAAGTAGTCTTTCAGAAATTTACCACACCAATGCTTGCCAGTATTGATACCATCCAATAACGGATCTACCACACGTGCAGCACCGTCCACTATATCCAATGGGGGTTGAAAATCATGCTCATCTTCTTTTTTCTTAGCCAACTCTACCGGATCTTCATCTGTCACCCATCCGGTATCTACTGCATTCATATAGATACCATCTTTGGCAAAATCACTAGCAGAAGTGTGCGTCATCATGTTCAATGCCGCCTTGGCCATGTTAGTGTGTGGATGGCGATCTTCTTTCTTGAATCGATGAAACTTACCCTCCATTGCCGATACATTGATGATGTGTTTTTGCCCTGTAAAATCCTTTCTCATCAAACCGACAAGGTTGTTGATCAATACAAATGGCGCTACTGAATTAACCAATTGAACTTCTAGCATTTCTGCCGTTTGAACTTCTCCCAACCTCAATCTCCAGCTATTAGTTTTCCTCAAATCTACTTGCTGTAGATCTGCATCTAACTTCCCTTCAGGAAACACTTCTGCTGCCTCCAAAGAATTATCAAATCGATAAGGTATTTGCGAGAGCTTTGCTGAGGCGCGAATACCAACACCTGGTTCCTGCCCATGCCATGTCACAGGCATAGCAGCATTATTATCCTCCATTGGTGTATGTGCCAATAGGTCTTGGATACATGCGTTATGATCTGACAATAACACTTGTGACTCCTTCGACAAATCTTCAAAAGCCATTAACTCCTTGTCCATCATATGACCATAAAACCCAGGAGGGCGTCTCACGGTCTGTGCTGCATTATTGATGATTACATCTAGTCTTTCAAAATTTTGCTCTACATAATTGGCAAACAGTTCCACACTCGGAATATGTCGCAAATCCAAACCATGAATATGCAACCTGTCCTTCCAATCATTGTAATCCTCTTCCTTGGCAAATCTATTAGCAGAATCAACTGGAAATCTTGTAGTAGCAATCACAGTAGCACCGGATTTCAACATCATCAGACAGATGTGATAACCTATTTTCAAACGAGAGCCAGTAATCAACACAACTTGTCCGGTCATGTCTGCCTTTTGAAATCTCTTTATGTAATTGAGGTCACCACAATCTTCACACATCGTATCATAGAAGTGGTGCAATTTGGTAAATTCTGTCTTGCAGACGTAACAGTTTCTAGGAGAAGATAAAACTCTATCTTCCGTCTTTGGGATATTTTGAACCAACAACATTTTTGGCGCTTCGAAAACGTCTGATTCTCTAGCCGTTCTAATACCTGATTTAGCTCGGGCTTTACGCTCGTTAATAACGATCCGATTGCGTTTCTCCTTTTTGACTTGCTTCTTACGCAGACGGTATTCGTCTCGATCAGGTCGTGACAACTTACCTGCTGCTTTTAGTAGTTCAACTCGCTGCTCTTCAGATATTGAATCTAGTAAAAAACCATCCTCACTCAACTTTTTCAATAAAGCAATCGACTGGTTAATCTGCTCTTTATCTAAATCCTCGTTCTTCTCTTCTTCCATTGTGACTACAAATATTCTGCAATATTAGTTCGAATGAAAATGTAAAAAAAAATCTAGACCGCTGAGCAGACTAGATTTTGTAATTATGTTTTTTTATTTTTTATTTCCAACTAATATCATACGCTGTATATGGATCTCCTTTAGACAAGGAACTAGTAATATTAAAAACCAAACCATTACAACCACATAGTTCTAATGCTTTTTCCATCCAACCACCGATTCGGTGTTCTAACAATTCACTATTTTCAGGTAATTCCGTGACATGTAGCAACATCGAATTATCTGTAGAATGAGCAACCACAATGTTGGTAGGTGAATAAAATGTAGTCATTACCCGACTTGATCTTTTCAACATAAAAGCAGGAGAACTAATCAGTACAAACACCTTGTAAATACCCGTCAACCCCTTTTCCGCACTAAACCTACCCGATTCCCAGGCACCTTTCTTTCTGTCAAAATAGCATAAGGAGCACATTTTTTCAGTTGGATCAACTACACCATCTTTTAATGGGTACCACTTTTGAGGGCCTACATTTTTTAAAATTCCTTTGGTCTCATCTGTTAGACTTTCTTTCCATTTATCATACTTAGCTGAATGCATAGTACTTACAAACTCATCTATACTTTTTAATACTGACCCTCTGACTTCCATCCTAAATTCCGATTGTAATTCTCAATATTTAAATCTAGCATAATTATAAATAATATGAAGAGTTTTTGGTTTTCAATCAAAGATTAAAACTGCTTTAAATTCAAGAAAAGCATCATACCACCAAGTTGAATACGGCAAACGGACATAATAAAGCCATTGGGTTACTTATATAGCCAACCTACATACCAGGTGACAGCTAGCGAATCAGAACGACATCAAGATATCAACGTTCCCAAAGGCTATAATCTTTGCCTCGACCTCTCCCGATCAATTCAGACATCAAGTAAGTGTCCAAGGTCCAGACATCTTTGAGCATGAATTCATCTCCCCCTCTTATCTCAACAACCGTAAATTCATATTTCTCCCCATAGTTGATCAAAACATAAGATTTATGGGTACGAATACTATTCAAGGAAATGCTCATTGTAATGTGTTTGTGTAAAGATTAGCAATATTCAAAAAACAAACGCCATTGACTTAACCATTTTTATCCATTAACTTAATAGTAATGAAACCAACCCACCACTTGTTACTTGCAATAGTATTGCTTGGACCACACTGTTATTCTCAAACCGGTGATTTTAGTATCGGCGCTAGATCAGCCGCTCTTGCAGGTTCTTCTGTTACTATCTCCGATCCCTGGGCACTCTTCAACAATATTGGTGCATTGGCTGATGTACAATCGACCAACCTTATCGCCAGTTACAAAAACAAATATGGTCTAGCAGACCTATCTAGTATTGCTGTTGGCGCTACTTCTCCTCTCTGGAATGGCACAATTGGGGTTGGTGTATTTCGATATGGAGGAGATTTACTGAATGAACACCAAGCCAATATAGGTTTTAGCAACCGTTTTGGTTTGGTCAGTTTAGGTATCAATATCGATTATTACCAAATCAGCATTGAGAATGGAGGGAGTAGCAGCACTTTCATGATAGACTTTGGTGGACAAGCAAAAATCTTCGATCAACTATACTTTGGCGCTCACATATCTAACATCAATCAAGCTCGCATATCTAAAAATCTGGATAAACAAATCCCTACTGTCATGAAAACTGGCTTAAGCTACCGACCTCACGCTAGTTTAATGATCAACGCAGAGATTCAGAAGTCCATTGATGAGCAAGCTTTCCTGATCTTTGGATTAGAATATTTCATCATCGACAGTATCGCCCTTCGGATGGGGTTTCAGAACAATCCATTCGAAAGCAATTTTGGAATAGGATTTAAATTGAAAAAATTCGATGCAGATTATGCATATGGCTTACATCCTGATCTAGGCAGTATTCATCAAGTTTCATTTTCTTATCAAATCAAAGAATGAAAAGGGCATTGACAACTTTGGTTACTTCCATAGCTGTAGTGTCGGCACTACATGCTCAAGAGCCACAGCGACCAGACATTGACATACAATCTTTTGTTGAACAAATGTTTCAGGTACCAGATGAAGACCTCAACTACGACGACTTGTACGAATCTCTATATCAGCTTTATCTCAATCCAATTGATCTGAACAATACCAATGCCAACGAACTCAACTCACTCTACCAGATCGATATCCTACAAACCAACAATCTATTAGATTATTTGGATAAACATGATCCTATGCTATCCATCTACGAGCTACAGGTTATCAATGGTTTTGACTCACGAACTATAGAAGCAATTAGACCCTTCGTAGTGGTAAAATCTCCTGGAGACAGAGCATCGCAGGGTAATCTCATGCAGCGAATTACCCATGAAGAAAACACCTACTTGCTATTACGCACTGAGATGATACTAGAAGAAAAAAAAGGCTTTAAAAGGTCAGACTCTGGAGGATATCTTGGGTCACCGCAAAAACTCTATGGTAGGTTTCAAAGTAGTCATTCCAAAGATTTTAGTATTGGTCTTACATTTGAAAAAGATGCAGGCGAACGCATCACTTGGAACCCCAACCAAAATCAATATGGCTTTGATTACTATTCTTTCCATATAGCGCTAAAGAACAAAGGCCATTTTAAGACCATCAATATAGGAGATTATCAAATGCAATTTGGACAAGGTTTGGTCGTAGGTTCTGGTTTCAATCCCGGAAAAGGAGCAGAGACTATCACTACAGTCAAAAGAGGAAACACAGGTATTCGCCCCTACAGCTCTGTTTTGGAATCTGGGTTTATGCGAGGTGCTGCGTTCACCTATACACTGGGGCACAACATCGACATAAGTCCTTTCTACTCCAGGATCAATCAAGATGCAAATATCAAAGTTACAAACACCAGCAATAGCGTAAAAGAATATATATCTAGTATTCAAAATATTGGATTCCACAGAACCTACACGGAGCTCAACAACAGAAAACAAATCACAGAACAATCCTACGGACTCAACATCACTTACAATCACACCCAGTCAAGGAATTTTCAGGCAGGGTTGACTTGGATCAACACACACTATGCAACACCAATCAAAATTACACCGGTAAACTATCGAGCCTTTGAATTTGAAGGATCATACAACTATAACTTAGGACTTTTCACCAATTACAATTGGCGTAACTTTCTATTTTTTGGCGAAGCTGCCATATCCAAATCTGGAGGGTGGGCTTATCTAGCTGGATTCATGGGTAGTTTAAGCCCTATTATTTCTACAAGCTTTTCGGTCAGAAATTATAACAAGAACTATCACTCCTTCTATGGAAGTTCTTTTGGTGAAGGTTCACGTTCTATCAACGAAATGGGGTTGTATTGGGGACTAAAAGTCTCGCCAAGCAGAAAAATAATTCTATCTGCTTATTATGACTACTTTATATTCCCATGGCTCAGATACAGAGTAGACGCTCCTTCGGATGGATATGAGTATTTGGTCAAAGCAGATTTTAGACCTAATAAAAAAGTCAACCTCTACGTTCAATATCGACAACAATCTAAGGCACTCTCAATCAATATTGATAACCAAAATCTCAAAAGTCTAGAAGAAGGTATCAAAAGATCAATATCAGGAAATATCAGTGCCAATCTACATGCCAATATCGGTTTAAAATCACGCGTTCAATACAGTAATTATGAAATCTTAACCCAACGTACTCAGGGATTTTCTATGACACAAGATGTAAACATCAAGATATCTAAGTTTAAAATCAGTACACGTTTTGCGATATTCGATACGGAGGATTATGAAAATCGACAGTACAATTATGAAAAAGACTTGCTGTATGCTTTCTCCATCCCAGCATATGCAGGTAATGGCACAAGAAACTATATAATGCTACAATATAAACTTAATAGAAAGCTAACGCTATGGGCAAAATATGGGCGATACAATTTTAAACAAGTAAATGCGATCGGCTCTGGAAATGAAACCATATTGGGCAATCAAAAATCTGAAATCAAATTTCAGATTCGTTATAAACTATGAAAGCCAGTCAAATGACTGGCTTTCATAGTTTATAACGTTTTTAGCAATTTTAATCTTCAGAATTCAAATCAGCTAAGTTTTCTGTCACATTGATTACGTGATCACCAACTTTCTCAAAAGAGAAAATTAAATCTCTGTATGCAATACCTGTTTTGATATCGTAATCCTTGCTTTCTATTTTTTTCAAATGCCCTTTGTTCAACTCTTTAGTTTTTGCATTAATGGCATTTTCTATTTCACGTGCATCATCAATAGTAACCTCGGGCAAGTTCTTTTTCAAATTTTCTTGCATGATGTCTATTGACTCACCAACCAAAGTATACAGTGCCTTCAAGTGCTCAAGTTGCTTAGCAGTAAATTCCACTTTTTGCTTGACCTTCTTACTAGCATCTCTAGACATCCTATAAATGATATCTGCCACTCTCTCCAGGTCACTTGTAATACTCAAAATAGCCCTTATCTCAGCAGAAGATGATGCAGACAGTCTGTCTTCAGCGACTTTCACCAAATAATCATCTATCTCAACCTCAAGTGCATCTGTTCTTTCTTCGTACTTGGATATTTTCTTTAGTAGTTTTTCAACTTTCTTTTCGTTATCAGACTCGATCAGCTCAATAGAAAAATTATGCATTTTCCTCACAAGCTTACCAAATTGAACAACTTCTTTACGAGCTTCCAATAAAGATAATTCTGGAGTACTCATCAAATTTGTACTGATGTATTCTAGGTGATAATCATCTTCTTCATCTTCTTTTGATTTAACCATTTTGATCACCACCTTCTCAATCTGAGGGATAAACCAAATCATCAGGAAGGTGTTGATGATATTAAAACTAATATGAAAATATGTCAATCCCCATTTAACAGCTCCTGTTTCATTCAACGGTGAGCCCTGACCAAAGCTAACCATGATAGAATCAATCATACTAATATAAAACCCGAATATCAGTAGCATCCAAACGACACCCAAAACATTAAATAGCAAATGGGCTCTAGCGGCTCGTCTAGCATGAACATTACCCACTAATGCTGCCAAATTCGCAGTAATTGTAGTTCCAATATTCTCTCCCAACACGATAGCAGCAGCAATATCAAACGGTATCCAACCATTGTCACACATGATCAAGGTAATAGCCATAGCTGCACTTGACGACTGTACCACAACCGTTAGTACTGTACCTATCAATACTGCAATGATAATCGCACCAAACCCTAAATCATTCAATGAAACAATCCACTCAAGAATTTCTGGATTCCCTCTCAAATCAGGCACAGAACCTTTCAAAGCACTAAGCCCCATGAATAGAAGAGCAAAACCAATCATGAATTCACCCCAGTATTTCAATTCTGCTTTTTTAGCAAAAAGTAACGGAAAACCAAAAGCAATGATTGGCAAAGTATAATGTGAGACACTAAATTTCGAAAACCCTAAGAATAATATTAAAACTGCTGTAACAGTAGTTCCTATATTGGCCCCCATAATAACGCCTATCGCTTGACGTAACTTTAATAATCCAGCATTAACAAAACTTACTACCATTACAGTAGTAGCTGATGATGACTGTATAATTGCAGTTGTTAAAAAGCCAGTAAAAACACCACTTACTCTATTAGAAGTTATGATACTCATTACATTCCTCAACTTATCCCCTGCAACTTTTTGAATGGACTCACTCATCACCTTCATCCCGTATATGAAAAATCCAAGTGCGCCAATAAGCTTCAACACATCGTATAAACCGTATTCCACTGTATTATGTTTTAATTTTAATTAAATTCTTAAATGCCTGCAAATGTAAAAATTATTACGACAACCAATTTTAACAATGTATTAACATATAAGCCACTTTCAAGTTAATTTTCTTCACATCCTTAACAATTTCATAATATACAGTATCAAGTATTCATATAATTTTGCATTCTCATATATGAACAATACAGATACATCTAACAATTCTAACAACCTTAAATTTGTTCTAAGTCTAATTTTAGCACTTGGCGCATTCCTTTGGTCACTTGACTTGATGACAGCAACGTTTCAACTAATCAGTAACGATACGGTTCAAAGTTTACTTGATGTCACAGGAAATCCGTTTATCAGCTTATTTATCGGATTGTTCATTACTGCAGTAATTCAAAGTAGCTCAACAAGTACTTCATTAATAGTTGCAATTGTAGCATCTGGCAGCCTTTCTCTTCAAAACGCCGTCCCCATGATCATGGGGGCCAATATCGGCACAACATTAACCAGTACGATAATTTCTCTTAGTTACATTACCAATAATAAAGAATTCAGAAATGCTATCGCTACTGGTGTTATGCATGACTTTTTCAATATACTAACAGTTGCCGTTCTATTTCCATTGGAATGGAAGTATCAGATATTATCAGGTCTATCTTTATCGATTACAGATTTTTTTGGAATAGATAATCTTAGTCCTAGAACTCCAGAAGGTAGCGAACCACATTTTCTTGGAAGACTAAATGATTATTTAATCAACATCGTGTCTCATAAATCCATATTGATAATAATATCAATAATAACCTTATTTGCATCTATCAAGCTGATTTCTAAAACAATTACTGAAAAATTAATCGGAACCGCACAACAAAAATTTGAAAGTGTGTTTTTTAAAAATTCTTTCAATGCATTCACTCTAGGAACTGTTATGACTTCCATCATTCAGTCAAGTTCCATAACTACAACCATTATTGTTCCCTTAGGAGCTACCGAAAAAATTAAACCTTCCAAAATTTACCCATACATCGTGGGTTCTAACATTGGCACCACTATTACTGCTTTGATTGCCGCATTTAACAAATCCGAAGCAGCCTTAAATATTGCACTAGTACATTTTCTCTTCAATCTGATTGGCATGTTCTTATTTTTAATCGTGCCAGGACTAAAGAAAATTCCAGTGATATACGCAAGGAAATTTGGACTAATAACTTCTAAGAACAGGGTAATAGGATTTCTTTATATTCTATTCATATTTTTCATCCTTCCGCTCTCTCTTATATTTTTAGGCCGTATGTTATAACCAATCTAACTAATTCAAATCAGGAAATAATTTAACAAATCCATAATGCGATCCAAACACTTACTTGCACTCCTACTTTTTTGTCTAACGTCCATCACGACATTTTCTCAATCCTTTGAAGGAAGTAAAATAGGAAAAGGGTTAAAGTTCATCCCTCAGGACTCCTCTTTTAGTCTACAATTTAACACCCGTTTTCAAACGCAGTATGTTGGAGTTCAAAATTTAGAAACTGACCAATTCAATAGTGCTTTCACAATTCGTAGATTCCGACTAAAATTCAAAGGGCATTTGGTGGATCCTCGTATCCAGTACAAAATGGAGTTAGCGCTTTCCAACAGAGATCAAGGAGATTTTTATGCTGAGCAAAACGGTGCTGCTAGTATTGTATTAGATGCCGTCCTAAAATGGAAGTTCCACCCAAATTTTGCACTATGGGTTGGACAAACTAAACTACCAGGTAACCGTGAAAGAGTAATATCTTCAGGAGCGCTACAATTAGTCGATCGAAGTAGACTAAACAGCAGGTACAATATTGACAGAGACAAAGGTGTTCAACTACATGCTTATCAAAATATTGGAGGAATGGTTTTAAGGGAAGCTTTTTCAATTAGTTCAGGAGAAGGACGTAATGTTACTTTAAGTGATGATTCTGGATTTGACTACACTAGTCGTATCGAATTATTACCTTTTGGTAAATTCAAGAATAAAGGAGATTATTTTGGTGCTGATCTAGCAAGAGAAACAACTCCAAAATTAGCCATAGGCATCACTTATGATCACAATTTTGGAACTAACAGACAAAGAGGTCAATTAGGGAGTTTTGTTTATGATGCAGATGGAAACGAACAAAGAAGTGATCTTTCAACCGTATTCATTGATACATATTTCAAATACAACGGTTTTAGTGTCATGTATGAATACGCTAATAAAAAAGTAGCCAGTGGCGCAACTTACGGATTATCAAGCACGGGTTCAGACATTACATTTTACACTGGAGAAGCACACAACATACAGGGTGGTTACATTTTTAAAAGCAATTATAGTATAGATGGTAGGTTCACTAACAATAAGCCAACTCAAAATGTATTTAATAATACTGATGGAAATTCAATCAATGTAGATGATCCAGAAAAACGTTATGAAATTGGGATTACAAAATACATAGCTGGTCACACTCTAAAGGTCCAAACTAGTATTGTATATAGGGATCGTCTAACCAAAAGTGACGAAATGATGTATTTCGCACAATTGGAAATAGGATTCTAGTTTTTAGAATTCTTTAATTGTATTATTTCATTTTGAAGATTAGATACAATAGCAGATAACTCTTGCATCGAGGTATTATCTGCACCACTTTGCTCATCAGGAAATTCTATACTGATGTATGCCTTTGATTCCCACACCTCAATAATGCTCTTTGCTGCCACTTGATAAGGCGTGTATGTCTTATTATCCGAAACTAAGAAAAGCATACCGTTTTCATCAACATAATTGAACACACGCTTATATACTATCCCTTCTTCTTTACTCAGGAGTACATAGGTCTTTCCGTTCTTAATATCCTTAACACTTTCTACATATTGACCAATAATGATAGTACCTGACTGTAAAGGCAGCATAGAGTCTCCCGCAATCTCAAATGCTCTATATGTTGCATTCTTTGGCAACATCGGTAATTGGAACTTAGGCAAAGACTCCAAATAAGTCGGGTCAGCAAACCCATTCATATACCCTGCGGAGGCTTTCTGAGGGATTAACTCAATGTTCTCATTGTCATCTTTATCTACAGTGATGGACAAAATTTTCGCACCTTCAGACATATGCAACTCTTGATCCTCCAAAATTGTCACATCCTTACTGATCAGAATATCTACACTAACATTAAACAACTCTGACATTCTCAGCAGATTATTCAATCTAGGATCCGCTCTCCCTTCTTCATAGGCACCTACCAATGATCTTTTGATCCCAATAGATTCGGCAAAAGTCTCTTGTGTATACCCAAATTTCTTTCGTAAGTACTTAATGTTTTCGTTGAGCTTGGCTACTTCCATGTTTCAGATTCAGGTTGATAAGTTTAGAATTTTTAAGCGTCAAACATAACGATCCCAGTATCATTGTTATAATGTCTCCCGATCGAATGCAAATTAATATGATGAACGTTACCTCGGTATTTCATCTGGTCTAGACGTGTGTGTATTTTTTCAACTACACTTTTGACCGTCTCACCAGACTCTGCCAATACATATCCATACATCTTTCTTTTCTTTTCGATAGAAGCATGAAATTTCACCTGGCATTTGCCTGATTTTAATTTTTTAGAAGTCAATTTCAAATTGTACTCCCCTTCAAATGTATATTCTCTCATTACTAAAATTGTTGTCTTAGTTAAACTGATTCATTACAATCTAGCGCTATTGACAACAATATTAGTAATACTATTTTAATTAGCAAAATGTATTGCTAATTATTTTAGCATGATTACTTTCTCTTTTTGAAATTACGATTCCCTTTACCTTTCCCTTTGAATTTCCCCTTTGCTTCAGGGTTATACACAGGACCTTCACCAATATATGATGGCAATGGCACTTTTCTTATCTCTTTGCCAATCAACTGCTCGATATTATGGAAATTACCCATATCCTCCTCTGTTACAAAAGTAAAAGCGACTCCACTAGATTCAGCACGTCCAGTTCTACCTATTCTATGAACATAGTCTTCAGCATCACCAGGTACATTATAATTAATCACCATATCAATCCCTTTGACATCAATCCCGCGACTCATCACATCAGTTGCAACCAACACATTGATTTTCTTGTTGATAAAATCTTGAAGGACCGATTCACGCTTACTCTGCTCCAATCCTGAATGTATAGGCTCAGCATTGATTCCCAATTTTTTTATTTCTGCAGCTGTCTTATCGACTTGAATTTTCTTTGATAAAAATATAAAGACACTGTCCATATGCTTTGCCTTTAAGAGGTGCTTGACTAAATCAAGCTTTTGTCCCTCATAGGTTAAGAAGGCTGCTTGCACGATGGATTCAGAAGGCTTAGAAATCGCAATGCTAATTTCTTCAGGATCCTTAAGTACATCTTTAGCTAATTTTCTAATCTTAGGAGGCATAGTAGCAGAGAACATCAAGTTCTGTCTCTTCTCAGGCAACCCCTCCATTATTTTGGCGATATCCTCAGAGAAGCCCATATCCAACATTCTATCCGCCTCATCCAAGATGAAATGTCTAACTTTTGACAAGTCTACATACTCTTGATTGATATGCGCAATAAGACGTCCTGGTGTAGCAATGATGATATTAGCACCATTCACCAATGCCCTTTTTTGCACATCCCAAGATGCACCGTCACCCCCACCATAAATGGCAAGAGAACTCACGTTGACAAAATATCCTAAACCCTGTATTTGCTGATCAATTTGTATGGCCAATTCACGAGTTGGTACAATCACCAACGCATCAATACTACCATGATCAGTTTGTTCATTGATCTGTTGCAAAGTAGGCAATAGGAAAGCGGCTGTTTTGCCAGTACCTGTTTGTGCACAGGCGATCAAATCTTTCCCTTGTAATATAACAGGAATACCTTTCTCCTGAATCGGAGTAGCGTCCTTGTATCCCATAGCCTCTATACCTTCTAAGGTAGGGTTATGAATTCCAATCTCTTCAAATTTCAATATTTCTCTGCTTTAGCCTGACACTGTAATCAGGAGTTAATAGTCAATTGAATATTGTCTTGATGATCGTCTATAAATCATCCTATGACAACAACTAAGTATTAGCACATATTAACGCCTATTACTGTAGTTCTCCAAAACTAACCCATAATAACCGAATATTTCAATTGAGAGATTAAAGGTTTGCCAGTCTACTCAACCTCTCCTTTAAGTTCAATAGTCGATGATGCAAATGGATAAACGTTATTTCCCTCATCCATATCAGCCACCAACTTTTCAGGGTCTATCTCTATTGATTTGATATCTTTCAATGGTATCAGAATATCAAAAGTATAATATGGGTACACCCATGGCCAATTACTCAATTGCATATGATTGTCTGGAATTTCCTTTGCACCTCTCATCATACTCAAGGCAATATGAAACCACTTTTCTTCTCCATTCTCCAAAACCACCTTTACATCAACCGGCATTGGCATTTCCCCAATTTTCTGCAACTGTACAGTTGTTGTCTTTTTATCTTTTACACGCACACTTGAGATTGCATAATCAATTGACTTGGTTGTTTTAACCCAAAAATCAAAGTACCAATCCAGTTTCACGCCACTCACCTCTTCCATCACCTTTTGAAAATCCAAAGCATCAGGATGTTTAAACTTCCAGTCACGGTAATATTTAAGGAGTCCTTCTTTTACAGCCTCTGTTCCGATGATATACTCCAGTTGCCTCAAAGTCAAAGCTCCTTTACTATATGCCGCAACTCCATATGCTCTATTTGAATTGAAAAAATCAGAATGAGTCGTCAAGGGTTCTTCTTTGCCAGATTCCACTAAAGCTACATACCCTTTCTTGGAATAGTAAAATGGATCTTTTGTCCCTTCGTATAAATAGCTCATTGTCAAGGCAGACGCATAAGAGGTGAACCCTTCGTCCATCCAAGCCAAATAGCTCTCATTGGTACCTAGCATCATCTGATACCAACTATGCATCAATTCATGCACGGTCACCCCTATCAAACTTTTAGAACTTCTATGTCCTGTAATTAAAGTCGCCATTGGGTACTCCATCCCTCCATCTCCACCTTGGATAACAGAATAAACTGGATAAGGATATTCACCAAAATTCTCTTCTATAAATGGAAGCATTTTCGTCACATACTGTTGCAGTTCTTCCCACCTTTCGGTCAACGTATCTTTCTGATAGAAGAAATGAAAATCAAGTCCCTCTTTGATATTCAAAATATCATGCCTATAATCAGGGTCTGCTGCCCAAACAAAATCATGAACGTTATCCACTTTGAAATGATAAGTTAGTTTCGCTGCATCAGACTGAATATCAGCATAACCTTTACCTATCTCTTCGGGGTTTTGCAATACACCAGAACCAGCTACCGTGTAAGCACTATCAATAGTGATCTTCACTTCATAATCACCCCAAGGACTATAAAATTCACGTGCTACATATGAATGTGCATGCCACCCAGCTTTGTCATACTCGGCAATCTTTGGAAACCATTGCGCCATTGATAATTCAATTCCTTCTTTGTTATCTCGCCCTGTCCTTCTTATTTGTAATGGCACCTGACTAGTGAAATTCATTTTAAAAGTCGTTGTTGAGTTAGGTAAAATGGGTTTAGACAACCTAACCTGCATCACAGTACCTTCTATCTCATAATCCAAATCGTTACCTTCTTGCGTAAAGCCATTGATTTTATGGTAGCCTATTTCTTCGTCGGACAAATTGTATATTCTATCTGCTACTCGTGGATCTGGATCAACTATCGTTCTACTACGGACATCCATCATACTCCCTGGTTGGAAAGCATTGTAATACAAATGAAAATAAACCTGTGTTAGCGTATCTGGAGAGTTATTGTAATAAGTCAACTCTTGAAGACCTGTAAATTGATTAGCCTCAGCATCCATATCAATTTCCATATAATAGGACACCCCCTGTTGCCACCGATCAGACTGGGCCTGAACAGAAAATGAAACAACCATTAAAAAACTCCCTATTACAACCTTACTTAATTTGTTCATATTCATATTTCTTCTAATCAAAACAATGATAACATGCATCCATTTGAAACCGAATGACAATTTGATAGACGGTAGTATTAGAATTTGGAAACTACTTCTTCTAATACTTCCCTTCTAATTTCATGCTTTCCTTCAAACATTACTTCATTCAATTTATCTCCAAACACATCAATCAATAGTTTTGTTTCTGTCTCCAAAATATCTGAATTCACAAACTCGTCTTGATCACCTATCACAATAAACACTTTGGATGAGTCTTGATTATATTCAAAATCACTAGCACTCAACTCTGGTGGAAAACTACCGGCCCAAAGAATCAAGTTATCAAACTTAAACTGATGATAACTCACCATCCTACATATAGCAGACGCCCCTTGAGAAAAACCTAGCAAATTAATTTTAACCTTATCTAGCTCAACTTCGCCCAACAATTGAGATAAAACTATCTCAAAGTAGTTCATCTGATTCTGGACATCCACTTCACGATGATCTTTTGTCATCCAGCTTGCTCCCACTTTACGGTATCCCTCCCCAACATAGAATTTAGACATTCCTTGCAAGGCGATGACAAAGTGATCTTCTGGAAGGACATCAAATCGTCGAACAAAATTAGCAGCCAACTGCCCATACCCATGACATACAATCCAAATTTCTTGTGTATTAGAATCAAGAACACCTTTAGTTACAACAGGTGTTTGGACGGATACTTCAATAAATTTTATCTCTTTCATAGATTTTCATAATAAAGGTCAAGCATTTAATGAAAGGTGAATCAAAAGCTCGGGCAAGTTTATCATATTTGCGCCATGATTTCTATCAACAATTTATCTTATTACATTGGCAGTCGCCCATTATTCGACGAAGCATCTTTACATATCAAACCAAAAGACAAGATTGGACTGATTGGATTGAATGGGACTGGCAAGTCTACATTACTGAAATTGATAACAAATCAACTTCAAAAAGACTCAGGAGAAATCAGTAAAGCCAAAGAATGCAGCATCGGATTCCTAAATCAGGACATGTTATCTTTTCAATCCGAAGACTCTATTCTGTCAGTTGTGATGGAGGCATTTCAAGATGTTATTGATATTCAACACAAGATTGATAAAACATTAAGCCAAATGGAAACCAACTATGAAGACAAGTTGGTCACACGGTTATCCAAGCTTCAAGATGAATTTGATGCAAAAGGTGGTTACACCCTTCAAAGTAAAGCTGAAGAAGTATTGGAAGGTATTGGTTTTAAAACAGCAGACCTCTCCAGACCATTAAAGGAGTTTTCTGGGGGATGGAGAATGAGAGTAATTCTAGCCAAATTGCTTTTAGAAAACCCTTCATTGTTAATGCTCGATGAACCTACCAATCACTTGGACTTACCTTCTATTCAATGGATAGAGAATTATCTTAAAAATTACGAAGGGTCTGTCATAGTAGTATCTCATGATAGACAGTTCCTCAACAACTGTATCAATAAAGTGGTAGAGGTAAGTCAACAAAAATTGGTTTCATATGCAGGGACCTATGACAACTACCTCGAAGAAAAGGCAATGAGAAATGAATTGCAGAAAAATGCATTTCTGAACCAACAACAATCCATCAAACAAACAGAGCAGTTCGTTCAAAGGTTTAGAGCTAAAGCCACCAAAGCACGACAAGTTCAATCTAGAGTCAAAGCTTTGGAAAGAATGGACCGAGTGGAAGATGTAGTAGAAGACAATGCAGCCATCAATTTTCAATTCAATTTCGGTAAGCAATCAGGAAGGCATGTCGTCATGATTGACGAAGTATCTAAGTCATATCCAGACATAGACATTTTGAAAAAGGCAAGCGGGCAAATAGAAAGAGGTGATAAAATCGCATTGATTGGAGCAAATGGAAAAGGAAAATCTACTCTTCTAAGGATGATTGCTAATGCCGAAGATTTTGAAGGAGAAACGAAAATTGGATTCAATGTCAACCCAGCTTTCTTCGCTCAGCACCAACTCGAATCTTTGAATATTGACAATGAAATTTTAGAAGAACTTAAACAGTTTGGATCAGGAAAATCAGAGCAAGAATTACGTGGTGTATTAGGCTGTTTCCTATTTTCAGATGAAGATGCCTTTAAGAAAATAAGAGTGCTGTCTGGGGGTGAAAAATCAAGAGTAGCATTGGCCAAAACATTGATTTCTGAAGCCAACTTCTTATTACTTGATGAACCTACTAACCACCTTGACATTCAATCTGTTAACATACTCATTCAAGCATTACAACAATATGAAGGATCATTCATATTAGTATCTCATGATAGACATTTTGTCAAAAACGTGGCTAACAAAATTTGGTGGATAGAAGATCAACAAATCAAAGAATACCCAGGGACCTACGATGAATTCCTCTGGTGGTCTGAAAACAAGAAGCCTGCCAAATCAATTGCCGTTACTTCTAAAAAAACTAACTCTGATAAAAAAGAGAAGAAGCAAAAACCAAAAAATGTAGATCAAAACAAATTATCTAAGCTTAAAAAAGATTTGAGCAAGGTAGAATCTTTGATCGAACAACTAGAAACAAAAAAGGAACAGCTTGAAAAAGATTTGGGAAACCCAGATCATTTCAATGATTTAGACAAATTGGAAAAGCTAAACAAACAATACGAAGAGACAGAAAAAGAACTAAACCAAGCGAATGATAATTGGGGATCTTTCGCTACTGAAATTGACAAATTAGAAGGATAAACAAGGATCAACCCGTATTTCTGGG
>JAOPTS010000085.1:0-6305 GCA_051531955.1 Reichenbachiella sp.
ACGAATAGCCTTTACAATCCCCCCCTATTTAAACTGCTGCTATGTAGAGAAATTTTTACTCATACAAACAATAGTATTCAGGGTGGATTACACTTGCTTCTCACTACTTTTGTGCCATTCATTAAATAATCAAACGGACATTTTGACCTGAGACAAGGGGCCTAGCTTGATGCTTATTTGCGAGAAAAGAAAATATTTTTGTTTTACCGAACGCAGCCAGGGATGGCGGAGTGAAAGTTTACTGAAAACTTAAGTCATCTGGATAATAATCTGTAAAATGTTTCCCTCCATCATAAAACACAGCAGAAAACTTAATTGGAGTAGAAGACTGAACTTTTTCAATCGAAGAATTAGAAAGTTTAGATGCATATAACTTAAATGAATTACCTGAAATTGTACCTATGGCATCCCCTATATTACTTCCACTACCACCTTCAACAATCTCAAATATACTTACTTGTGTAGTTGATAATATCTCCAAATCTTCTTGTACCTGTCCCGGAAATTTAAACTTAGATACTGATAAACTAAAATCACCTGTAGATTCTATTCCATCATTATCAACATCAAAAGACACTTCCCATTTGTAGTTTAAAACATTATCTGGCAAGGTTGAATGATTAAATGTCAATTTTTGAGGCAAATTACTAACCGAAATAGATGCCTCAATACAATCAGTTCCTATAATCACTTTTAACTCTGTTAAATCTACTACTTCTTCATTTACATCATTTTGTAAGTCTAGAAAAGATCGTTCAACCCCAATGCAATTATTATTAGTTTGTACATTGGTACCTGAAATGTTTTCCTCATGAACATTAGCACACTGAATTGTAGACAGTGAAGGCATTATAATCATCATGATAGTAAAGTATTTTTTAATGACTAATATTTTTATATTTATTTTCATCTTGAATCTATTTCTCATTTACACTAGTTGGAAAATCACTTTATAACTTGTTAGTTGAGCGGAATTGCGGATATTAATAAAATAGATAAATCCTGAGTGAAAGCGAATACCTGTCTTATGAGTATTGGCAATTACCGTTCCAACACTTTGTTAGGGCCAACCTATCCGATCACGCATTAGTACTACCATATCTCTCAATAGGTCATGAAATTGATCTTCTCTTTCAATTTCTGTGCAAACTTCTGAAAGAATACTTTGGTTTGATTTATTAATGACTTGATATGATATTGTCCCATTTTCAAGTAATTCCAACTTTCCACAATCTTTAACTGAGCAAAGATCTATTGATAGCTTTAAAGGTGTTTTGGTGTGTGCATATTTAAAATCAAGGTCGTATGCTTGAAATCGTGAACTAAGTCCGCCAACGTAATCATTGAAAAATTTCTTCTTTAATAATTTAGAGATCGATTTCATTATTATTGGACTCAACTAGTATTTATAAAGAATATAATAAAATAGCCTGCCCATGGACGGNNGGCGTACCAAACAAAAATATTTTCGTCCTTCCCTAACACTATAAGTCTCCCAAATAAACAACCTTGCCCATTCCTATGTCCAGCAACTATATATGTCCGCAATGCGTCTCCTCCCCCCACTACGACAACGAGATATATGCAACCATTATAAGAGAACTACAGATAACACACATTAATCATTATCCTCTCTACTTGAACAGTCCCCCAAACCAACCCATTACAATTCAAGATATTATCGAAGTCAACGCTCCACCTTTTGGTGTTATTTACGATGCATCTCTAATCATTTGGGCAATTTTATATCTCTTTCTGCTTTCTGCATCCTCTTCCAAAGTTTTTCCTTTTACGGTTATGGTAAGGTCTATCTCCTTATCAATAAGGTACTTCACTACATCGAGTAACTCTTTTGATTCCTGATAGCTGAGTAAATAATATATTAGATTACCTTCAGAATTTGGGTCGATATGGTTTATAGAGACATTGTGTTCTTCAACAAAATATTTTATTCTTTCTACATCACCCCAAGAATAAAATAGGATATTTTTACCCTGTTTGAGATGGGTAACATCTGCCCCAGCAACAACGAGTGCTTTAATGCAATCCAGGTCACCACCTGCCAAAAAGAGAGCGGTGCCATCTCCGTCATTCACGGTATTAACTTCTGCTCCCTCTTCGATTAAACGATTAACAAAATCAATCTTGCTTGCAGCAAACATGAGGGCAGTTTTATTGTCACTTCTTTTTGCGTTAACATCTGCTCCGGCATCAAGTAGAATTTCAAATACACCAAAATTATTATTCTCTGCTGAAGCCATTAAAGCAGTATATCCATACTCAGTTTTACGGTCAACCGATGCGCCGTTTTGAATCAATAATTCTGCGATTTCTTTAAAATTTTCAAATTGAATTTCATGCTCCATATCCCAGGATTCAACATCATTATCCATACTCATAAGAGCGGAGGTTTGCGCGTTATCGCCATCGGGAGTAATTCCGTTATTCAAAAGGTATTCAACAATATCAAGCCTCCCTAAACTCGATGCAACCGCGAGTAATGATATGTCTGCAGGGTGAGCGGTAATATTCATTCCGTTGTCGGCCATAGTTTTAAAATTTTTAAAAGTGCCATCTTGGGCGACTAACATTGCAAGTGAATAGGTATCATTCGAAATAAATGAGTGTACCTCTTCATCTTTTACCTGAGCACCATTCATTACCATTTGTTGTATAAATCCTGTTGTATCTGTTCTGTATCGGGAAAAAATAGTGTTAATGTACTCTTGGTGAGCCAACGGAGATAAGTCGTATCCCGCATCAAGCAGCATTTCCAAAAATCCATCATCCATTCGAGCCCAACCATTATTCCAAAGATAGTAGCCCGTTTGCGCTCCCTCATTTACATCTATACCGTTTTCTAGCAACCATTGAAAAGAGACAAGATTTTCTTTTTCCACAGCCATTTGTGTGAGGTACTTATTAAATGAATACTCCGTAAAATCCCAATGGTTATAAAGCGTATCGAGATTTTCAGTAAATTTGATTAAACCCTGCATCTTTTCTGTGAGTTCACCTTGTGCCTTTTCGCTAATCTCTGAATTTTTGAGCAGCTGCTCCATAGAGCGGGCAAAATCAGCCAGATTATCATTGTTACTACTTAGGGCAAGGTCAATTGGTTTCTGGTTATTAGATAGACTTATTTCAGGGTCGGCACCATTATCAATAAGCTTTTTAATATTTTCCCCATCAAGCCGTTTCGCAGCTGCTGCAAGCGGGGTGTTGCTGCGTTCAGCTGAATTAAAGTCATAAGTATATGTATCCAGCAAACTGTCGAAGGCATGGTGGTTGGAATCATTGATTACTCCAATGAGCTCACCCAGTTTACTGGTGCTTAAAATCTTACCATCATAGGGTTTCACATCCATGGTAATATTCAAGGTCTCTTCGTCAGTATATTTAAGATCAACCAGTAAGGCAAAATAGGCAACGGAATCTCTCAAATCACCATTTATAGTTACACACAAGTTTAACCGTTTTTTGGCAGTGGTATCTAAAGAGAACCATGCGTCACTCTTATAAATGTCTCTAGAAACAAGGGTGTTATTTGGCATATCGCGTAATGTAAAAATACCGTAGTTATGCCCAAGATCACAATGTTCTGTAGAGTAACTTGCAGAAGTGTTGAGTGGATAACAATATTCATGGCCTTCTTCAACAGAAGCAAAGGCCTTTTCTACATTTCCTTTGTTAGTGATATAGGCATCTGTGATGTCGAAGTTAACCATACATGACGGTAAAAAGAATACATTTGAAATAATGAAAAAGGCGATAAGCTGGATTCTATTAAACATAATCTCCCCTGATATGTGTCAAATCATAACGCTAGTGTGTGTGTATCTAAAATATAGTCTACTGGACCATTCATTTCTAGCCTAGAGAGAAACGTTATTCTAAATATAATCAGGCAATGCAGGCCGCTTTAGACTGGTATGCATCGTTTTTAGTTAATGGGATACCTTCATCGTAAGTTTTACGTGATATCTAACCCGTTCATCGATCAAGTCAGTTGGTAAGTAAAGAATGATCAAGCCATTTTTTTAGCAATCACAAACGCATGCTTCAAAGGATACTGATCAATCTCAAGGTGCATACACTTACAATTATTATCATTAAGTACTCTAATGTTTTCGTTGATGCCTATAGTGCCATAGCCAAATAAATCATTATCGAGGTCACCCATCTGTTTACCTGTTGTACCATCGGTAAATGAATAATCTTCTATTTCACCATGATCATCACCAAAAGTGTATACAAGTATTCCATCAGGTTTAAGGTACCTACAGAGTTTAGAAACTACCGGTTCCTGATCTGCCATAGGCAAATGAAAAGTACTATCCCATGCAACAATAAAATCGAATTTTTTTGTTGTTTCCCATTTACAAACATCTGCCTGTTCCCAATCTATGTCAGGGTGCTGAGATTGTGCAAGTTTGAGCATTTTAGTAGATATATCAATTCCTTTGATTGAAAACCCGTATTTAATTAATGTATTGGTTACCCGGCCACCACTTCCACATCCAACATCAAGTGCATCAGATTTATTGTCACAATACTCAAGAGCTCTTTCTATCTGCTTTAATCCATACTGAGAATTAAGATGTTGTTCATTCCAATACTCAGCAACTTTATCATAATTTTTTGCGGTATTTTCTGGAGTCATAAATACGCCTTGTGTAAGTCAGTATACTATTCAAGTATAAAGATACTAAGGTATGTTTAAAAACCCTTAAGATAATAAGCACCGTTTGGTATTCCAGTACTCATACCAATAGTGTTACAACTCTCCCCATCAGTACTATGCTTGTAAATCTTATTGCTTATCTCTTTTTCTTTGCATCGTGAGCATGTACAGAATAACAAACCTCGCCTGCAGCTACACTTAAGTACTCGAAGGTAACCAGTATTAACACACGTATACCAACCACTCATTGTGTGCTATATACTGAGTTCCTCTCTCCCAGTAAGCTAGGTAACGTTCATCAGAGTACGCAGTTATTTCCTCTATTTATAGAAATAATTCCTTGCTATGATTGTTGGTGGATCGTTGGAAACGTCATGCTTAGGCATGACGTTTATTTGAGAGAAAAGAAAATATTTTTGTTTCATAAGTGGAGTAAGAGATGGTGAAGCGACTACCAGCTTATTATAATTTTTAGTAAAAATTCGCCGATCTCTTGTCATCCCAAATTAAATTAATCCCTGATTCCACTGTTTTGAATTCAAAACCCCTTATAAGCTTATATCGATCATCACCAAATAATAATATATTTGCAATTACAAATAACAGAACAAATATTCCTGAAATTGTTTGTAAAATTTTTGATACAGACTTAATCACCTTAATATCTGAAACAAATCGTAAATATGAGTAAAACAATACAAACCAAAATGTAAAATATAAAGCTATATCAATAAAAAATTCCAAGACAAAAAACTGTCGACTTCCAGATGTATGCCAACCATTACACATAAATGGCAATGGAAAACCCTTCATAACTGACTCTGGAGCATCTATTGGTATTACAAACCACCATTTTGTAATCAATGCAAATGAGATAAGAGTCAAAGGAATGATATATGGACGAATTAGCTTTTTCATATTTGCATTTTTAATAACCTGTAGTTGAGCGGATTAAATCCAAAACATAACACCTTACTAATACCGTTCCAACGGATGTTATGTTTTCTCTTAATTACCCGAATCAGTTAAAAATTTGAAGTTCTTCTTTTTATCATAGTGCGCCGTAATACCTTTTACAATATACCCTGACATATCAGGTATACTACATGCACAATTTTTTGCTAAAATCCGTATGTTTTCATCTGATTCGTATTCACCTCCGTAAAAATCGAAATGTATCTCAATACTATTAGAGCTAGTAGACAACAAATTAAAGTCTTCATTGATGTGAGAAGAATCAACATAATCTTCCGAATACGATGCTATTACCAAATCAAAAACCAATATTAAAGTATCACCAAGTGATTTTGATGTATCAATATTCACAGCTATATTTGAATCCAATACACTTTTAATATAATTGTCATTATACTTTGGACTGTGTTTTATTTTAATATTAAGGGATTCGTTAGTTATCAAAAATGACTTACTATGAGATTTACTATAATCTTCAAGAGGGCTACCATCTGACCCGCAGTTATCACAACCAATAAGCATCAAAGAAATTAGCATTATAATTAAAATATAGCTTTTCAACATACACCTCCATAGTTCCCCATAGAATGTAATAAATTTCAATCACCCATGGACGGGTGGTTACCAAACAAAAATATTTTCGTCC
>JAOPTS010000085.1:6384-11222 GCA_051531955.1 Reichenbachiella sp.
CAACGTTTGCCGAATGTACGCAGGCTTTTTCATCTTTATGGAAAAAGCTTGCGTGCTTTGACTATTGAGGGAAGTAAAAAGGAACTGAGCTATAGTCTCTAGGGTAATCAATCAAATATTTTATTTTGTTTAAAATTCTTAATTACTAGTATATCAACTTTAGATTTTGAAATCTGGTAAACAATTCGGTAATTACCTTTAATGATTTCTCTAATGTTTTCGTTAGTGATTCCGTGAATTACCCTTCCGGATTCCGGAAATTCTGACAGGTTATCTACCGCATCTAATATTGAGTTTGCCCATTTTTGGGCTCTATCGATTGAATCTAGTGAAATATAATCAATAATTTTTTCAACTTGCTCGAGAGCATTTGGAGACCATTGAATTTTTATCATTATTTAAATTTCTTTAATATTTGTTTTTTTGCTTTTGAATGGATAACCCCTTTTCCATCTGCAATTTGTTTTTGAGAAGAAGCAATCTCCTGAAGAAGTTCTAATTGATCTTTCATCTCTTGATAGTCATTTACATCTATGAGCACTGCAGATGACCTTCCATTCTGGGTTAACACTAATGGCCTGTGACATTCTTTTAAATTTTTTAATAATGAATTTGAGTTTGCTCTAAATTCTGAAATAGGACAAATGTCCTCCACAAGATTAATAGATTGCACCATATTTATCCTTTATATTGTACATTTTAACGTACTACTAAAGATACGTTATTTTGCTCTTTTCACAAACATAATTCCCCAAAATACCCAAACCACTTATTTCAGTCCCCCAACTACTTATGATTGGTGATTCCACGCCATACCCCATAAAAACCTAAAAAGTGAATCAAATGAAAAAATAATTCACATTCCGGTAACTTAATTATTCTCATAGTCGTCTAAATTGCTGTTCTTACATTGATGAAAATGACTTGATAGATGAGAGCCTCATACATGTTGGTAACCCAATTCGATTAGCGAATAATAAAACGGAGGACATGCAATTGCAAATGTACAAATGGCAACCGACATATATCTGAAAGAAGCTAACCAGCTCCTAGTGATTGTGAAACGAAACGTTGGACCAATGAAAGCACGTAAATACGATGAGGCTCACACTATTGCACTCGAAAAGCTGACCGGTGCAGCACGTATTGCACTGTCAAACATGCACATTGATTCGGGTACAGATACAGCAACCTGGAAAGAAATATCATCGGAGGCCTTTGAGCTCAGAGACGAACTGTTAATTGAGTTCAAATACGCGTGTACTGATGTTCCCAAAAAGATTGAGATACTCAAAGAGATTTCAAAAGGTTCCACTATCAGCGATATGATTCAAGAGCTGTTTGATCTGGCAACCTTGAGTGAAACGATTCTTCCTGAACTCGAAGCAACGAACTTCCCAATGGAACTTCTTACACGAACAAATGAACTGTCTGAAGTACTCGGCACTATGCAAATCTCTGCAAAACTCGATCGCTCAAACAATTCAGAAAGTCGTATTATCAGAGATCAAGCAGTAGTTCATTAATAATCTCATATGGGAAATGCATGATACCCGTGATCGATTGGTAGGATCTAGTATCTATTTTTGGAAAGTTATTCTTGCATTCGAATCAGGGAAAATAGAGAAATTTACTGATAAAATGGGTGTGATGTGGGTTCCTGAATCATGTAATTAATTGGGTAGGGTTTTATAATGTACTCTAAGGGCTATCTTTTAAGCACATAGAGTCCTTTCGGGAGCCCCTCCAGAATTGACTTTAGCTGTGCACCAAACCCTTCAGCAAGGAGCTTTCCGGATATGGAATATATCAAAGTACCTCTTGTATCTGCCAAATCAAATACCATAGAGTGAGGATCAAAAGTATTTACTATTCCATAATTACGGAGAGATGACGTTGCTGCTAATGCAGCTAAAGGTGTCAGATTCTGATTTGCACTGCTACTCTGTGTCAGTTCTACAGAACCAATTTCTGAAGAAAATACATCTATTGCAATTGAACTCGATGCTCCTCGAAGCCCCTCTGAAGAAGTACTTTCTGAGACAGATTCAGATGAAGTTGTTCCACCAGAAGAAGTTATTTCAGTTTGTGAAGATACATAGCCTTCCGAACTCTTTGGTGTACTACTTTCATGAGCACCTGAAGAAACTTCATCCTCAGAACTCTTTGATGAACTGCTTGCCTGAAGAAATGAAGATAGCTCTTCTTCAGCTGCCAGAAAAACCCGTATTTCATTGATACTTACCCATGTACCGTCATAGTGATCTCCACCACCCGTTACGGTTACGCGTATATAGCGGGGAGTTGCATCAGTAATAGATACCATCTGCATCCCACCAATAGTCCCATCTGCACTCCCCAATTCCTCATAGGGTTCATCTATAGTTTTCTTGCCTTCAACAACAAAAGTATAACTTCGGTTTTTATAAAATACAAGTTCTATAGCTTCAATTGCAGCAACTGTATCAAGGTCCAATTCAATCCATTGAGGATACGTTTCAGCCGACCATCGCGTTACTAGATTTCCGTCGTTTATTGCAGTAGCAGGATTTTCACTTTGAAAGTCAGAAGCAGTGACTGTTGCACCTTTAGCTCTGTTTAGCAACACTGCCAGATCTTCCCCCGGAGCAAGTTGTAGCACCTCTGCGCCTGCTAATATAAAAGAACCAACTGCATAATCCTTTGTATCTTCATAATAAGCGGGTTGTGGATCTTTACCAATATGCTGACAATAGCCAAGTTTACCATCCGGATGCACCGCAATGCCATTAAGACCATTCCATCCATTTATAACCACATCAATATACTCAGCACTGTCGAGAATATCATTATTAATCCCCCACGCAATGCCAAAAGTGAAGAAACTTGTTCCACTCGATTCGGGTCCACCATAATTATCGGGATCATGCAGACTCGGGTTCCAAAGACCATCATCACGCTGTACTGCCTTTAAAGCAACAGCCATCGCGTTGTAGATATCGAGATACTCCTGACGATGTGGATCGGATTCTGGGAGTTCGTCAAGCACTCGAGCAAGAGCAGCAAATACCCATCCATTACCACGAGACCAATAGGTATCTTCACCATTTGGTTCACTGTATGGCGGCAGATAATTTTCGTCTCGATACCACAGCCCATCATGAGCATTATACAGGCCTCTTCGGGTTTTAGTATCATCAAATAGTTCATACATACTCTGAAAGTAGTTTGAATCATTATGGAGCACACCGAGCTTGGTAAACACAGGCATTGCCATATAAAACGCATCGATCCACCACCAGTCATCACGTTCGCTTGAATGGACCATGGTAAATATATTTTCGGTTATGGGGGTTATTTTTTCATTAGATGGCTCAATAAGGTGGAGCTCAATATAAGCGGTACCACATGCGTGGTCATCTGCAAAACGAGAATTTGGGTTATCATACACCTGCCAGTTATACAAATCTGCCCAATCAAGGGAGTACTGGTAATAGGCTGAATCTGGATACACAGAAAAAAGACGATTGTTCCCATGATAATAGACTGCGCGATCCCAGTTATTGGTACCAAAATCTGTGTTATCCGCAATCCAGTAATCATTAACCCGACGCATCTGATCAAGTATTACCTTTTTATAGGGTAGTTGAGCATCTGCTGCAGATACCAGTAATAGAACAATTGAAAGCCAATACAATAGAGAGATGCGTTTCAATTTTAATGTATGCGTAAAAAAGTCATGCATATTTACAACCCTTTTGAAAAGCTGCTCATATTTTCATGTATTGTCAAAATGAAAATGAAAATGAGTACGTGTATGTCCAGAGGGAAATATAGGTATTAACTGTTCCATTATTGGTAAACTGTTGGTAACCTTCGCCTGAGTACGAAGGTATTTCCTCTATGCATAGAAAAATATTATTCTCGAACAATCCTCACAACCACGGGGGTCGCAGTGGGAAAACTATTTCCAAAACTGCTCTGATTTAGCGAAATTTCTCCACTTCCAAGAGCGGTATGACTAAACGTTCCTCGCTCTTGACCATTAAAGTCAAACACTGTTATCGTATAGCTCATTGCCTTTTCAACGGGAAGAGTTATATATCCGGAGCTCGTTACCTGATAGGTCACTCGACTCTTACTGAGAGGATGAGAATACAGTGCAGTAATAGTACTATCAGTTCTCTCAAACGTATCATTTGTAGTGTCACTTGAACTTTCGAGATTTGCTAAACCATCACTCGATGACAATAAAGACGAAGATGGTTCCATTGAGCTCATTATCACCGAAGAACTGAGAAAGGATACTTGTGATGAAAGAGTAGTAGAACTAACAATAGTTTCTACCGATGAAAGAGTAGTAGAACTGACAATAGTTTCTACCGATGAAAGGTTTGAGGAACTTTGAGAAGAACTCAAACTACCCGAAGAATTTAGCATAGAACTCACTCCCTGCCATGAACTACTCTGAGCTTCTGAAGACTCTAGAGCAGATGATTGAGCTGAGCTTTGCACTAAAGAACTCGACGATTCCTGAGGTAAGAGACTTGACTCCGAGATGGTAATAGCATCATACCAAATGTAACTGTCAACAGAAGGAGCCCACTGGCTTCCTGAACCACCATGAAACGTTGAGAAATATAAGTTATCGATCTTATCACCATTGTTAACAAATTGAAGATTGGTAACATGCAGTGCTTCTTCATTATTAATCCATACCGTGACCGTGCCATCCTTAGTATTGCCAGAGTTTATGCGCACTCTTTCTGTAACTTGGTACCACTCACCTGGTGTAAACACTACATCTGTTCCATCGGTATGGGAAAGCTGCATATCCTCTCCCCATTTTTCGGGTTTAT
>JAOPTS010000086.1:0-10620 GCA_051531955.1 Reichenbachiella sp.
GTAATCTTGTTGGATGAAATTGAAAAAGCTCATCCAGATGTATTCAACATACTTCTTCAAGTATTGGATGACGGTATATTGACTGATGGACTAGGTAGAAAAGTTGATTTCAGAAATACCATCATCATTATGACTTCCAATATTGGAGTTAGAGATTTGAAGGATTTTGGTGCAGGAATTGGTTTCATGAACCAAAACAAGAAGAACAACTTGGATGACATCATGAGATCTACTATCCAAAATGCTCTGAAGAAGACTTTCTCTCCAGAGTTTTTGAATAGATTGGATGATGTAATTACTTTCAATGCACTTGAAAGAGACGATATTCATAAAATCATTGACATCACATTAGACAAATTATTGACTAGAGTGATTGATTTGGGATACAATGTTGAGTTGACAAACAAGGCGAAAGACTTCTTAGCTGACAAAGGTTTTGACCCACAATATGGTGCAAGACCTCTCAACAGAGCAATTCAGAAATATCTTGAAGATCAAATTGCAGAATTTATCTTGCAAGGAGATGTCAACGAAGGGGACACCTTACTCGCTGATTACAAAGAAAAAGCTGAGGAACTCACGATTTCAGTAAAGAAGAAAAAGTCTAAGAAAGAGACTAAAGAATAAAACAAAAAGGGAGTCAATTGACTCCCTTTTTTAATACCCTCCGCTGTACTTCCTAGTGAACCATTCAATACTCACGATAGCCAGCAAGATATAGAAGATCCAATCCAGATGAATGATTGACAAGATTTGCTCTTCTTGAAACAATCTCGATTTATAATCCGTTTTCACAAGATCATCTTTCACCGCCTGTATCTGATCACCGGTATAGAAACTACCTTGATTATTATTGGCAAGTAACTGTAGTACCACATAGTCCGCATTCTGATCCTGCTGCTCTAATTGAATGTCTTTGATTACAAAACTCCCTTTCACCAATTTTACCTCTCCAGAATAATCAGTACGAGCCTCATATTGATAAACACCTTCTTCCAAAGCAGATAATTCTAGTTGAGCATATGAGGATGAAGGGACAAATGAATACTCTTTAACATCTCCACCCAAACGAATAATCTTGACGTCTACATTCTTATCATATACTCTTTCAAAGATATTATTGTAAAGCTCAGCCTCAAATGTGACCTTGTCTTCGGTAGTGTACTCATTGGCACTAGGGTAGAATCTAAATTTCCTTTTGTCTGATTTAGCACTTAGATATTTAACCAGATTGCTAATCATCTCATCTGTCACATGCGTATCTCCAAAGATGGCGTGTTCCTGTTGACGCCACTGCCATAGACCATCTGCCAAGAAAAAACCAGCCTTGGAATCACTATCCTCAACCACATACAGTAGAGGTTTGTCAGTTACTACACTCCCAACCTTCTGATACAGCAAAACGGACGCCTGCTCTCCAATCACCACCTCTCCATACGGCACACTCAATGGAATGATTTGCTCCAAACGCTCATTGGTTACGTCAGGTAGGTCAAACAATTCAAATTGACTATTGTAGACACCTTGCACCTCATCCCGTTGATAACGATTTTGCCTCACATCAAAATCAGGATGTACAGCAGAAAATTTCTGAACAATGGATTTAGCTCCTACAATATATAAAATCGGTACACCAGCATTAATCAACCTATCTACCTCCTTCTGCGTTCTATTGTATCGATCTTTAGGAGAATGGACGATTGCTAAATCATACTTCACGCCTTCCAATTTACCGACACCTGTAATGACAGTACTCACCTCATAATTTATATTCTTACTCAATACTTGATTCAACATTCGAATATCAGGGTGAGGAGCGGGTGAAATGATGGCAATCTTTTGCTTCCCATCGATCACATCAAAATAGATCAATCGCTTATTGTTCTCTTCAATAATCTCTCCCTTGGCAGGCTGCACTACAACCCTCAGTTTTTGCAAACCTTCCGTATGCGCATTGAGTTCAAATTCAAGTTGGCTCAATTTCCCTTTCAACCTCAATGATTTAGTGGCCACTAGCTTTCCAGCATCAAAAACTGACACAACTACCATTTCATTATCAAACCCAAACTGAGAAATCTCGCAAGCGATGGGATAATTATTCCCTTGGTAGACAATTTTATTATAATGAATATCCTTTAGCTCTATATCTCTTTTTTGAGTTGTATCTCCTACTCCGATGGTATTCAGTACATTTTCAAAACTGCTATAATCTAGCGAGGCACCCACATTAGCATTCCCATCCGAAATCAAATAAATCGCGCCTACATTTTGATTCTCATACTTACTCTCTAATCTTTTGATCCATGAAGTGATATCACTGGTTTTGTGATCAAATCTTAGATCAGATACATCTTTCAGGTCAAGATCAGAAGACATCCCCACCAGTTCGACTTCCATATCAGCACCCAAAATAGTAGATGACAATTCACTAATAGAGGCTTTTAACTTAGCTATCTCTGACGAATCCATCACGTTAATCATAGAAGCAGAATCATCAAGGGCAATAATGATTTTCGGTTTTTCTACTGTAGTTTGAAATTGCTGCAACAATGGATTGAGCAACAGGATCAGCAACAAAGTAATTAATGAGAACCTGACGGCTGCCAGAATATAATTCACCAACGTACTCCATGGGGAGTTCTTAGTATATAGCAAATAGGTCAAGCCGCCAGCAAGCGCCATTGCCACTACAATCAACCATGCACTGTATTCAAATATGAACATGAAATGTTTACCTTTTGAAATGAGATAATATCAACGAGATTATACAAAAAAAAGAGCAACACCAAATAAATGATGTCGCTCCATGTCTTATAAGATAGCTCTTATCAAGTTAGCATTGCGCCACAAATATTCAATACTTGCCCTGATATGTAGGTTGACATATCAGATCCAAGGAATACACATGCATCGGCTACTTCTTCTGGTTTACCACCTCTTTTCAACGGAATACCGTCTCTCCAGCTTTGAACTACTTTTTCGTCCAATACATTGGTCATTTCAGTTTCAATAAAACCTGGTGCGATGGCATTACTTCTAATATTTCTGGATCCCATCTCTAGTGCGATTGATTTAGTAAACCCAATGATACCCGCTTTAGAAGCCGAATAATTAGACTGTCCAGCATTACCCTTAACTCCTACTACAGAAGATACATTGATAATTGATCCAGATCTTTGTTTCATAAAAGTTCTAGTAGCCGCTTTCACAGTATTGAAACAAGATTTCAAGTTGACATTGATTACATCATCCCAAGCTTCTTCAGACATTCTCATCAAAAGATTGTCCTTAGTAATCCCAGCATTGTTCACTAAGATATCCAACGTACCAAATTCAGCAACTACACCATCAATCAATTCTTGTGCAGCATCAAATTTAGAAGCATCAGACCTAAATCCTTTAGCTTTAACACCAAATGCTTCTAGTTCCGCTACCAATGCTTCACCCTTTTCTACACTTGACAAATAGGTAAACGCAACATTAGCTCCTTGTTCTGCATATTTGATTGCAATCGCTCGACCGATACCTTTAGAAGCACCCGTCACCAACGCTGTTTTTCCTTCTAGTAATTTCATATACTTTAATATTAATTCTCTTGTGGATATTTTAGATCGCCAAAAATAATCCGTTTACCATTAACACGCCATTTTTTATAATTTTTTTAAAAACTAAGTATTTAACCCCATCAATATTACAGAAAAGCTAAATAGTCTTAAGCTGTCCGTTTTTTGTTTTTTTCTCTTAACAAAGCGATTAAATTTGCACTCGTTAACGACCACATAATGGTCAACTCTTATTCAGATAAAGAATTATGGCAAACAAATATGATGTAATAGTGATAGGTAGCGGTCCTGGCGGATACGTTGCAGCTATCAGAGCTTCTCAGCTAGGGAAGAAAGTAGCAGTTGTTGAAAAAGCTGAGATCGGCGGTATATGTTTGAATTGGGGATGTATCCCTACCAAAGCATTACTAAAGAGTGCTAGCGTATTCGAATACATCTCTCATGCAGAGGACTATGGCATCACTGTCCAAGATTCGAAGGCTGATTTTGGTAGCATGATCAAAAGAAGTAGAGGAGTTGCCGACACAATGAGTAAGGGCGTACAATTCCTTTTAAAGAAAAACAAAGTAGATCAGTTATTAGGATTCGGTAAGGTTGCAGCTAATAAGACTGTCAATGTTACTGATGCAGATGGTAAATCTGAAAGCTACACTGCTGATCATATCATCATTGCGACAGGTGGACGATCTAGAGAATTGCCTAATCTTCCTATCGATGGAAAGAAAATAATCGGTTATAGAGAAGCAATGACGCTACCTAAGCAACCAAAGAAAATAGTAATCGTTGGATCTGGCGCTATTGGAGTAGAGTTTGCTTATTTCTATAATTCAATCGGCACTGAAGTAACTGTAGTAGAATACTTGCCAAATATTGTCCCTGTAGAGGACGAAGATGTTTCTAAGCAATTAGCTAGATCATTCAAAAAGCAAGGAATGAAAATCATGACTAGCGCTGAGGTAACCAACGTGGATACATCTGGGAAAGGATGTCAGGTTACAGTAAAAACTAGCAAAGGTGAAGAAAGCATTGACTGTGATATCGTATTGTCAGCTGTAGGTGTAACAACCAACATCGAAGGAATTGGCCTTGAAGATGTAGGTATCATGACTGACAAAGGTAAAATTGTAGTAGATGATTATTACAAGACTAACATGCCAGGTTTCTATGCGATAGGTGATATCGTACATGGACCAGCTTTGGCTCACGTATCTTCAGCAGAAGCAATCATTTGTATTGAAAAATTAGTTGGAGATAGTCCAGAACCATTGGATTACAAAAACATCCCAGGCTGTACTTATTGTACTCCAGAAATAGCTTCTGTTGGTCTGACGGAAAAAGCTGCTAAAGAAGCAGGCTATGACATCAAGGTGGGTAAATTCCCATTCTCTGCATCTGGAAAAGCGCAAGCTGGTGGAAATGCCGAAGGATTTGCTAAAGTTATCTTTGACGCCAAATATGGCGAATGGTTAGGTTGTCACTTGATCGGTGCTGGAGTAACAGATTTGATTGCAGAAGCTGTAGTAGCTAGAAAATTAGAAACTACTGGTCATGAAATCATGAAAACTATTCACCCTCACCCTACTATGTCTGAAGCAATTAAAGATGCCGTAGAAGATGCTTATGGTGAAGCGATTCACTTGTAGTTCTTAGAAAAACATAGATTGAAAGCTCTCGCATTATTGTGAGAGCTTTTTTATTGACTAATAAATGACATCACAAACTCAGTTCCTTCATTGAGTTTCGATTTGACATCCACCAAACCATGGTGCTCTTCAATGATTTGATAGGTAATGGCAAGACCTAATCCCGTTCCAACCCCAGGTTCCTTGGTAGTAAAAAATGGATCATGAATTTTGGACATATGATAAGAACTAATCCCCCCTCCATTATCCTTGATTCCAACCTTTATTTTCTTCCCTTCCAACTTAGTCCAGACTTTGATCACACCATTTTTCTGGATGGACTGCTCCGCATTTGCCAAGATATTTAAAAATGCTTGATGCAATTTTCCCTCATTCCCAATGACTACTAGATCAATCTCATCATATTGCTTAATGACTTCTGCCTTATACTTTATCCTATTCATCAGCATGGACAGGCAATTATCCAATATATTATGAAGTTTGCATTGCTCATCCATTTTAGTACTTTGTCTACTAAAATGACTCAAACTCCTCACAATTCCACTTGCTCTAGTTACCCCCTCATCAACAGCTTGGATATAACCATTTACAGAGCTTAAATCATGACCTTCCTCTTTCAATTCACGAACCAACCCGTCTACGCCAGCCTTTATAAACTGTAAAGGGTTATTAATTTCGTGCCCAATTCCTGCAGTTAGAACACCAATAGAGGCCATTTTTTCAGACCTTATCAACTGGCTCTGTGTATGTTTCAATTCGTTATGCTGAACTCTCAGTTTCTGATTCAAAGAAACAAGTTCTCTCTTTTGTTCAAGTAATCGTACGTTCTTGACATCTAAACGATCCCTTTGTTTATCTCTTGAAGAATTGTGAATTAAATTCGTGAAAATGAGAATGATTAAAAAATTCACTCCAATTACGACAAACTTCAGAGGCTCAACTTCTACATCATATACAGGAGTATTTGCATGTATGTACAGGCCATTGGTAACTATAAGTAGCAAAGATAAAATGACCCAAAAATAACTGGCCTGCTTTTTACATGTTGAAGTAGCGATAATAGGTGACATGCCCATCCAAAACACAATCACATGAAAATCTTGAGGTACCATGAAGAGCATGTACTGCATCATGGCAACTACAACTACCATGTTCAGATTAGCTAGATGGTCTACATAGATGTTTTTCGACCATAGAATTAATTGTAAACCCTGTAACACCATACAAACAGGAAAAAACCAATAACTGAAAGGGGTAATATCAATAATAGACACGTCTATCACCCAAACACAAAAAAATGCGATTAGGAAAAATTTATAGAATAGACCTAAAAGCTTGATCTCATCTTTCATGGACATGTTGATTGGTTCTTATGATAGCATAAATATAAAAGAGAAGTGTAAGAATAAAATTACTTCCTGTGAATAGGATTGTCATACACAACGAATCACTTCTAAATAGTACGGCTGAACTTATACTTTTTTTAAAAAAGTGCTAAATCACCTCCCAAAACATAAAATAACTGGCTGTACTTCCTTTTTCAAGTAAATCCATGCTAGTAGTGTATTCACCTTTATCTGCATCTACGTTGAATCGGAAAGTTCCCAAATGATCATTGAGACTCATATAATCAAAGTCCCATAACTCAAGTTCGTTCCACCCTGCATTGACATCCAGCTCCATCTCGACACTAACCTTATCTCCTGTATCCATTCGGAAATACAAATCACCAACAGGCCATATTTTTTTTCCTTGATACTTCAAGTACATTTCATCCTTATCGATTTCGTCAGGTACAGTACACTGGACTGTAGTAATTTTTATTATAGGCATAATCTTATAGGTAGTTTCTAAACAAATAAAACCAATTCCTAAAGGAATATTACTATTTGAGCACCAAATATCCGTGATTCGCAACAGTTACCTGTTTCCATTAAACATTTCACAACAATATGAACACTAACTCTCACTAGTTCTAACCATACAGCAACCTCATTAAACATATTGAAAATATGACAATATAAATTGAATTATTACTCGCAAAACATAGAAACTCACAAATATTCTTCTTTATTTTGCTAAACCAGTAATTCATTAAGCTAACCCAAAAAGAAGCGCATTAATTACGGTATGAGGATTCTACTTAATTAAAAACCCTTGATTTCAGTTTCTGAATCCAAGGGTTTTTTCTTTACGTACTCAGTATATTAATTAACTCAAATACCCAAAATCATGCCCTTCTTTCAATTGAATTAAAAATTCATACATCAACTGAATTACATTTTCAATATCATCATTGTGAGCAGTCTCAACTGTCGTATGCATGTATTTCAAAGGAAGAGAAATCAGAGCAGACGCAATCCCTTCACCAGAATAAGCAAACGCATCCGTATCGGTACCAGTAGCTCGTGAAGTTGCTGCCCGCTGATATGGAATATCCTTAGCCTCTGCCACTTCGATTACCATTTTAATCAGATTATTTTGAACAGCAGGCCCGAAAGTTAAAACTGGTCCTTTTCCAGCTTTTTGATCACCATCTCTTTTCTTGTCATACATAGGACTGTGCGTATCATGACATACGTCCGTAATGATTGCCACATCAGGATTGATCCGGGCAGCCATCATCTCGGCACCTTTCAACCCTATTTCTTCTTGCACAGCATTAACTATATATAGACCAAATGGAAGCTCTACTTTATTAGCCTTCAATCTTTTTGCAACTTCGGCTATCATAAAACCACCAATACGATTATCCAAGGCACGTCCACATAGAAACTTACCATTCAAATCCATCAATTCATCCTCAAAAGTGATAACATGCCCCACCTTCACTCCTAGTTTCTCAACTTCTTCTTTCGACTCACACCCTATATCGATAAAGATATTGTCCATAGCGGGTGCTTTTTCATTTTTATCTTTACGAACATGGATTGCTGGCCAACCAAATACCCCTTTCACAATTCCCTTGTCAGTAAAAATATTCACACGCTTAGATGGTGCAATTTGATGGTCCGAACCACCATTCCTTATCACATATAGATACCCATCATCTGATATATAATTCACAAACCAAGATATCTCATCTGCATGCGCCTCAATCACTACCTTGTATGGTGCATCAGGGTTAATTACCGCTGCTACAGACCCATAGGTATCCGTGACAAAAGAATCTACATTCGGTTTGATATAGTCCATCCAAATTCTTTGCCCCGAACTTTCAAACCCAGTAGGCGAAGCATTATTGAGGTATTTGTATAAAAAATCTTTACTTGGTTTCTCCATGATATTACGTTCTATTTTTTTCAACTGACAGAAATTACCTTCTTGCCAATTTCTTAATACAAATAAATACAAATAAGAATAATTCACAATCATTATGTCATGATATAGATTATCCCATTGTCGGCTAGAATATGAGTTTTTTATTAATAAATTAGCGGAATTTATCGACAGAATGAGGAAGGGAATCATAGATATTGGCACGAATACATTTCATCTACTAGTAGTAGATACGAATAACGACTATAGCGTCCTACATAAAGAAAAAGTAGCAGTCAGAATAGGAGAAAATGGCATTAGCGAAGGAAATATAGCGGAAGCTGCAATAGTTAGAGCCATCAACACCCTTCACGAATTCAAAGCTAAGATGGATGCATTGAAAGTTGATGACATCACCGCTACCGCCACCAGTGCAGTACGTAGCGCATCCAATCAGCAAGAGTTTCTATCCAGAACAAAAGCTGAAACTGGAATTAAAATCAATGTTTTATCAGGAGAAGACGAAGCATTCCTCATTCACAAAGGCGTCATACAATATACCTCAATTGATAAAACAGCCCTGATCATAGACATAGGAGGTGGTAGCATTGAGTTTATCATTGCGGACAATGAAGAGATAAAGTGGCTAAAAAGTTATGAAATAGGTGGACAAAGACTCATTGATCAATTTCATAAGTCTGATCCGATTTCGAACAATGAAATTGATCACTTAACACAATTTCTAGAAAATGAGCTAAGTGATATGTTACTCAAAGCAGAGGAATTTGACGCCCAATACTTGATTGGATCTAGTGGTTCTTTTGATACGTTTTGGGATATTCATGCTCAGAAGTCACAAAATACTGACAACTCTGATATGACACTGGATGAGAATGATTTCGATATCATTCATCGAGAGCTAATCAATGCCAACAAAGAAGAAAGACTAATGATACCAGGAATGATCCCTATGCGGGTCGACATGATAGTAGGTGCCTCAATAGTGACCAAAACTATCCTAGACAAACTTCAATTTAAAAAAATAAAGGTTTCCCCATTCGCCCTCAAAGAAGGTGTGCTATATCACGGGTTACCTGCTAAGAAATAATTCATATGTATTCATACGATCAACTATATAATTTTTCAAAAGACATATTCAAAGCAATAGGACACTCTGAAGAGTTAGCTGCCTCAGCTTCCGAAGTATTGATTAGTGCGGACATGAGAGGAGTTGACTCTCACGGTATCGCCAGACTCAAGGGCTATGTAAGGCTCTGGGAAGCAGGACGCATCAATGCTAATCCTAATATCCGAATAGTCCACGAAACACCTTCAACGGCCACTGTAGATGCAGATGGTGCCTTAGGGTTGATAGCTGCTCCAATAGCCATGAAGATTGCTATGGAAAAAGCAGAGAATGTGGGTACCGGTTGGGTAAGTGTCAAAAACTCTAATCATTATGGCATTGCAGGTTATCATTCGATGATGGCATTAGAAAAAGACATGATCGGAATGTCCATGACCAATGCAAGCCCTTTGGTAGCCCCTACATTCTCAAAAGAAAGAATGTTAGGTACCAATCCAATATCTGTAGCAATACCTACAAAAAACCAGCCTCCATTCGTAGCAGATATGGCGACTACCACAGCGGCCAATGGAAAATTGGAAGTATTGCAAAGGAAAGAAGAAGATGCACCATTAGGCTGGGTACAAGATGAGGAAGGTAAGCCAACAACAAACTCTTCAGGAGTAAAAGAAGGTGGTGCATTACTTCCACTTGGAGGTGATAGAGAGCACGCTTCACACAAAGGATATATTTTAGGATCTATTGTAGATATTTTTTCTGCCGTACTATCAGGAGCCAACTATGGCCCTTGGGTGCCTCCATTTGTTAGTTTTATTGAACCTGCTTCCGATCCTGTAGGAGAAGGCTTAGGTCACTTCTTTGGTGCCTTGAGAGTAGATGCCTTCAGACCTAAAGAAGATTTTTTAAACAATATGGATAATTGGATAGAACGATTTAGAAAATCTGAACCTATTGATCCAAAGACTCCTGTTCAAATCCCAGGAGACTATGAACGTTTGATGGAAGAGAGAAGAAAAAAAGATGGTGTTAGCTTATTAAAAGCAGTTGAAGATGACCTTCAAGAGCTTTC
>JAOPTS010000087.1:0-1959 GCA_051531955.1 Reichenbachiella sp.
GCGGAACTTTTTGCATGGTAATGCCTTCTTTTCCACCGGTTATTTCTAATGTCTCAAGTGTCCATAATTTCATAGTATTCTCCTGCTTTTTATTGTGATATTCGGCAACTTGTTCTTCAAAAGAATCATGAGTTGTGTACCACTAACTACCTGTAGTTGCCCATCAAAATAATAATAAACACGAGCGTATGGCATTGATGTAGGTCAAGTTTCAATAAGATTATAATACAGGTGTATGTAAGTCTTAAACGTTGTGCTTTGTAGCACCATATGCTATGTTTACTCATGAAATCAATTTGATATCATGTATCAAGCCTATATAAGCATCTGGAGTCAAGACGTATGACAAATAAAAAAGAAACAACTCATCAAAATGATGTAGAACACTACGATCTTGATCTGGATTTTTTACAGGAGATACTCGATACATATGGTAAAGAATCACTGTTGCGTGATGTAAGCGCCCTTGATGGTTTTTTTACGGCAATCGTATCTGGACCAACTATCGTTATGCCTGCCGAATGGATGCCGACTATTTGGGGTGGCGATGGGAGTAATCCGGAGTGGAAAAGTGAAGAAGAGATGCGGCGGTTCATGAATGCCGTTATGATGCTGATGAATAGTATTGCCGATGGATTGATACATACTCCTGATGAGTATGAGCCGCTTTTCGGGCAAACCAAAGAGGGCAAAGTGTCACTGTTAGGCACAACACCTTGGTGTATGGGATATATGTTAGGTGTGAATTTGGGTAATTGGGATGAGCTGCCCGAAGAACTCGATTTTAATCTCAGAACAATTAGTACTGTTGCAGGGGGGACTCTTCTCAATGAAGATGGAGGGTGCACCCTTGATTCAGATAAAGAAGATATTTTTATACGGTCTGTGGCTGAAGGTGCTCGTGATTTACACGGCTATTGGCTCGACCATCGCCAGAGTGAAAAAGTTCCCGTTGAAAAGCCTATTGTGAGAGAAGAGTCTAAGGTTGGCCGAAATGACCCATGCCCTTGTGGAAGTGGCAAAAAATTCAAAAAGTGTTGCGGTTAGCGATAAACGATGAGGATACCCTCCTTTATTTGAGAGACCGCATTGTTATGCAGGGAAGAAAAAAAAATTGTACGGGTGTCCCAGTCCATAAGGACCCAATAATCCTCAGTCCCCAAAAACCGTATTGACATTGCCTGTACAGTAGTGTAATTTTATTAAATGGGAATTCAATTTACTTACAAATGCATACGATTCAGCGCTAATGAATTAAAGAAGAAATCAACTATCCTACTGTCGTTGTTTCTGTATTGTAACGGTATATCTGCACCGGAAAACCTTGCCCTTAATCAGCCGGTCATTGTCAGTTCTGAGTATAATACCACCTATATTAAAGAAAATGCTGTTGACGGCATCATATCCGATGATTCCCGCTGGCTGAGTGCGGCGGAATCCGAGTCGTGGATTAAAATTGTCTTAGACAGCGCTACCTTGTTGGGCGGAATCCATTTCTATTCAGGATACGAAGGAGGTGATGCGGTCAGCGATTTTCGAATTGAGTTCGTGAGTAACGGATCGTGGTTAGCAATCCCGTCAGCAGTTGTCACCGGTAATTCTTCCTTGGGAGTTTCCGTGGCTTTTGATGCTGCGGTTGAGGTTCGAACCGATACTTTACGTATCATCATAACAGGGACAAAAACTGATATTGCGCGGGTTCACGAGATTTCGGTATGGGGGTACTCTGAAACGGGAATACCGAAGCTGGGGACCGGTGTGACAGGATATTATAGTAATGACCCTGTCGTAGTACCCGTTATTTATATTAACCAGAGTGGCTATAATTTAAACAAGCCAAAGCGATTTACAGCCCCCACCCTGCAAGACGGTACTCCCTTTTCAATCAAAGAAGTAAACTCGGGTAGTATACTGTATACAGGAGTTATCAATAATAGCCTTGGTGACTTTACCAGTTTC
>JAOPTS010000087.1:2024-9908 GCA_051531955.1 Reichenbachiella sp.
CCTATCAGAATTCCATCGACTTTATGATTGACAGCCGCATGTGGGTTGGAACTTTTACAGAGGATCCTGGCGGTCAGAATTTTGGATGGAGGGATGATCATCATTTTGGCTGGGAACTGCACGTGCTTGTCCCACAATATTTATCCAACCCCGATGCCTATAAGAGAATGCCTTCACAAATAACATACGTTCCCCCCGCTGATAATTCTCTCTGGGGAGCCCTCTCTGTTTATAATGAAGATGCACCCGATATAGTCAAATTGATTCACTGGGGCACTGACATTTTGGTCACTCAAAAAAGAACACATGAAAACCTGAAAGCGCAGTTAGCTTATTTTTTATATGCCTGGCCCCATCTGAAGCAATGGTTACCAGAGCAAAACTACCAGATTGTAATGGATTTTGCCACATCGGTATGGGAAAACAGTGGTGCTGATCAATCATATATGTATGACGAAAGCCCTGAACACAATCTTTTGGCGCTTAAAACCAAAATGGGATCCACCAAGGGTGCACTGCCTCCTGGCCGGACAGTTATACCAAACCTGTTAATGTATGAAGTTGCAAAACGCGAAGGCATCGCTGATGCAGAAAAGTTTTTTGCAGCTGCTTTTAATCAGGTAGAATGGATGATCCAAAATCTTGACTGGAATGACCCCATAACTACCAAAGGTCAGCGCGTTAGTGAATTTCACACCATGACTGGAGCGGCAATGATGCTCAAGGAATATCCTGTGAACGCCCCGACTGGATTGAAAGAAAAAATAACGGCATGGGCACAAACTGCTATCAGTCGATCTGATAATATGTGGGATTTTCGAAAACTGGATGGTGATGAGGGCTGGGTACCAACAGGGGATTCTCCTACAGCATGGAACGAACCGGGTAATGTAGTAGGTACACCAGCCTGTATGTTGGCGGCTATGCAGGTAATTTCCGACAGTAGTATGCACGAAAGGCTCACGCAATTGGTTTATGCGCATCTAGATAATGCATTTGGTAGAAACCCGGCTGGCCGGCATTTTTCTTTTGACGCACCCAGAGAAATTGAGGGGGTTGATGTCGGGTGGTATTCGTTTCATCATGGAGGAATCGGTCGATTATCAGATGCCAGATTTGTTTTTGACGGCGCCCCAAAAAATGAACATTATCCTTATTACCCGGAAGTTGGAGATATTGGCTGGACCGAAGGGTGGATTCAACACAATCTTCCTTTTAATCTCAGCCTGGCTTACCTTGCACATTTTGATACAAAAATTTCAGTGAAACAATTAAATGGCTCCTTGGTAATTCGTGCAAAAGCACCTCTTAATTTCGATTACAGCGCAGTAGAACAAATGACAGTTCAGGTGTCTTCAAAAAATGGACATATCACCGATCTAATCCTAGAAGAAGAATCGGTACATTCCGAATACTTTATCAGTGCTATCAGTATCCCTGAAGATACGGTAACGATTTCTTATGGATTAGGATATATGAAAAAGGAACTATTGGTCGATCCATCATCAATCCCCGAAGTCAATGGTGAATCCAGTGGAGAAATCATATTAAGGAGTAGCTCTATTTTATATGTTGGAGAGGAGAGTAGTTTCGAGGGCTCTTCAATTGAAATGAGCAGTAGCAATAGCACTACTAGTAGTAATTCAGAATCCGTATCTCCTCTTGCTGTTAATAAAAAAATGCATACTTCAGAAGGGCAGTGGATGGTTGTCAGTAGTATTACTACTCAAATCAGACTTCCAGAAGGGACAAATCGCGTTATACTCTATTCTATATATGGGCAACTGTTATTTGAGTGCAGTGTTACAGATGCTTTTCTTACGGTGCCGGTAAATTTGAACGCTGGGTCGATAGTCGTAAAATATTATTAATGTTAATGAATTGAATGTTTTACTATTTTCAATAGCTCTACTTCTCTAATAAAAAAAATATTTTCTTTTCTCCCAAATAAACATCAAGCTAGGCATGCCCATTCTTAGGGCGCTAGTGGTCATATAAGAGTAACCTTACACTTCCTACAGAGCAATTACAACATTACCCTTTTTACGCCCGGTATCAACGTAGGTATGTGCTTCTACCATTGTTTTTAACGTATAGGTCCGATCGATTACCGGAACAATCTCCTGATTCTCCATGAGCTTTTTCAAATAGATAAGATCTTTAACACGGTCTTCTGGTTTACGCAATCCAGTAGCAGCAATTCGGGATTTCTTTTTACCAAACAACTTTGTGGTTAAAACAGAGCCCATAGCTGGCAGATCAAAACCCGCTTCTAAAAATACACCAAACTCTGTGAGAGAATTTTTGCATTTCGAAAACGAGGTTTTTCCAACAGTATCAAAGATGATATCATACTTTTCACCCATTTTTGTAAAGTCTTCAGTGGTGTAGTCATACACTTTTGTCGCGCCAAGGCCAAGTACCATTTTTTTATTTGGAGCGCTACACACCCCATGTACCACAGCGCCATAAAGTTTAGCAACCTGCACTGCACTTGACCCCACGCTACCAGATGCACCGTAAATAAGAACTTTTTGTCCTGCTTTAATAGTTCCAGTATCTCTGAGAAACGGAAGTGCGGTTAAAAACCCATCAATGCACCCCACAGCATCTTCAAAACTAATCCCATGAGGTAAGTGGGTAATTACCCCTTCGTGTTCTACACAAAGATATTCTGCATTAGCACCAAATTCTGGACCTGCTGTACCAAATACTTTGTCACCAATAGCAAAGTCGATTACATCTTTTCCAACACGTTCTACGGTTCCCGAAAACTCCTCACCGAGTCGTTTTAGTTTTGGTTTTAAAACCCCGGTAAAAAGCCGGGTCATGAGAGAGACTCCTTGTCTAAAATATGCTTCTGTTGCAGTTACCGTAGTAGCATCAATTTTAACCAGAACTTCGTTATCCTTTGGCGTTGGTTTTTCAACCTCTATCATGTGTAACTGTTCTGGAGCTCCATATTTTGAATATTCTACTGCTTTCATACACTTTCTCTCTTTTAAGTTAGGGGTAGATATTTGCAACTCTTAACCCCTTCTCTCTAATGTTCTTTTATGTGTATAATAATACTTTCTTGAGATCTCAAAAAAGTTCGGGATTATAAACTAGAACCTCTTAATACAAAAGTGCCCTTAAAAGCGAAATTTAGAGGATAGTACTCATTGGAAAATTGATTCAATGCTTTTGCTGTATGCTATTAAGAACTATTGTGCTTTGAGATATTGCTTGGGAGTTGTCCCGGTCTCTTTTTTGAAATAGGTATTGAATACTGTTTTAGAGTTAAATCCAGCGTCATAGGCTAAGGCAAGCAATGTAATATGGGCGTTTGATGTATCTTCGGCAAGAACTTTGAATTGTTCGATACGGTAGTGATTAATATACTCATTAAAATTTTTACCTACGTGGGTATTGAGAAGCCATGAAAGTTGATTTGGGTTTAATCCTACACTATACGCAAGGGACCGTAAAGAAAGATCTGGGTCAAGATACGGTTTGTTTTCTGATATATACTTATTTAATACTTCAATAGAGTGCTGTGTTGCTTTCGTATCGAGCAATGCACGTTTAGAATCTTTCTTTTCAGATTGATGGGAATCCGGTGAGGTTTTGCGCATCCCCTTAAAAAGAATATCTTTTAACCGTCCATAGCGAGGATCATCCATAAGATTATTCATTAGTGGGTCGGCAAACCTCAGAAGAACCATTGAGGATTTATTTTTAATAGCATTCTCAATCCAGTGAATTGCTTTATCAAATTGATGAGTAACAACATACATCATTAACAAATATGAATCAGCAGTAAATCCATTTGGTTTTTTAATCTCCTCGACGAGCAATGCAGTATATTCAAGCGTCTTCTCTGAATCTTTTTTCAATGCATAGGCCAAAGCGAGAGCCCCAAGTTTTTCGCCGGGTATTATAACCTCTTGTGGAATGGTATCAAAATAGTTAAGAACCTCATCGTACCGTCCTAATTTTAGATAACACAAATAAAGGATCGAATGAGCCGGTATATTATGGTCATTTGCTTTAAGGCATTGTTTCAGAAGTTTTTCAGCTGTAGAGTACTCCTCAATCATATAGTGAAAATACCCTCTAAAAAACTGAGTATCGTCAGATAAGGGGTTTATACTCACTGAATTATCAAGGTGCTTTTGAGACAATTCCCGCTCACCTGCGAGGACATAGAGAAACGAAAGGAATTGATGTGCTTCTGCATTATTTGGATTCAAAACAATTGCCTGTTTCATCTCTGCAAGAGACGTTGTAAAATCACACTCAACAAAAAATGCAATATTGGCCAGTTGATAGTGTACTTCAGAAAGAGAGTCATCTATGGTTAATGCTTTCTGAGTATACTCTATAGTCTTTTTCCATGCTTCTTCAAAAGGGATAAAGCCGGTAGTGCCTAAAAAGCTATAACAATCTGCGATACCTACATAAATAATAGCTATACTGTCATCAAAGCTGAGAGCGTGTTCATACAGGGTTATTGCCTTTTTAACATCACTTGGGTTCCATAAGTTTTTATAATACTTTGCTTTAAGAATATGTTCATATGCATCAACATTTGTAATTTGATGTTCCACCAGGTGCTCTTTAATTTCAAGGTGCCCAATATGCTCACGCAATTTATCGGCAATTTGAATGCTGATTTCATCTTGCACCTCAAATACATTTTCACGCTTACGATCCCAAGTGTCAGACCAAAAATGAAAGTCATCTTTCACTTGAATAAGCTGAGCGGTTATGCGCATCATTGAGCCCGATAGTCGCACACTTCCTTCTAAAACCGTTGTAACATTCAGCGTGGCACCAATGTCAGCAATGGGTTCATTTTTATTTTTAAAATGAAAAGAAGAAGTCCGTGACGTTACCTTTAATTCTTTAATTTGAGCGAGTGCATTAATTATTTCTTCGGTGATACCATCAGAAAAATATTCATTTTCAGTACTGTCACTCATATTTACAAATGGAAGAACTGCTATGGTTTTTGGGGTATCTATTGTATGCACCTACATAAGACAAATTATATCAAAAGTATAGTATTTTTTATGAGTATTTGTTAATTGGCAAAGGAGCAATGCAGTCACTACGCCGTTATTTTATCAGATCATTTAAAATATATTGGAATCGTAATTGTAATACTGAGCAGTGACAACGAAGTGTTATCTTTATTCAGTGATGATAGTTCGTTGTAAATTGTGTGAACACCCACTATCCACAGGAGAGGATTTTACTACATTCACTAACTGATATAATTGTTTTAACATTGGTTATAAACATGAGAACAATTTTTCGTTTTGTACTGCTTTGGTTTTTAGCTGGTTCATTTTTCTGTTACCCGGTTAATGCTGCAGTCTTTAACGCAGCCAGTTGTGAGCAGAATGATGTCCAGAGTGCAATAAATAGTGCCGTTGATGGTGATTCTGTTCTCGTACCCGAAGGGGAGTGCACCTGGAGCCATTCTACTACAAACCCTACCCATAATTATTTCTTTGATAATGCAATACCTCCTGTTATAATCTGGGAGAAAGGAATTTCACTCATTGGGGCAGGAATGACTAAAACTATCATTACTGCAAATGAAGAGAATCCCCCTATACTCATATATGCGCGGGGAAAGGATGGGAGGCCCTATCGAATCAGCGGATTTACCTTCAATAAAAATGATAATGAACACATTAGTGTTACGGGTACCGTGGATGGCTGGCGTATTGATAACTGTGCATTCAACGCATCTTTGTTTTATCGTGCTATTAAAGTGTATGATGACTCCTATGGAGTGATTGATAATAACATGTTTAAAAATACTCGTGTGCTGGTGTTTGACGGTGATGGACATGAGTCATGGAAGCGTCCGTTGAGTTTGGGAAGTGCTGATGCAGTCTATGTAGAAGACAACTACTTTGAGTTTGATCTTTTCGGTAATGTTATGGATTGCAACGCTGGTGCGCGATATGTATTCCGATATAATACGGTAGTCAACTCGTATATAGAAGCACATTCACTGCAGAACTCCTCTCCGGATGGAACTTTTCAGCGTGCTTCACGAAGTTATGAGATTTATAAAAACACTATTCGTTCTGTTGATAATGGTGCGTCTCATTCCAACTGGACAGCCATGTCTCTGAGAGGTGGAACGGGTGTAGTTTTCGAAAACACAGTGGAACATCTTTCAGGAGATGAGTACGGAGTATTCTGTACCATTGACAATGTACGGAGTGTAAAGGATGAAGGGTACGCTCTTACCATTTGCGATGGTACTACTCCCATTGACGGTAACGAGGATAAGAGTGGCTACCCCTGCCTTGATCAGATAGGGCGATCCACCGATGCCGGTGCGGGAACGAGTAGAGTGCCACAGGAACGTGAACCACTCTATGCATGGAACAATATTCTTAATGGAGATACTGCCTATCTAAAGGTACACAACGGCCCCCTTGTAGAGGCACATATTGTGGAGGGCAGAGACTACTTTGATGGAATAGAAAAACCGGGGTACATACCATATATCTATCCCCACCCACTGAGAGCCGGGTTGGATTTCAATGGAGTTACACCGTCTGATTCACTCCCTGAAACAGACGTTCCCAATGGTGATCTTTCGAATGGAGAACATCCCGATACTGAAATTTCTCATGTATTACTTCCCCATGTGCAAGAATTTCACATAGAGTTGTTGGGAAGTGTTTTTAGCCTTCCGGCGCCTATTAGAGAGGTTTCGGTTTTTACCCTACAAGGAAATATGGTTAAAACATTTACCACTTTTAATGGGAGTGTTATTGGAATAGAAACTCCACATAGTTCGCGCTTGTTGCCGTGTGGGGTGTATCTCTTCTTTTTTACAGGGGATGGAGTTCATTATTCAAGACCGGGTGCTTTGGTTAGATAGTACCTAAAAGCACCCTTTTATAATTCGCTTGTAGGTATACTATCATTGGTAAAGGCAATTAACAGTGAAACACCGCTTTTACAACACTTTATAAACACTTTGTGGAAAATGGGTAAGAAGAAACCATAATAGTAAACAGTCTTTTTTTTAACCCTAAATGCGATCTATATGTTAAAAGTACATTTATAGCGTTTAAAGCCAGACTTTGGATTTGTTGCATAAGATTAGTGTTCTATTTATTTTATAAATACACACACACAACATCAGGGAAGGTTATGAACGCGCTATTAACGAGTGCTGCAATACTGTCACTTATTTTAATGATAAGTTGCACAAAAGACATAAACTCAATTGCAGACATACAATATTCATCGCAATCAGTATCAACAACTGAAATCACCGAAACGAGTTTAAAAGAAATCCGAGATTCAATTATTCAGTTAGAACAATTAAAAAGTGAGCAGACCAACGTAGGGGCAATTGCACAGATTGAACAAATGATTGAAGATTTAAATGCAGAGCTCGAAGTTAAAGCGGCAGCCTATGTTCAGCTTAAAACAGATGCTGTCACTATTGCACAGACGGAGCTCGAAGTACTTGAGGCGAGGGGTGCCTCTACTCAAGAAATTGATGCAGCGAAAAAAGTATTAGATGATGCTATTGTAGCTCAAACAGACGCCCAAGAAATAGCTGCTGATCATACGGGGGTTCTACTATCAAGTTCAGCTACTGAAAGTAGTGCAAGTTCTCAGGCAGGAGCTCCTCCAACTGACTCATCACCTATAGAATCTTCTCCTGGTGAATCTACAGAGAGTGGATCGGTCCAAGCAGGTCTCTCTTCAAGTGATGAACACCAGTCTGTTGCAACTTCTTCTGCAACCAGTGCTGTCTCATCTGAGGTACCACTCTCATCTGTTTCAGAACCACTCTCATCAGAAGCCGGTTCGTCTGCTATCATAGTTTCATCATCATCAGTTGTCGTTTCG
>JAOPTS010000087.1:9962-21409 GCA_051531955.1 Reichenbachiella sp.
CTTCATCATCAGTTGTCGTTTCATCTGCAGTATCTTCATCATCAGTTGCAGTTTCATCTGACGTTGTATCTTCATCATCAGTTGCAAGCTCCTCAGCTACCGTATCCTCAACGACTTCTTCTTCTTCTTCTTCTTCTTCTTCTGTAATAAATACAGCACCGTATTTCAATTTAGCATCACCAGTGATAGCATCGGTAAACGAGGACGAATTTGTAGATATCGTACTTGTGGGCACTGATGATGAAAATAACACGCTTGCCTGGACATTTGTTGATGATGCCAATGGTGCGGCAATTATGTCGGGCACAGGTAATACTAAAACCATACGCTACACTCCTCCTACAGATTTTAATGGTATTGAGTCTGTAGTGGTACGTCTATCTGACGCTGATTTCGATGTATCTATATCTCTTGATTTTACCATCAATCCGGTAGCTGATCCCACGGACTATTCGGGGACACCGATTATAACCGGGACTCTTGACGTTGGAGAAACACTCACAATCACTCCAGGTACGTGTACCGATCCCGATGCCGCTGTTTCATGGTCATATCAATGGTTTAGAGACGATAATGCTTCACCAGGTGGTGGTACGAATATTGTGGGTGCTACAAGTATATCCTATGACCTCGTTTCTGATGATAATAATCAATGGCTCTATGCAGAAGTTATTTGTAATGCAGAAGTAAAAACTACCGCACACACCGCAAGTGCAATTAATGGAAATGATGAATATTTACCAGGAACGGGCATCCCAACAAACGTACTTATTTCGTCGAAAGCACTATTTAACATAGATGGGGGAACTCTCTGCTGGAGTGACGCTGATATGACGGGTAAAACGACCGCATCAATCAGGTACTCAAATGGCGAGGATACTGGTGATCAGTTGTTATTAAAAGTTGGGGCTGTAGTAATTGCATCGTTTAATACTGATAAATGCTTAGCGGGTGGAGCCTGGGACGGTGATTGCGCAACCCTCATTCAATCAATTATCCCGACACAAACAGGAAACCAAACCATTTGTTTAGAGGCGCATAACGCTTCAGGCTTATACTCTGGTGCAATAACGTGGCTCAAGTTAGATTAGCCGGATTAATATTTCGTGATTACTCAAGCCACTCTGAAACCAGGGTGGTTTTTTGTTTAAAATTTGGATGATTACAGTTACAACTAAATTTTAAATAATTGATAAATTTGGGTTAAGCCTGAACTATTTGTATTCTTATAATTCATGTTTTTTTTCGAAATGCATGCTATTGACATACCGGCAGTTCATTCTCCTCAAAAAAGGTGATATAATAAAACAGTTATAAGGTACGATGAAAGGGGGATTTGTTGAACTCGAAATGAAGTTCGTACAGATATGCTTGAGTATGGCTGTAGAATAAACACTAACTATGTCTACATGTCTATGAAAGGTCTATGGAAAAATGATGAAGTGGATTTATTCCTCATTATATTACTCCTATTTTAGTTATTAGTCATTGTCTTCAAAAATGAGTACGGAATTGGTACGGAATTTATAACAAGACTCTCTATTAAACACGAAATGATAAGAGCTGTTCTATTTTTGGCGCATCCAATAATATAATGAGGGGAATATGAATAGAATAGGAATAAGAGCACTGTGCTTGGTATTTTTAACAGCAATACTAGCATTTTCAGCTCCTTCACATGGTGAACAATATAACTTCAAGCAACCAGATGGATCACTCGTACCGGTAAAGGTATGGGGTGATGAATTTTATCAGCGTGTAGAGACGTTAGATGGGTATACACTCATCAGAAATGCTGATGGCTGGATTGTATATGCAGATGTTTCAGCTGATGGCAGTGAGTTTATCGCTACATCTGAGATATATGGAGCTGTATCGGTTAAATCATTAAAGAACCGTAAAAGCATCCACAAAAACAAACGCGGAAAAGCGCTTCGTAAAGGATTAAAACTCTCTAAAAAAGCTCGTAAGCGTAAGGCACAACGTCAAATAGCCGAAAGTGGAATAGAGTTTGAGACAAGTACTGTGGGGAGCAATGCAGCAACTCAAATGGCTGTATCACCAGCGGGTCTTTCGGGCAACATACTCGGTCTTACCATTTTGGTAGATTTTAGTGATGACGAAGGAACAATAGCACCATCAGAAGTAAGTGATTTTTTACAACTTCCAGGGTATTCTGGAAATGGAAACAAAGGATCAGTGAATGATTTTTTCTGGGAACTCTCTAATGGTCATGTAAACTACACCAATGTCGTAACTGCATACTATAGAGCAATTCACCCAAAATCATATTACGATAATCCAAGTGAATCAGCCGGACCAAAAGCACGTGAGCTTATTCTTGAAGCGTTAGTGCATCTTCGTGATGTTGCTGGGATGGAATTTTCTCAATTTGATTCAGATGGTGACAACTATATTGATGCAATAAACTTGTATTATGCAGGAAGCCGTGGTTCAGGGTGGAGCAAAGGTCTTTGGCCACACCGTTCATCTGTTTACGGGTTTACCGCAAATGGAGTTTCTTCTAAGGATTATCAAATAACTGATATGAGAGGGTTTTTAACACTAGGGACCTTTTGTCATGAAAATGGTCACATGCTTTTTAGCTGGTCTGATACCTATGATTATGATTCTGACTCACGAGGGACGGGTGCATTTGACTTAATGTCATCAAGTGGATCGACGAATCCAAAATATCCTAATCCATATTTTAGACACAAAGAGGGTTGGATTACACCTCAACATCTCACGAATACTAACCAAGGTACTCAGTCTGTAGCGGTTAATAACGATGCTGATATATTCATTTATCAAAATGTAGAAAACGTACAGGAGCGGTATTATATTGAGGCACGTAAAAAAGAAAACCGTCACTCAACCATGCCAGGTGAAGGTGTTCTTATTTGGCATATTGATGAATATGGAAGTAATAATTACAATGAGCGTTGGGTAAATAGACATTATAAAGTATCAGTAGTACAGGCTGATGGCCTTTACCAATTAGAAAATAACCAAAGTTCTGGAAATCTTGATGACTTTTTCTTTGAAGGAAACAATAGTAGTTTTTCTGCAACAACGAGTCCTGAAGCACGTTGGTGGGATGGGAGCTATACGGGTCTTTCCTTAACGAATATCTCAGGAATTTCTGATGTTATGAGTTTTGACTTTGCTATAATGCAACCGTCAAATCAAATTATAAACGGTGACTTTACTCAGTCTACTGCATCATGGACTCTCGAAAATGCTGGTGGAGCAGCTGCTGCATTTACAGTGACTACTGCAGGTGCATCTATCGCTATCACAGAAGGCGGAGTGGATGACTGGAACGTACAGTTTAAGCAAGGTAATATTGCTCTCGTAAGTGGTAAAGAGTACCGTCTTGCATTTACTGCAAATAGTGCATATAGTGCTACAGAAAGAACAATATCAGTGCAGCTTGAAACTGATGGTTCACCATGGACTAACTATTCAAAATCGACTCCTTTTGTAACTGATCACAACAAAAAAACATACGTACATGATTTTATTGCAGATGAAACTGATTTAAATGCTCGTATCGTATTTAATGTTGGTGGATTTACTGAAAATGTATATGTTGATAATGTTTCACTCATTGAACTTACTGACGAAACTGGTCCTGTTGTTACTTCGATTGAAGTTGACGATCTTACTCTTCAAGTTGGTACCTCTGCTGATTTTTCATACCGTGCCTATGATCAAAATGGTAATATAATAAATATTGCTCAACCAAATTTTAGTGCTCAGGGTGGTACTACCTCTGGATCCACATATACTGCTGTAGATGTTGGAGTATGGGATGTAATCATGACCTACGGTTCATTTACTGCTACCGCTCAAGTAACGGTTGAAAATGATGGATCTGCTCAAAATATGATCGTAAATGGTGCTTTTGGTTCAGGTCTCAATTATTGGGATATAGAATGGGCTGGTGGTGCTACAGGGGGAACTGGTACCCATTCTGAAGGTGTAAATATACAAATTTCAAATGGTGGAACAGAAGCCTGGAATGTACAGTTTAAACAATTGGGTATTGCTCTTGAGTTTGGTAAAACCTACCGCTTAAGCTTTGATGCGCGTGCTCTCGAGTCACGTACTATAAATGCAGCTCTTGAAACTGATGGTTCACCATGGACTAACTACTCAAATACTTCTCCGTTCTATCTTACGACATCAATGCAACATTTTTCTCAAGAATTTACCATGAATGAGACAGACATGAATGCTCGCATTGTTTTTAATGTTGGCGCTCATACTGCAAATGTAATTATTGGTAATGTTATACTTATCGAAGTTGAAGAAGAGCCTCCGGTTCTTACATCAATTCAGGTAAACCCAATAGTGGTTGTCGTTGATCAAAGTGCAAGTGTTTCTTATACCGGATTCGATCAATACGGAAATGAAATGTCTGTTGGTCTCCCAAACTTTACAACTACTGGAGGTGGCTGGTTTAGATACGTTACTTTCAACGCAACTGAAGTCGGAACATATACCATGACTATGACCTATGGTGGTTTAGAAGCGACTGCATCAATCACAGTAACTGATGATATTCCTGCTATAAATCTTGTATCTAATGGTGATTTTAGTAGTGGATCAAATGGCTGGACCATACAGAGCTTTGAAGGAGGCTATGCATATACTTTGGTAAATTATGAAGAGTGTAGTGTGCTTATTTCACAAGGTGGATCAGCTGCATGGAATGTACAATTCTTGCAAGGGGGCATCCCTCTTGAATCAGGTAAATCGTATCGTTTTAGTTTTGATGCTCGTGCAGAATGGAGTCGTACTATTGAAGCTCACCTTGAAACTGATGGTTCACCATGGACAAACTATGGTTCTATCCCTCAAACATCTATTACAGAAACAATGTCTCAGTATAGCTATGAATTTACTATGAACCAAACAGATATGAATGCGCGAATCGTGTTTAATCTTGGTGTTAATAGTGCTGATGTTGTCATCGACAACGTAGTAGTTGAAGAGATTTAGATTGGAATTGTATTAGTGCGTATCTGCTAATTATCAGGAGTATACGTATAATTTTCATGATGAGAAGACCACCCTAGCGAGGGTGGTTTTTTTGTTTTTAAAGATTCGTCACCATTGTATTCAGAGTCATGGCTATCAAGTGTCGGGCGCACTGCCTTCCACAAATCAGAAGGGTCTTCTGGATCATAATTCTTTACTATCAATATTAGGTCGAGGCCTTTATGGGTCATAATTATTTGTCCAAACATGCCGACCGCACTCCAGAATCCTACATCAGTGCGTTGTAAAAGTTGGTGAGGTTAAGGTGATTAGTAATATCAGGTTTGATAAATGGATATGCCGTTATTGATCAATTAAATAAAAAAGATTCCGAGAACTATGATAAACTAATAGAAGTTCTACAGCCAAGTTTAAAAAATGATTCGTATTATATTGCTTTTTCGAGAAAAACTAAAGACTTTGAAAAAAAAGTTAAAATTTTCAACAAAGGGTTAATGGAAATAAAAAATAATGGAACTTTTGATTCTATACTAAAAAATTATCAGTTATAATCTCGAAATAAAAATGTGAAGAAGAAATGTAGATGTTGCTGTAACCTTCCCTAAAAGCCACTACTTGTATCAGTAGAAAATTCTTCGTCCAACTATGATATGAATGCAATAGTTCTTGCGGAGTATGATTTAGCTTAATATATTTCTTAAAAAAAAGGACACCTATGAAATATTTAGCATTCACCCTTACATTATTTTGGGTCTGCACCTTTCAACTTCATGCAGGTGAGCATCCAGGAATAAAAGTTGAAACCCTGAGTAAAACATCACAGAGCTGGAATGGAGATGCCTTACCTGCTTATGCAAAAGGAACTCCCGAAGTAACGATCTTAAAGATTACCATCCCGCCAAAAACAATGCTTCCAGTACATAAGCATCCGTATATGAATGCAGGAGTTTTGTTGTCAGGGTCATTAAAGGTGGTTACGCAGGATAAAAAAATATTGCAGATGAAAGCAGGGGATCCCATTGTAGAGGTAATAGATACATGGCATCACGGATCTAATGAGGGTGATGTTCCTGCGGTGATTGTGGTATTTTATGCCGGGATTAAAGGTCAGGCGATTACTATTAAGAAGTAATGTTACTGCCCTGTATGGTTGATTCATACATAGATATGGCTGTTTTTTTTATTGTGATATAGAACTGTAAACTTAGTTCCACATTCTTATGTTCTTTTCCTGATTAAGGTTACATTACTGGGTACATATAGTTTGTATTTAAAAATCAGTTCGTATCCGGGGAGATATTATGATAATGAAGAGTGCGGCATTTTTGCTGTTGTTCGTTTCGACGCTGTTTGCATATACGCCATATCCAAATCTACAAGAGATTGACCGTGATAATCCAAATGTTTATAAACTGGATGTTCATGGAAATGGAAAAAATTTACTGTACATCTATAACACCGGTCCCAATACCTTTGCGCTTTCTAGTGATACCGTAGTGGATTATTTCTATTTCAGGTATCATAGTGTTGTCGACATTAATAAGGGAGCAGATAACTGTGGAATATATACCGACGAAGATCTGAAAAATAACGCGTACTCCATCTCTCTATTAAATGAAGTGTACGACTACAACGTGGGGTGGAATGCTCCGTTTTACTACTTCTTTAGAGATAGTGTAACAGGGGAGTCGACAATAGATCTCTATCCTATGAGTAGCCCTTTTGGTAACGGAAGTATTGTTGCAAACGGAGCCCTGTTTCCAAATAAAATTCCAGCAGGAGAGTGGTTTGAAATTGAGATACCCTGTGAAGGTAAGTATCTGGAGAATGCCGCGGCAATTGGGCTATCTGTTAATGGCCAACCACATGATAATACTTCAACAGAATTTGATATAACAGATTTTGTAAAAAAGATACATCAACCACCCTACTTCACCACTATATTTGGATCTGACAGTGGAGTTGAAGATACTGCGTGGGGCCCGCTGCAGATCAATGCGTTAAATAGCGATGGTGATAGTTTGTCTCTAGCCGTGTCAGCCAATCATGCAGAGGTGTACCTTACGGGGAGCTCGGGAAACTGGAGTATCGATTCAATTGTTCCGGAACCAGATTTTTTCGGTGAGGTAACCGTGAACGTGCAATTGAGAGATTCTTTTGATTTGATTACTGAAACTTTTAACATAGAATTTCTACCGGTAAATGATCGACCGACTGTAGAAAACGTGGTGATTGAAATCAATCAGGGTGAAACAAAAACAGTAAACCTCAATACTATGTTAAACTATACTCTCGGACCAGAAAATGAGGAGCATGATTCTGCGAGTATCAGGATAGTAAATCCGAATCATGAATCTTTTGCGGAGGAATTGTCAGTAAAGGGTATGAATGTGGTTGTGGCGATAGGCCAAAAGGCTCTGGAGCAGACTATTGAAGTGAATGGAGTATTGTATGATGGAGGTGGAGTTGATCGTGGTGGTGTAGACTCTACTGAATTTATTTTGCAGATCCAGGTATTGTTGACTGAGACAACGCAGATACGTATTGATTCCATTGTGACTGTCAATAAAACTGAAACAGCTGTAACAACTGCTTCAAATTTTGACACACTATATATTAATGATACTACTGCCACCATCTATTTTAATTATCGTGAAGCTGCTGACACTCTCCTTGTGGTTAATGGTATTATAAAAGATACCACTGTGGCCATAACTGCACGAGCGCTGGAAGATAAGTATCCGGGTTCAAAATTGGTAACCATAAAATATAATGCGACAGTACCTGTGATCAAATTTCATCCTGTAGATTCCGGAATGCAGACCCGATTTGGTAATAATTCACGCTGGTTGACCATGGATAGTCTATCGGGGAGTTTTACCGAGGTGGATGGCTCTATAGATACACTCTGGACCAATAGACTTGACTTAGAAATTAATGAGTGGTACAGCATAGTGAATGAGAGGGGACAAATGATTGTGGACTCAGGGCGTATTAGTCTCGACACACTGGGAATTGTTCCTGGCATCAATGAGATCTGCATTTCAAGAAAGGATGTGTATGGCAATAGTGGTGAGAAGTGTCTGATGATTCTCTATAGTATTGCTCCCCCCAAAATTGAGTTTATTAATCCAGCCGAATCGAATCAGACGGTTCTCTTCGAGTATATGGAAGTTGAATACCTGGTTTTCTATGACCGCAATGGCGATTTAGTTGATGATACGACGATGGTAAATGATCCGGTTGTTCGTACATTTAATGATGCAGGAGTCCACACTATTACTGTTGAGTATCGGAACCGCTATGGTACTTTAGGAATGAATACACGAGACATTGAATATGTATTAATCGGTAAAGAGATTACTATTGATGTTGCAGAAGCCGTTCGACACGCAAATGGTGCTATCTGGAGTGCCTTGAATCCGGAACAGGCTAAAAGCAGAGTGTTTATTTTAAATACGAAAACAGAAGAGTATATAGATAAAGGCACTGGAGTTTCATTTGAACTAGAGCACGAGCAGGAATATGTTTCAGCAGGTTTTGAAATTGATATTTCGGTAGAACTACCCGAACTTAAAGGTAATTTTGTAGGGGAACTCAATTGGCATATAGAGGCCAATATTTCCTATTATGTATATGATCTATTAGGACAATTTGTATCAAAGCATCAGAAGACGTTTGCTATTGATGATCCCGACTTTGTAGGTGCTGATGGAAAGGTGTATATAAAAGATCAGATACTCCCACAGAGAGGAGAGATGGTTCATAGTGATGGTCGCCGGTTGGGGAGTGGGGTCTATCTGATTCATGGCAGGGTTGATATTGTGTCTACCCCAGTTGCTGAATCGCTTTCTGGTGTGAGTCCGATATATATTGAGTCTCGAATAAACTTGAAACAGGGGTATGTCAGAGATAAGGAATAGCTGACTAAAATAATTCCAGCAATATTATCATATAAGATCGCAATAGAATCGGTGGTTTATGTAAAATCATCGCAATAATTTCATGACTGCTCTTTTTTTGTTTTCCCTTTAGATTACTGTGATATATATTGATTTCACACACGTAAAACGAATCGTACAGTTGGGGGACTATAGGAGGTGTTGTGAAAAACACATTACTATTGGGTCTTATACTTACTGTCACTTGTGTACAGTCATGGGCAGTTATTGCTGAAGCGCCATCAGAGGGAGCCTATTCCTCTGGTATCTATCGAAACATATTTAAAGAACAGGGAAAGTCTCAAACTGAGATTGATGATAAGGTTGCGCAAACCTTTAATCAACTCTTTTTTGGTAATTCCGAATCAGAATCAGTGTATATAGAAGTAGCCGATGATATGGCATTCATCAAAGACGTTGCATCAAATGATATACGCTCCGAAGGGATGTCCTACGGAATGATGATTGCTGTTCAGTTAGATAAGAAAGAAGTGTTTGATAAGCTCTGGAAATTTGCAAAAACTTATTCGCAAAACAAATCAGGGGGACTTGAAGGATATTTCGCATGGCAGGTTGAAGCTGAAGAACCATTCGGAAAAATGGATAGAGGTCCAGCGCCTGATGGTGAAGAGTACTTTGTGACCGCTCTCTATTTTGCTGCAGGCCGCTGGGGAAATGGTGAGGGGATATTTAATTATCAAAAAGAGGCAGATGAGCTCCTGGATTATTTGGTTCTCGATAATCGAGAAGGGGGGAACGTCAGCATTTTCCATTTAGAAGAAAAGCAGGTACGATTTGTTCCTAAGGATCATGAGAATAACTATACTGATCCGTCCTATCATCTTCCTGGATTTTATAAACTGTGGGCTCTGTGGGCTCCTCGCAATAGAGACTTTTGGACTGATGTTGCAGTAACCAGTAAAGACTTTTTAATTCGTGCGCGCCATGCAGAGACAGGATTAACCAGTGAGTATGCAAATTTTGATGGCACTCCTCATGAGACAGATTTTAACGAGAACTCACATAAATTCGGTATGGATTCGTGGCGTGTTATTATGAATATCGCTGTGGATTGTCATTGGTTTGGGGCAGAAGAATGGCATACGGAATATACTGAAACCTGGCTCGACTTTTTCTATGGGAAAGGAATTAATGACTATGTTGCTATATACTCTACAGATGGTGAGCCTGATGTATCCTACAGAGGGGAAGGATTAATTGCTATGAATGGTACTGCAGGATTGGCCACTGCAGAGGCGCATAGTGGGGAATACCTCGATGCGTTTTGGAATGCCCCCATCCCAAGCGGTCAATATCGGTATTATGGCGGGTTATTGCATCTATTGGCTTTGCTTAATTCTACAGGCAATTTCAAGATCTACACGCCAGATGCTGTACCAGTGGACGAACCAATGTCATCAAGTGATGTCACCGTGAGTTCTTCGAGTATGCTGGAATCAAGTAGTGAATCATCGGGGGGCGAGATTAACGAAAGTTCAGATGAAACACACATGAGTTCTTCGGTTATTGAAGATGAATTGAGTAGCTCTGATACTGATGGTGAAATGAGTAGTTCTGTTACTGAAAATGAATCATCAGAAAGTAGTGCGGAAGCGATTTCTCCATTATTTACACGAGAAGAATCCATTGACTTGAGTCTAGGTATTGGACAACGAGTTACGATATATTCTATAAGTGGAAGGATATTACATTCTTTTGAAGGGTATTCTATTGATGGGTTACAAGAGGTCATTCAAGCAATACAGAACCAAACAGTTGTGGTAGTAACATTTGAACACTCTAATAAAAGGGTGTTGGTTCCTCTTAAATAACCCAATGAGATATGCGCGGAGGAGCTGATCGACATCAATAAATATATCAAATGGGGGTAAATGGTTGATTCTACCCCCAAGATTGTATACATTACACCCAGTATGTTTGGGGACACAGACTACTATCACTACTTTCGGGGCACAATATCAAAATGAAATCACATTTTCTTCTTATAGTTTTTTGTATACCATTTATTGGATTCTCTCAAACAATTCATACTCAGGATTTTGAAGCATGGAATGATAATGACGAGTATACCAAGAGTAAATGGACCTCGGATGGCTTTTCTGTTTCTTGGGTAGACGGATTTAATCAGGCCCGTGCAGTTATAGACAATTCCTATGCATATGATGGAAATAATTCCCTTCGGGTAGCCTATCCTGCAGGGGGAGTAGGTACTTCGCAAACGGGTGTTCAGGCTCCCTTGGCATTTAACGGTCGGGATGAGGTATGGATTACCTATGCACTGCGGTTCAGCGATACTTTTAGCTGGGGTGGTTCGAGCCAAGGAGGAAAACTTCCTGGACTCGGGAGTGGTAATAACTGCAGTGGTGGAGATAGCTGTTCGGGTACCAATGGATTTTCTGCTCGGCTCATGTGGCGTAGTGGCGGCAGAGCGGTGCTCTATTTATACCACATGGATAAACCCGAAAAATGGGGAGA
>JAOPTS010000088.1:0-10859 GCA_051531955.1 Reichenbachiella sp.
GCGAAACACTTATAAGTGATTCAATTCCATCACCAAAGACCCTAATGGATCCTGTTCGTTCGGAATAGGAGATATTATTTTCATAATATAATTTCACATTTTCTTCATCAAGCTCAACAGTTAACCAATCCGAATAAGAAACTACTTCCAATTGAGATGTGTTAGAAGACAGTGCCACAGAAAGTTCTCCAGCTATTGAAGAAACTTCTAAGCTATCTTGTTCCAATTGAATGAATAATGAGTCACTTGCCTCTTGAAATACTTGAATTGAAACTTCAATATCTTCACCAGATAAATGTATAATTCCTGACCTAGTCACAGTAGTAATATTTTCTTCAACAGATATATATAAAGATTCTTCATCAACTAATGCTGAAATCCACCCTTGTGTTGTTATCGTTGATAACTCTACATTGCTTAATAATTCTAAAGAGAATGTTGTATCAATCGTCGATAAGAAAATGTCAGAGGTATCAATTTCAAGTATTGGGTCATCTTTTATTTCTATACTCAAGTCAATTACTACTTCTGAAGTATTTGGATCATTACTAGTCAAAATTATTTCTGCGTAGTGTTCACCTATTTCAATATCAAGTGCGTCAATTTGAAAATGGGTAACCATTGTGTCACCTGGGTAAATTATACCTCCTGTATCTACTAAGGTTATCCATTCTGTTTCTATGTTAGAAAAAACATCTGAAGACCAAATCAATGTGTCTTGCCCTGAATTATGAATAGTTAATGTTTCATATTTTGCTTCATCGTAGCGAAGTGAAGTAGAATATGAAGTATTGGCAACATTAATACTAGGAGGAGTAACGACTAAACCTTCCAAATTAACTTCAACTGTTCCCTCGTCTAAATCATCACTCGTTATGGTTATGATTCCAGTTTGAGTCCCTAATTCATCTTGATCAAATATGATGTTTAGAATATACTCTTCATTTTCACCTATAACATTAGGTATACTTTCAAAGACAAAGCTGTCATTAGAACTAGAAATACTTTCAATATTCAAAACCTCTGTTCCACTATTGAGGATAGACAATGGTAGTGAACCTGATGTAGTCGGATATATATGACCAAAATTTAGATTCGATTGACTGAGAGAAATCTCTGGAGTACCGGCTACATTAATCGAGACAGGTAAGATTAGTTGTCCATTCAACGGATCATTATTGTTGATTACGAGATCCTGTTGATAGGAACCCTTGTCCAAATTAGTGGCGTCTATGGTCAGTTGAATGGTCTCTTCTTGCCCAGCAGGAATTGTTCCAGTTTGTATATTTGAACTTACCCAACTATTTCCAGATGATTCAAATTCAACTGCTAAATTGTTGTGTAGGTAATCGGTGTTAAAAGCTACTTGGAGGCCATCTGATCCATCCCAGTTCTCAATTCCGATTGATTGATTACCATCTAGGTATGCACCCTCAAGGTTCAAATAATTGAGTTTAATTTTTCCATTCGAGTAAATGATTATTTCTGCTGTTGCAGAGGCGGAAGACTCGTTACAACAAACACCGTAATTTGTAAATTGAATTATGGTCTTGTTTTCAAAGTTTTCATAATGTGTACTGCCATATGGATAACCATCTCTCCAAGCCCATGCTATGATATTATTCGCATCATCTTGATTGGGGACAGGTTGTCCAGAGCAGCAACCATTGGAAGTGTTTTCAAAACTGATAAATCCATTTGAACTAACATAAAACTGACTATAAGTTTCTCCATAAAAGTCAAATTCAAATCCCAAAGGATATGGTCCTGCTACATTGTCATCATTTAAGTTACTGGTAATATTAACTCCAGAACTAGATATATCATTCCATTCAAAAACAGGTCCATTTGCATGATCACTGTCAGTCCATGAATAACCAAATAAATCAGGACCGCCATGTGCTGAATTTACTGGCTGCCCTATTCTATTGTCAATCATTCCTTTGTTTATTTGTTTGAATGAGTTTACGGTTTTATTATTACTTTCTGTATTTAATAAAATTTGACTGTTGTACATCTCTAATTCCCAGTTTAGATCACTACCTCCGTCAAGATTGCTAATTACAATATCTACAGTCTCGGTATCTCCAATGTAAAGATCCCTTTCTATCTGTGTTGGATCAAGAACAATAACTGGAGCATTCAATGATTGGCCTTCAAGTGTAATTTGTTTTTCACCTTCATCAAAATCGTTACTAATAATGGTCATGATGGATTCGAAGTTGGAAACAAACTGAGGAGCAAAATTCACAATCAATGAAATTGACGATCCAGTTTCTATTTCAAAAGAAGTAGTTTCAGTACTGAACTCAGAGTTGCTAAATGTGATATTACTAATGTTCAAAACCTCATTCCCAACATTAGCAATCTCTAATGCTAAGTTTTTGTCGAACCCTTGATAAACTAGATCAAAATCTAATGCATCAATATCAGTATCTATATCACCTATTGGAATTACCTCTAGTCCTACAGGTATAGCGATGAGAGAACTGGCTGGATCGTTACTTTCAATAGAAATGAACCCTTCATACAATCCGCCATCGAGATCAGTCGCATTAAATAATACTTCGAGATCTACTGATTGTCCAGCTGGGATTGTATCTGTTGTAGTTCCTAATGAAATCCAGTTCAATCCAGTATTGGATAAATTGAATTCTGTTATATTAATTAATACTTGTCTTGAAAGAGGTTCATATAAATACAAAAGCTCTAATGTCATTCCTGAGCAAACTACAGTTCCATTACCATAAGGATAGATGGCAGTAGTTGGTATTTGAGAATTTTGTGTTTCTATTAATGTTAAAGCATTAGCAGGTAAGTTGTTGATCACATTGTGATTTACATAGTATCCAATTATCGGGTTGCTCAATCCTTCTGTAATCGGATGATCGCTTATGAAAATGTTTTCATATTCTTGGTTCCCATATATCATTTCTACATCTCCAACTAAAGATATGTTTGAACCTTGGGTAGCACCCTGAATTTGTAAGACTCCTCCGTTGAATACATATTCTTCGAAAAGAGTTTTATTGTTGGATATGTTCGTGTAGTAGTTAGAAGACTGACCTCCACATGTGATAATCAAATCATATGATTCTAAATCTAATATATTGATCATGTCAGAATTGATTATTTCTGATGGAACACTAAATTCATCCCATAAAAATTCAGCCATATAGAGTCCCCATGCGTCATTGTCTTGAATGATAAGCACACTTTTGTCACCGTAATCAATCGTGTTTGAATGACTATTCATAACAGGTATTTGATTGCTGTATTCTTGACTAGAAATATAATTACTAGGGAATGACACTGTTTCATTAATTTTGTTTGAAACAGATGAAGTAACAAAAAGGTCGGATCCTCCAGCACTATTGTCTATTGTTATTATTTGAGTGGACAGTTCATCAGTATATAATGAAATACCTATACTGTCAGCAGAAGACCCAATTACAGGAGGGTTAAAAGCCTGAGCAACTAATAATACAGCCAAACTATCTTCATCTACATCATCACTTCTGATTATTAACCACGCCGAATCAAGACTGACCTCAGTAGGGGAGTAAGAAATGGATAATATCAATTCTTCTTCTGGTTCTAACCCTAATGACAAAGTGTCAACAGTGAATAGTGGGTGGTCAACTTCAATGCTAGTTATGCCAAGTGAGTCAGTACCTACATTCGAAATAATTAAAGAATCAATATAGATGTATCCCACATACATAATAGGCTCATAAAGGATAGTATCTTGACTTAAATCAATATCTCCAACACCAGTTACTTCTAGTCCAACAGGTATATTAATTAGAGGGCTAGCTGGATCATTACTTTCAATACTTATTGTAGCTTCATATAAACCACCATATAAATTTTCAGTGTTAAAAGTGAAATCAATATTCTCTATACCGCCAGCATCTAATGTACCAGAATAAATATCGGATGATAGCCATTTGCTGTCATTAACTACCATTCGTTGAATAGGACACCAAGAATTGAGGTTACTAGGGTATTCTTCACCTATACTTGATCCACTCGAAAGAGAATAAATATTGAGTAATAAATCCTCAATTAAAAATGGACCATATCCTACATTATCGATTCGGTCAAAAATTGCAGTTGATGATTCGCTACAGTAAAAAGAAAGAACATAACTATTGTTTTCCTCAAAAATGAAGTCAATTGGTGATTTATACCAATGTTCTCCTAGACCATTACCAAAAACGGTATCTCCTCTTAGGAGAAGTACTCCTTGTTCATTATAGACACTTGCTCTAATGAAGGAATTTTCAGGTAGATCAATCCACCATTCAGCAGCACTTATAGAAAACTCCTCTTGTACCGAGAATTTGTAGCCTTTATTTGCGAGAACAGGCGAACTTCCTTCTATTATAGATCCTTCAGGCGTTAAATCTATAAAGTCGTTGCTAATGTTGTTTTCGTATATTTTATTTACTTCAACCCATTCGCTACCCGTACTTGTGACGCCATTTTCCGAAATTGGAATTTGTATTAGTGCGTTTTGATCAGAAGTGGCTTTGATGTTGTTATTTGTAGAAGAGTGATGTTCAATTTCTATTTGCCACATCAAAGAACTTCCACCGTCATAGTTGTCAATAGTGATGGTTTGAATTGATGTTTCGTCTACCAGCATGTCAACTCCAATACTGTCTGTTGATGTGCCAATAATAGGAGGGTAGTATGAATCCCCAACCAATAAAACAGAGACAGAGTCTTCATCAAAATCATCACTCCATATGGTCATCCAAACTGAGTCTGCATTGACTTCAATAGGAGAGTAGTTTATTGTTATAGTATGACTTTCATTTGGTTCCAGTCCTAACGACAATGTGTCTACTTCAAAAATTGGGTTGCTAACTTCAATGCTTGTAATACCCAGTGAATCGGTACCTAAATTAGAGATGTCTAAGGTTTTGCTATACGTATAGCCGACATATGAAGGTGAATCATATAGGATGGTGTCTTGACTTAAATCTATATCTCCAATGCCAGTTACTTCTAATTCTATAGGTATTTCTAATAATGGTGTTTCTGGATCATTACTTTCAATATTAATCATTCCTTGGTATAAACCTCCATAAAGATTATTAGCGTCAAATAATATATCAACATCAATATTCCCTCCTGATTCAATTGAGAAGGAATTTTCAGATATGTCTAGCCAAGTAAAACCATTGACACTAGTTGATACTTTTATATTATCTACAAACCAACCTGGAAAGTCATTAGATACAGCATCTCCAGTTTCAAATAGAAAACGAAATTTGATTGTTTCTCCTTGATAAGATTGAATGTCTAATACGGTATTTATCCAGCCTCCTGAGCTACCACTAGGAGCACTTCCACGTGAACCTCTCAAAGGGACCCAACTTACTCCGTTGTCTATTGTAATGTCTACCATACAATAGTCCCATCCTGATTCTGTTTCATAGGATTCATCAAATATTAAAAATAGAGAGTCGCTATTTAAAATTGAGAAATCTATTTCGGGAGAGATTAATGCATTACTAATTGTATTTCCAGTTTCGTACGTTCCTGTGTTAATATCACCACACCAAAAACTGAATTCTCCTTCCGAGCTATTAGAGTTTGTGATATGCCAGAGATCATCAATGTCATACGTTTCTGTAGTCCAATTTTTTATTCCATTTTCAACATCATCGGAGTAGATACCTACAATGCCTTGGTTCAAGGATAGATATTTGGTTTTTTGATGTATCCTCTCTGAAATAATTTGCATCTCATTGAAATCAATCTTTTGGTGAATATCTAATAGGCTTTCTTCATTTATTTCAACCAAATTAAAATTGATAAAACCTTCCAAAATACTTTGTCCTTGGTTTTCAATTGATAGTGTTTGACTTGATGTTTCTCCAGAGAATAGATTCTCTTCCATAGAATACTCAGATATAGCGATGATTGGAGGGTATATGGAGTTTGCTATTATAATAATACCTAAAGAATCTTGATCTGCGTCATTACTGCGAATCACAAGTAGCGTAGTGTCCTGACTAGCTTCAACGGGTAAATAACTTATCGTAAGTTCGAAATTTTCATTTGCTTCTATCCCAAACGACAAGGTGTCAATTGTGAAAAGAGGGTTATCAATTTCTAGAGAAGTTACCCCAAGAGAATCAGTGCCATTATTACTTATATTTAATACATATTCATTGGTATAGTCTACAAAGGTGTCGTCTACTCTAATCGTATCAATTTCTAAAGAAATGTTTGGAGCTCCTGTTACTTGAAAGCTAGCGGTTATTGTTGTTAGGACATTAATAGGGTCATTTGTGATAAATTGGACGTCAGCATAATATAATCCGCCAGTCATCTGATTGGCGTCAAATAATGCCGTTATTTCTTGGGTTTCACCTGCCGCAATGAAGCCTTCATTAAGATCGAAATTTAACCATTCTGGATAATTAGAAAAATTGTCATCTAATATGTAGCCGAATCCTGTGTAATCTGCCCACAGTAAGTCATTGTAATAGTGAGATAGAGCATATGAGTATTCAATTGATTGTTCAATATTTATGTTGTCTTCAATTATCAATGCCTGATCTTCAATTGATGTTCTGTAAATCGTTGGAGTTAAATTCCTTCCATCGAGTAACCATAATTTGTTAGAGTTCCATTCAAGTGCAGAAATGTTAATTGAAGGGTTTGTAATTTCTTCAAGTATACTCCCGTCAAAATCAACGGCGAATATGTTTGATTGATTAAATATACTAGTTAACAAAAATCTGTTTCCGTCGAAAGTAATGGCATTGAAATCACTAATGGGAGAATCAAAACTTGCTAATAATTCCCCTTCAGTACTATAGCCCCTTACAATCCCATTAATATCTCCAATCCATATTAACCCTTCGGCATATGTAACTCCAAATGGTTCAGGATGTATACTAAAATTACTAGTTATTTCATTTGAAATTAAATCATAGAACTCTAAAGTAGAATTTTGGTAATTCACTATTAAAAGGGTTTCACCCAAAGTATAAAAACCTGCTATTCCAGAAGGGAGGTTTTCGATTATTGCTAGTTGCTCTGCATCTATAGATCTGTTGACAGGTACAGGGATTGGTGAACTTAAGCTTTTAATTGATTGGTTGACTTTTGTATTCAATCGAGTTGAATAAAATCCAATAGGGGCTTGTTGCGTGATTTCTGGTACTTCGTCTACATCAAAGAAGTCAATTTTAGTAGACCAATAAAGATCACTTTCACCTTCATTATTATCGATTGTAAATGTCTGTGTATTTGTAGTTCCGGTATATAGGTCATCATATAGAGTGTCAATTGATACGGTCATGACTGGAGGCAATACTCCAATTCCATACAGATTGATCTCTATGGTGTCTGCATTGGTCATGACAGTAGCTATGCTACTAGATTCTCCAGCTTCACCAGGAGCATAGAAGAAATCTATACCTATTGTTTCTGATTGACCGATGTTAAAACTTGTATTCTCTACATCGAAATCGGGATTGTCTATTGTGATGTCATGGACTATCAATAAACCAGTTCCTGTATTACTGAAATTAACATTAAGAGATTTTTCTAAACCTATAGGAGTATTAGAAAAGTCAATCTCAGATACAACTGAAAGCATCGGTTCGGTTGTCGGGACTCCTACCGCATTCCATGCTTCGATTACTGCTAAATGTTCAAAGCTACCTGCTCCATATAAATCAACAGCTGCTGATTCTGCACCTGCTCTGGCATCCATATACTGTGATGTAGCAGTTAGGTAGACAGTTAAGTTTCTGTAGGCTATCTGTTGAGCAGCTTCTAAACCAATACTAGGTACGTCAAAACTATATCCAAAATCATTAGTTCCTGATACACCTTCCACTAGGAGATAATACCAGAAATTTTGAACCCCACTGTTGTAGTGGACACCACCATTATCTCCACCTCCCGAATACCATTGGTCTCCTAAATAGGTGTCTGGCTGTCCCTGTGAGTTAGGGTCACTCATGGATCGAATCATACTTTCGCCATCTGTATAGATTTGATCTGCTAAATTCCAACTGGCGGTTTCAGGGAAGTTGGTGAACTCTATCGATTGTCCAAAAATGTCACTGAATGATTCATTGAGTGCGCCTGATTCATAGGAGTAAACCAGACCGGCACTATGTTCTGTCACGGCATGACCAATTTCATGTCCTACTATGTCAAGACATACTAAGGCTGTTGCTGATACACCATCACCATCACCATATGTCATTCTATATCCATCCCAAAATGCATTGAAGTATCCTGAAGAATAATGGACGTATGAATTGATAGCTGCTCCATTGTCATCATAACTATCTCTTCCAAAGGCTTGTGAAAAATAATCATAAGTAGCAGCAGCGCCAAAGTGAGCACTAACACCTGCTAAGCTATTCGTTTCATTAAAATAATTATCAGATTCAGAAAAGACAGTAGCACTGCCGTAATCAGTGCCGTTTTGCAAATCGAATGTATTGATGCCACTTCCTCTAATCTCATCTACTAGAAAATAATTCCCAGAGTCTTCAAATGTTTCAAGAGTTACATCACCATCATACAGGGATTGACCTGAACCAGTAATAGTATGTATTTTGTTATAGAAGTTGATGACTTCTCCACTTTTGGCATCAACTTCTACATTGTATCTACCTACTGGTTGCGTACTGTAAATTTCAAATTGAAAAGCTAATGTTAAAGGCTCAACTTTGTCATAGTTTTTACTTGAGATAATCAGCTTTCCTTTAGGATAATGCGAAGCTTCTTTGGAATGTGTGTTTTTTTGAAGAAGCGTTTCCATTCCTTGGTTTTGCCAAGCATATTCTTGTGCGTCTATTTTGTCTAGCGCTATTTCTAGCGCTTCTTTTTGATTGATACTAGCTTGAATGTCCAAATCTAGCTTTTGAACTATTCGGCCATTTGCACTTTTTAATATGTCATTTTTGCTGTGAAAGATATACTCAGCGCCTAATATATCAAGCCCTTTATAGGTTTGTTGATACCTAGAATGATTGTACCCTAATTTGTCTTTTTTAGATTGTTTTTTATTTTTAATAGCAAAGTCCTTTTCTAGCTTAAGTGCTTTTGAATAAGAAGAAGGTTTAGTTTTTTGCTTTTCTGAAAACCTTATGGACTTTGGTCCATATTCAGTTCTCGACTTAGATTCATCCTTTTTTTGGGCGAATAAGTTTTGTTGAAAAAATACTAGGGAGATAAGTAATGTGGTAGTACGGAATATTCGGATACAGCTCAATGAAATCTATATTAAAGTAATGAATCAAATGCTGCGCCACGAAACTAAGAATACTTTGTAATGTAGAGGACAGTTATAAGATTATTTATATCGTATAAGTGTAAAAAGTGTTAATAATTACAATTAATAATTAGATAGTCCAATTGTTAAAAAGTACTTGGGGTGAATTCAAAAATGTTTTAATAGTAAGAAGGGTAATATCCTAATTAGATTTGTGTTGAAATTATAGTTATGAGAAATTCGAACCAAGATACAATAGTAGCATTGGCAACAGCTCCAGGTGTAGGAGCCATTGCAATTATTAGATTATCTGGAGCCAAGTCTATAGAAGTAGTGGGTAAATGCTTTGATGGCAAAGCGCTAGATAAGCAAAAGACTCATACGCTGCATTTTGGAAATATTATTGAGGGAGATGAGATTATAGATGAGGTATTGATTTCGTTGTTCAAAAACCCGAATTCCTTCACCAAAGAAGATAGTGTTGAGATCTCTTGCCATGGTTCTCAATATATCATCAGTCGCATCATTCAATTGATGGTCAAGTCAGGTGCTCGATTGGCTGAGCCAGGAGAGTTCACACAACGTGCATATTTGAATGGTAGGTTTGACTTGGCACAAGCGGAAGCGGTTGCTGATTTGATTGCCTCAGAAAATGAATCCTCTCATGCTGCGGCACTAAACCAAATGCGTGGTGGGATATCTAATGAGATTAAACATTTAAGAGAAAAGCTGGTTCATTTTGCTTCTATGATAGAGTTGGAGCTCGATTTCTCAGAAGAAGATGTAGAATTTGCAGATCGTGATCAACTCAAAGAATTGATCAAAGGAATTGATGTGGTATTGGTGAAGCTGATTGATAGTTTTCAGCTAGGTAATGTGATCAAAAATGGTGTTCCAGTTGTGATTGTAGGAAAACCAAATGCAGGGAAGTCTACTTTGCTCAATTCATTGTTGGAAGAAGAAAAGGCAATCGTATCAGAAATAGCAGGGACTACTAGGGATGTTATCGAAGATGAATTGAATATCAATGGCATTAAATTCAGATTTATTGATACCGCAGGTTTGAGAGAGACGACTGATCAGATCGAAGCGATTGGGGTAAAACGTGCTGAACAAAAGATGGACGAAGCTTCGTTGATCATGTATTTGTTTGACCTATCGACAGAATCACTTGAGGTGATATTGGATCAGGAGCAACAATTGATTGAACGAAACAAACCTTACATCTTAGTAGGGAATAAACTGGACCGGGTTGAGAAAGAACATGGGACATTGATCAACAATGATAATTATGTCTCTATCTCCGCAAAATCTTCAGATAGAGTCGTACAGCTCAAAGAGATGATCTTCACAAAGAGTCAGATGGACAACTTCAAAACTGGGAATGTTGTGGTAACCAATGCTCGTCACTATCAGAGTCTTGTGAATACCCAAAGCTCTCTACATGACGTGGTTCGGGGTATTGATAATAAAATCACCAATGACTTTTTAGCACAAGATATCCGTCATGCCTTGTACTATCTAGGTGAGATAACCGGTGAGATATCTACAGATGACTTGTTAGAGAATATATTTTCAAAATTCTGTATCGGAAAGT
>JAOPTS010000089.1:0-57608 GCA_051531955.1 Reichenbachiella sp.
ATAATCTTGTTACGAATTTTACATACTTATGATTTACTATTTCGTTGATGAACTGTCATTGATTAGATTTGCGGACTAAATTTTAGAATATGATTGACAAGTTAGAGGAAATAAAGCATCGGTTTGAAGAAGTTGCACAGCTGATCGTGCAGCCTGACGCCATGACTGACATGAGCAAGTATTCTAAATTGAGTAAGGAATATAAGGACTTGGAAAAAATTGTCGTCCGATACGATGAGTATAAGATCGTCTTGGATAACCTGGCTAGTTCTAAAGTGATATTAGAAACTGAGAAGGATCCGGAATTTCGTGAATTGGCGAAAATGGAGTTGGAAGAATTGGCCCCAAAGAGAGATGAACTGGAAGAGGTGTTGAAGGAGATGTTGATTCCAAAAGATCCTAATGATGATAAAAATGCCATCTTGGAGATTAGAGGAGGTGCAGGTGGAGATGAAGCCGCCATATTTGCTGGTGATCTTTTCAGAATGTACCAGCGATACTGTGAGAAGCAAGGTTGGAAACTCAATGTGATGGACGTAACGGAAGGTTCGTCTGGTGGGTATAAAGAAGTAGTCAGCATGATTACGGGCGAGGATGTATATGGACAGATGAAATTTGAATCTGGCGTACACCGTGTGCAAAGAGTGCCCGCAACAGAGACGCAAGGAAGAGTCCATACCTCGGCCGCTACGGTGGCTGTCTTGCCAGAGATGGAAGAGGTGGATGTGCAGATCGATATGAACGACGTACGTAAGGATACTTTTTGTTCGAGTGGGCCAGGTGGTCAGTCAGTGAACACGACCTATTCGGCGATACGATTGACGCACATGCCTACTGGGTTGGTGGTGTCATGTCAGGATGAAAAAAGTCAGCTGAAGAATTTGGATAAAGCTTTGAAAGTCTTGAGAGGTAGAATCTATGACATAGAGCTCAAAAAACACAATGACGAAGTAGGCGCGCAGAGAAACTCAATGATAGGAAGTGGTGATCGATCGGATAAAATTCGTACCTATAATTATGCACAAGGGCGTGTGACAGATCACAGAATTGGATATTCTCAGCATAATTTACCTACAGTAATGGATGGTGATATTGGTTCATTTATCGAGCAATTACGAATTGCTGAGAATGCTGAAAAGCTAAAAGATGGACAGGTTTAATTTGAATAAATTTAATAATACTTTATTCCTTATCCTGTTTACTGGCTTGGTAGCAGGTGTAATTGCATGTGACCGTATTGAGGAAGAAATATCTGCGGATCCAGGGTTGCAATTGGTCTATTCGACAGATACTGTCAAATTCGACACTATTCTTTCAGAGAGAGGGAGTATTAGTAAGAGTTTCCGATTGTACAACCCGAATAAAAATGCCATCTCGATTGACCGTATTTATTTGGCAATGGGAGATGGATCTGCGTATAATATTACGGTTGGTGGCAAAAAACAATCGGAGGTAGAGGATGAAGTGATCTTTGGGAACGATAGTCTCTTGGTATTGGTGGATGTGTTTATAGATCCAGCCGATGAGGACCTGCCATTCTTGGTTAAGGATTCGGTTGTAGTCGAATACAATCAAAACAGACAGAATGTGAAATTGGTGTCCTGGGGACAAGACGCACATTATTTTGATCGAGAAATTATAGCTTGTGATGCTGTTTGGACTGCAGGAAAACCTTATGTGATCTATGACACGGTATTGGTTGCTGAGAATTGTGTGTTGACTATAGAGGAGGGAGCCAAAATATTGATGGATAATAATTCTGCCTTGGCAATATTGGGGTCCTTGCAGATAAATGGAAGTGCTGAAAACAAAGTAGAGATTAGAAATTCTAGATTGGACCCATACTATGATATAGCGCCTGGTCAATGGAATGCAATTTTGTTCCTAGAAGGAAGCCATGATAATATGATTGATCATGCGGAGATTAAAAATGGAGTTGTAGGGTTGCGTGTAGGTAGTCCTGATGACAATAAAGATTATGATTTGGTAGTGTCTAATACTAGTATCTCCCATATGTCATCCTCAGGGTTGTTGGCTTTTTCTTCGGATGTTTATCTATACAACACTGAGATATTTGATTGTGGTAATGAGTTGGTGGGGAATTATATTGGCGGAAATTATCGATATGAGCATTGTACTTTTTCAAATGAGCCTAATTCATTTATTAGGGACCAAGCTTCTGTGATATTGGCAGATAATATACAATTGGGAGATGGCAGTTCTTTGGTGGAGGATTTGGATGTTTTGATGACCAATTCTATCATTTGGGGTAATCAAGATGAGGAGTTGTTGTTCAGTGCTACTGGCAATGCCAATGTTACCTTGGTGATCAACAACAATGTAATCAAATCAGAAAATGATGATTGGGTCGATTTAGGGAATACAATTTCACAAGCAACTAATTACCCAGGCTTTTATGCACCTAGCTTGTTCAATTATCAATTGGACTCTCTTTCGCCAGCACGTGACAGTGCAAATGTCTCGGATATCAGATTTGATTTGTTAGGTACCGAGAGAGATGTGTTGCCAGACTTGGGGGCGTACGAGCGCAAGGATTCTATTCCTTAGCCTTTCGATTGTTCACATAAATTTTGATCTTTAATGGGTTGAGTGCTAAATTATGGCATGACCAACCGTCTAAATAATTACATGAGGAAGAACTTCGGTTTTTCCAGTCATGAAATCAGAGGCATGTACGTGCTTATATTTCTGATGATAGTGGCATTTTCATTCCCTGCTTTTCTTAAAAGGTATCTAAAGTCTATTGGTGATGATGATGTTGAGCAAGAGCAAGCATTGCTCGATCAATGGATTGCGGAATCTAAGTTGAAAATTGCGGCTAATTCTGACAAGAAGAAAGAACTCACCTTGATAATGGATCATTTTGATCCCAATGTCATTACGACAGTAGAGTGGGAGACCCGAGGTTTTTCGAATAAGATCTCTGAAAGAATAAGGAAGTATATTGACAAAGGGGGGCGATTTTACAAAAGTGAAGATCTTTTGAAAGTCTATGGGATAGACCAGCGTTTGGCAAAGGCATATTTTGAATATATGTATTTCGCACCCCCTCGACCCAAAGCAAATTATACTAAAACCCGAGTGTCTAAAAAGAAGGAGACAATACCTTATAAAGCAAAAGAGTTTGTCAAATTTGATTTGAATGAGGCTGATACTACGCAACTCAAAACGATCAAAGGAATTGGGTCTTATTATGCCAAATCAATTGTTGATTATAGAGAGAAACTTGGTGGATTAGTTAATACGGATCAATTGCTAGAGATATATGGAGTTAAGCAAGAGGTGAAACAATTGCTCATCGATCATACGACTTTGGCCCCTTCTGTGCCACAGCAAATCAATATTAATTCAGCAGATTTTGATGAGTTATTTGGGCATCCATATATTGATTATGGCCTGACTGTTGCGATTCTTAAATACAAAAAACAACATGGTCCTTATCTGTCCATTGAAGCCTTACAAGATATTGTAGTGTTGAAGGATTCTATTTTTCAGAAAGTAAAGCCATATGTGACTATTGAAGATTAGGCTAGTCACGAAGTATGTTTTGCGTTTTGAGTATTAATTTTCTAGTTCTTCTCTATATAGATTGAAGTGATCTTAATTGAAACAAAAAGCCCTTCATGCTGTAATTGCCAGTTCCTTTATTATTTTAGAGTATCATCATAGTCTATGAAGGAAATACTAAAATCATATCTAAGACGACTGACCAACTTATCTGGTAATAGTCGATCTATTCTTCTTTTAAAATTACTCAAAGAGCAGTTCGTGGATCTTCATGATTTTGACTTTGCAATGAACGAGCCGTCCTTCAAAATATTGGAAGGAATCATAGCTCGCAAGTCAAAAATCCCGCTATGCAATATCCAAGATAGTCGAGACAGCAGTAGCAATAAACTGTCGAGTAGGCTCAAGAAACTCAAACGTATTGATCATTTGGTGTTTGAGGAACGAGGTGCAAGAGACTTATATGTGGGGTGGCCAATGGTGCAAGGCAAGTTTAGTGATGGTACTGTCGTGAGGTGCCCGCTGATGTTTTTTCCAGCAGAGATAGAGCAGGATAAGCAGCAATGGAATCTCAAAATCAGGAAGGATGTCAATATCACAATGAACAAGTCCTTCATTCTCGCTTATGCCTTTTACAATGCATTGAAACCCAATGAGACGCTGTTGGAGCGTGTATTTGATGATTTTGATCGGGAAGCAATGGGCTTCAAAACCGACCTGTACGAATTGTTGAAGGAAGAGAATTTAGAGGTTAATTTTAATCAAGATAATTTTCAGGATGTATTGAAATCTTTTGACGATTTAAAGAGATCAGAACTAGATCAATACGAGAAAGAAGGAGAGCTTAAGTTGTACCCACAGGCAGTTTTGGGGATATTTCCACAGGCAGGGTCTTATTTGGTTCCAGACTATATGGCAATGATCGATGCGCCGAAGGAGCAAACTCTGGAAGAGTTTTTCTTAGAGAGAAACTTGGATGAGGATCAGGATGACAACAGTTCTTATTATCGTTTTCTGAAACGCGTCAGAGAGGATCAGACTTTCACGCCTTACAAGATGGATGCCTATCAAGAGAATGCCATCAAAGCCATCAAAAAAGGAAACTCGGTCGTAGTGCAAGGCCCTCCAGGAACAGGTAAATCTCAAATGATTTGTAACCTGGTAGCCGATTATATCGCAAGGGGTAAAAACGTATTGGTAGTCAGTCAAAAACGTGCGGCATTAGATGTGGTATTCAATAGGTTAAAAGAAAAGCAACTGGGAGACTTTATCGGGTTGTTGCATGATTTCAAAAATGACAGAAAACCTATCTATGAGCAATTAGAGGGGCAAGTAAACAGATTGGAAGGCTATATGGGAATGAATAATTCTTTGGATGCCATTCAAATAGAAAGAAGTTTTTTAAAGACTAGTCGGAGGATCGACCAGTTGGATGAAGAGATAGAAGAGTTCAAATATTCACTTTTTGATGAGAGCGAATGTGGTGTGTCAATTAAGGAATTGTACCTGACCTCTGATCCTCACGGAGCAACTATTCCGATGAATCAGGAATACCGAAATCTTAAGATAAGTGAGTTGGACAGTTTTTTGATTCAGCTGAAATCGTACAGTAGATATGCGGAGAATTTTTTGTCAGAAAAATACCCGTGGTACAAACGGAATTCTTTTGCCCTATTTCAGGGAACTGATCTGAGTCAGATGCTCAAGCATTTGGACGAGATGCAGGACTACATCAATGTATTGGAGGTTGTCACCGAGAAAGCCATAGGTAAGAAAGTGAAGTTTGGAGATGCGGTCCAAATCATAGAAAAGTGGGATGATGTAGAACATCTATCTGAGTTGTTGGTGACTGAGCAAGTGTACAATGGCCTCATCAAACTACTGAAAGTGGGTGCGAACACTATGGGTAAAAACATGGTGGTGACAATAGAGAATGTCGTCATGCAGTTCTTCAAAGGAAAAGGACCAGAGTTGACTATTGCGAGTATCGAACTAGGGAAGTTTCAGGAGGTCTTGGAAAGAGGGATTAGTGCAAGAAGTAACGTGGTGAAATGGTTCTTTTGGAAGTTCTTTTCAAAGGATAAAGCTATGCTCTCTCGTGTGCTAGTAGCTAACAAACTAAGGAACAATAAGGAGGACTTTGCCACTTTGGTTACCATGATTGACAATCGATTGAATTTGGAGCACAATTTATCCAAATTCAAGGATAGGCCTGGATTGATTAAGTTGCCAGATAGTTACTCTAAGATCAATGTTCAGAACTGGTTTGTATTTCAAAAACAAGCGATCGAGGCGAAGGATGCTATTGTACAAATTCGGCCATTGCAAGAATACTTGTCCTTGGATGCTTATGATGCTACCAGTTATACTGAGAAACTGAAAGCATTATTACAAGGCCTGAAACCAATTGGTGAGAAGTTGGCGCATTGGAAGGTTTACTTTTCGATTCCACAGATGCGTGAGATTTTTGCTCAATATCTAAAAGTAGAAGAACTGGTCGATAGTCTTAAAAGTGATTTTGATTCTCTGTGTGAGTTTGACAAACTAGTCACAGGGTTTTCTCATGACGAAAAACGGATAATTGAGAAACTGGAAGAGGAGCTAAGGAACTATAATCCTGACGATTGGAACAAGACTTTTCTTAATGCTATCAGATTGGCTTGGATTGATCATATTGAACAAAAATATCCGATTCTGAGGTCTGTCAGCTCCAATAAAATGGAAGAGATGCAAAGTGAATTGCAGAACTGTGTGAGGGATAAACTCAGAATGAGCAATGATATTCTATTGATGAAATCTAGGGAACGGGTTTATAAAAATGTAGAATACAACAGGCTCAACAATCGTGTGAGCTATCGAGAACTCTTTCATCAAGTGACTAAAAAGAGAAGAGTGTGGCCTGTGAGAAAATTGATCGCGAATTATCCTCGTGAGGTTTTTGACCTGATGCCTTGTTGGTTGGCTTCCCCAGAGTCTGCTTCAGCTATTTTTCCAATGGAAAAAATGTTTGATCTTGTGATTTTTGACGAAGCTTCACAGTGTTTTGTGGAAAAAGGGTTGCCTGCGATGTACAGGGGCAAACAAGTGGTAGTGGCTGGAGATAGCCAACAGTTAAAACCAAATGATCTATATCAAGTAAGGTGGGAGGAAGATAATGAAGAGGATGTTCCAGAGTTGGATTTTGATTCTTTATTGAATTTGTCTTCGAATTATTTAATGCAGGTCCAGCTCAATGGTCATTATCGAAGTAATAAATTGGACCTCATAAGATTCTCTAATGAGCATTTTTATGGAAACCGCCTTAGTATGTTGCCTAATTTTGAGGACATCAATAAGGATGAAAGAGCAATAGAATATGTCAAAGTGGATGGCGTTTGGGATAAGAACAGGAATGAAGTAGAGGCGAAAAAGGTGACACAATTGATTAGTCAATTGTTGGGTGAGAAAAAGAATGTTGAGATAGGGGTAGTCACTTTTAATGTGCGTCAACAGATATTCATTATGGAATATTTGGAAGAGTATGCCCTCAAACATGATGTCATTTGGCCAGAATCATTGATCGTGAAAAACATTGAAAATATCCAAGGGGATGAAAAGGATGTTATTATTTTTTCTACAGTGTATGCTCCTGATATCACTGGGAAGATGAACATGCAGTTTGGTAGTTTGAATGCTGAAGGTGGAGAAAACAGATTGAATGTGGCGGTTACACGAGCAAGAGAAAAAATATTTTTGGTAACGAGTATCATGCCACAGCAACTACAAGTCGATGATTCTAAAAACCTAGGGCCTAAGTTGTTGAAGAAATATTTGGAGTATGCTCACGCTGTCTCATCTGGGGAGAAAAAAGATTACTATCAAGATGAAGCTCAGCACTCCAAGAACTGGTATGCCAAGAGTCGGATTTCTGAATTGAGCATGGCACATTTTGATGGAATCAGTATATCGACATCCTTTCCTTTTGTTGATCTAGCTATATATAATAAGAAGAGTTATCTAGGAGCGGTGCTGACGGATGATGAATTGTATCATCAGACGATCTCGATCAAACATGCCTATGTTTATAAGCCGTTCACTTTGAGTCAGAAAAAATGGCCCAATACATTTGTTTACAGTCGACAGCTCTGGTTAAACCCAGAAGCGGTTAGAGAACGAGTTAATAGATTGATAGCAAGGAATTTGGAAGGTTAATTGTCTTCGTTTTTCTCTATCAAAAGACCAAAAGAGAAAATTTCATTTAACTCAATAGATCTCATGTATTGTTTTGTTTTGAAGGTATAAGTACCCGGTTTATCAAAGGAATAATTTTCAAAAATAACGGCCGATCTATCAAATAGATCTCCAACTCCTTCTCCTCTAGGTTCACCTGTTTTTTTATTAAATAATATTATTTCCTGCATTTCAGAGTTGATAACGTCAGTTGAATCCTCTAAGAAATAAGTTAAATAAAGATTATAATAGGGGTAACTAACAGCGTGTCTGACGTTGTATGAAATGTTGTAGGTCGCAATAGTGTCTTCTATATTGAACGAGAACTGCGCCAATGAATCTTCATGCCATATGCCAGATTCAAAGTCATAATTTTCGTCAATGACCGTATTATTTGAGCATGATGCCAAAGTAGAGATTGCAATCAGGACGGCTATATATATGATTTTTGAATGCATAGGTATTTATGATTTTTTGAAATTAGGATTTTGGTTGCCAGATTTTTTAGGCTTGTTGCCCTTCTGAGGGTTATTGGTATTAGTTGGATTAGTGCTTTGGTTTTTATTCCTTCTTCTTTTCTTATTCTGTCCCTGCGAATTTTTGGATTGACTTTTCTTTTTGAACTTTTTGTCCATTTGTTCCAAGTCACTATTTAAAGTTTGGGATTCCTCTTGGTCTCCACCTTTTTTGTTTTCAAGTAATGTCTCAGGCTTGTTCCCTTTTTGATTCATTTCTTGAATTTCCTTGACCCTTTCGGATGATATTGCGATCCAAGCATTGTCATTTTTATAGCCAAACCACATGATTCTTCTAAAGATATCGGTTTTTTGTAAACGCGCTTCACCTCGATCAGTAATCAGAGCATTCTCTACTTTCGGGATATGCTCCAATGCCGATATATAAGTATCTAATTCATAATTGAGACAACATTTCAATCGTCCACACTGTCCCGATAATTTACCTGGGTTGAGGGATAAGTTTTGGTACCTAGCTGCAGAAGTAGAAACACTCTTGAATTCTGACATCCAGGTAGAACAACAAAGCTCACGTCCGCATGAACCAATTCCTCCTAGTCGACTGGCTTCTTGGCGTAAGCTGATTTGACGCATTTCAACTCGGATCTTAAACTCACCAGCTAGACTCTTGATTAATTCTCTAAAATCAACTCTTTCGTCTGCGGAGTAGTAAAATGTTGCTTTGGAATTATCAGCTTGAAATTCAATGTCCGTGAGTTTCATCTGTAATTTCAGATTCTTGGTGATCTCACGTGTTCTGTAAAGCGTTGGGTTTTCTCTGTTTTTTACAGATTCAAATTTCTCTAAATCTTTTTGCGAGGCAATTCTATAGATGCTTCGAATATCGTCATCGTTTTTGACTTTTTTCTTCTGCATTTGTAGCCTTACGAGCTCACCTTGTAAGGAAACATGTCCAATATGGTGCCCATTAGGTACGTTGAGAACTATAGCCTGACCAGGATAGAGTTCCAATTCACTGGTGTTTCTATAAAAGTCTTTATGGCCGTTTTTGAACCGTACCTCTATAATGTCAAATGTGTCATTATTTGGCATGTCCATATTAGACAACCAATCAAAGACATTCATTTTGTTACACCCCCCGCTTGAACAGGAACCGTTACTACTGCATCCTTTTATATTACCATCAGCGGCTGTTAATGTTCCGCATGAACTGCATCCCGACATCTTTCTTCTATTTAGATAGCCTTAAATATAGCGAAGATTTGTTCTCAAGTTAGATTATTCCTGTTGGTGTAAGATTTATGACAAGTATTTTAACAAATCTTGCCCAATATCCTTTCTCATGTTCATGCCGTCCCATGTGATTTTTGAGAGATTGTCATAAGATTGATCCAATGCTACTTGTATAGAATCTCCTAATCCAGTAGAAGCCAATACGCGACCTCCATTGGTAACTACCTTTCCATCTTGCTCCGTTGTACCAGCATGAAAAACAATGCCGCTTGATACATTGTCTAGGCCAGAAATTTCTTTGCCTTTTTCATAAGCGTCAGGGTATCCCCCAGATACTGCGACAACTGTGGTTGCTGTTTGTGAAGTGAATTCTATTGTGTGTCCCTTAAGTTCTTTTTTGGCAGCAGCTATAAGCAATGGAACCAAATCAGATTTGATTCTAGGTAAAACAACCTCTGTTTCAGGATCACCCATTCTGACGTTATATTCTACAACAGAAGGTTCGCCATTGTTATTCATAAGGCCGATGAAGACAAAGCCTACATAGTCCATATTTTCTTTTGAGAGACCTTCTATGGTTGGCTTGACAACTGTTTCTTCAACTCTCTTCATGAAAGCTTCATCTGCAAATGGCACTGGTGATACTGCACCCATTCCGCCAGTGTTAGGGCCCATGTCACCTTCTCCTATTCTCTTATAATCTTTGGCTTCAGGTAAGATGACATAATCTTTGCCATCTGTCAATACGAATACAGAGAGCTCAATACCATGTAGGAATTCTTCAATTAATACTTTGCTACTAGCTGCGCCGAACATACCCGCTAACATTTCGTCTAACGTAGATTTTGCTTCTGCTAAGTCCTCGGTGATGATAACACCTTTTCCCGCAGCAAGACCATCTGCTTTTAAAACATAAGGAGCTTCTAATTGCTCTAAATATGCTTTTCCTTCTTCAATATTAGCATTGGTGATGGCTTTTGCTCCAGCAGTTGGGACGCCATATTTGTGCATGAACTCTTTTGAGAATTCTTTACTGCCTTCTAATTGCGCACCTGCCTGGTCTGGTCCAACTAACAGGATGTTTTTTAACTCTTCTTTCGAAGCAAAGTAATTTCGAATCCCTTTTACTAAAGGTTCTTCAGGGCCTACAATGACTAGTTCGATATTGTGAGCTATTACAGCTTCACTGATTTTTTCAAAGTCATTTACTCCATAGGGCAAATTCACCGCAATATCTTTGGTTCCAGCATTGCCAGGAGAGACATATACTGTGTCACAAAGTGGGCTTTGTTTGATTTTCCAGATTAAGGTATGCTCTCTTCCTCCTGCACCTATGACTAGTATGTTCATTGTAGTTTTGCTTTTCTTCAAAAAAGCAAAACTACGCTAATTATGCTTTTGGCTGATCTATTTGAGCTAATAAATAATACACTTAGTTGGCGTACTCTGACATGAATTTAATTCTCATTAATCTTACTTCTTCTTCAGAGTATCCATCGACTTCTAGATCATCCATTGCCTCATCTAAATCATCAGATTCGGCGGTTAAAAAGTAGTCTAAAAGATCATCTTGTTTCTCTTCATCAATGAAACTATTGATATAGTAGTCTAAGTTTAATTTGGTTCCTGAATAACAGATGTTTTCAATCTCCAAAAGGATCTGTTCAAAGGTGATCCCTTTCATCTCAGCAACTTCTTCAAGGTCTACTTTTCTATCAATTTGTTGAATTAGAAAGATCTTGATTTTGGATTTATTTACTGCAGACTTAATTACTACATCTGATGCAGTTACAAGACCTTTTTCTTTGATATAAGCAGCAATCATGTCAATGAATTGCTTACCGAATTTCATGACTTTGCCCATTCCTACTCCGTTGACTTGTGACAAGTCATTGTTGTTGGTGGGGTAGGTAGTTGCCATTTCTTCCAAAGACGGATCTTGAAAGATCACATAAGGAGGGAGGTTCTTTTGTTTGGCTACTTTTTTCCTTAAGACCTTGAGCATATCAAAAAGGTCTTCATCATGTGCTAATTGAGTTGACTGACTATCGTCAACTGATAAATTTTCGGCTGTATAGTCGTGATCGTTTGATAGCGTAATTGGATAGGGTTTAGCTAAGAAGCTGTGTCCTTTTTCTGTAACTTTTAGAATACCAATATTTTCAATGTCCTTATATAAAAATTCATTGAGCAGCGTTTGACGAACGACTGATCTCCAAAAGACTTCTGTGTCTTTATTGCCAACTCCAAATACATCCAATTTGTTGTGATCATAACTCATCACATATTGGCTTTCTACCCCTCTAGCAACATCAGAGATGTGTTTAATACCGAACCTCTGTTCTGTTTTAATTGCAATATCAATGGCTTTTTGAATGTATTCTTGACCCTCAAATTCTTCTTTTGGGTGCGCACAATTGTCACACAAGCCAGCATCGGTACAGTTGGTGTCTTTATATTCTTCTCCGAAGTAATGTAAAAGTTGTTTTCTTCGACAAACAGAGGATTCTGCATATGAAGACATTTCTTCTAGTAATAACTTGGCATTTTCTCTTTCTGCAACAGGTTTGTCTTTGTTGAATTTTTCAAGTTTAATTATATCATCTAAACTATAAAACATTACACACTTTCCTTCCAGACCATCTCGACCAGCTCGACCAGTCTCTTGGTAGTAGCCTTCTAATGATTTAGGGGTGTCATAATGAATGACAAACCGAACATCAGGTTTGTCAATTCCCATACCAAAAGCAATAGTGGCTACAATCACGTCCACGTCTTCATTCAAAAAATCATCCTGATTTTTCATTCTGATTGATTGATCTAAACCTGCATGATAGGGCGCAGCATTCACATCATTCACCTTTAGGAGATTTGCGACTTCTTCTACTTTCTTTCGACTTAAGCAATAAATGACTCCCGATTTACCTTTATGTTCATGTACAAATCGGATAAGCTGTTTGTTTACATCTACTTTGGACCGAATTTCATAATATAAATTGGTTCTATTAAAAGAAGATTTGAAGACATCTGCCGCCTCCATGTTCAGGTTTTTTTGGATGTCCAATTGAACCTTAGGAGTGGCAGTAGCGGTTAATGCTATGATTGGAATTTCTCCCAATTGCTCGATAATAGATTTTATTCTACGATACTCAGGTCTAAAATCATGACCCCACTCAGAGATACAATGCGCTTCATCTATTGCCGCAAAAGAGATTGTTGCTTGATTGAGAAATTCAATATTGTCTGCTTTAGTTAAAGATTCAGGTGCGACATAGAGAAGCTTCACTTTGCCCGCCAGTGTATCTGCTTTGACGCGTTTTGCTTGAGTTTTATTAAGAGTAGAGTTTAGAAATTGTGCATTTACGCCAAAAGCATTAAGTTGATCTACTTGATTCTTCATCAAGGCTATCAAGGGCGAGATGACAATTGCTGTACCTTCACATATGATGGCAGGCAATTGATAGCACAGAGATTTTCCCGCGCCAGTTGGCATTAACACAAAAGTGTTTTTACCAGCAAGTAAATTATTGATAATGACTTCTTGATTCCCTCGGAAATTGGCAAATCCAAATGTTTCCTTGAGTTGTTCGCGTAGTGTTCCCTCCTGACTAACAACCATATTTTTTATTTTTTCTCCCAGTACTTAATTTAACCAAATTTGTCTTAAATAATGTCATTCAGTTCATTAAGAATTTGGGTGTTGGTTATACCTTAATTTTCAATAATAAAAGCATGTTGAATAAGCGAACATACTTTTTAATTTTATGTAGCTGTTAAACTACAAATCATATCTTTGTCTCCTAATCAAAAATGATACCATGGATTCAAAGGTATACGTAGTAATAATGGCAGGTGGAGTTGGAAGTAGGTTTTGGCCGTATAGTCGAAATTCCAAACCAAAACAATTTATTGATGTTTTGGGAACCGGAAAGTCTTTATTGCAAATGACCTATGAAAGGTTTTTGCCAACCTGTAACAAAGATAATGTAATAGTTGTTACAAACCAGATTTATGCAAACTTAGTCAAGGAGCAATTGCCGGACATGTCTGATGATCAGATATTAACAGAGCCAGCAAGAAGAAACACAGCTCCTTGTATCGCTTATGCAGCGTATAAGATTCATCAAAAGGATCCAAATGCTGTCATGGTAGTGACTCCTGCTGATCATACTGTTTTTAAGCAAAACGTTTTTACTGATGTAATCAAAATGGCTACTGATACGGCAACCGGAACGGATAAAATTGTAACTGTAGGAATTAAGCCACATCGGCCAGAAACTGGTTATGGTTACATACAGTATATGGAAGGTGAAACTAGTTTGGTAAAGAAGGTGAAAACATTCACTGAAAAACCAGAGATGGATTTGGCAGTGAAATTCATAGAAAGTGGAGACTTTGTCTGGAATGCGGGGATATTTGTATGGTCTACACAGGCCATAACGAATGCATTCAAGAAATACTTGCCAGATATGGCAGAGACCTTTACATCAGGTAATGAGTATTACTTTACAGATAAGGAGGAAGCTTTTATTAACAAGGTGTATCCGACTTGCGAGAATATATCTATTGATTATGGGATTTTAGAAAAATCACAAAATGTCTACGTCGTAGAAGGAGATTTTGATTGGTCAGATTTAGGTTCTTGGAATTCTTTACATGAAGCTCGTGATAAGGATGAAAAGGGAAATGTAATAGATGGCGAAGATGTTATGATCTATAATGCTAAAGATAACATAGTCAAGAGTTCAAGCGATAGGTTGGTTATCCTAGATGATTTAGAAGGTTATCTCGTGGGTGATTTTGAAGATGTTTTGATTGTTTGCAACAAAGAGAACGAATCAAAGTTCAGAGATTATGTTGCAGACGTAAAAAATTACAAAGGGGGCAAACTTGTTTAACCCCTTTGTCTCATACTTTCGAATAGTACTACTCCTGCAGCAACAGAGACGTTCAATGATTGAATTTCTCCAACAATAGGAATTTTTGCTTTGATATCTGCTGCCTCTATCAATTCTGGAGAAATACCATCTTCTTCAGACCCTAAGATAATAGCTGTTGGTATGCTGAGGTCTGCTTGATGGATAGTGGATTCAGTTTTCTCAGTACATGCAACTACTTGAAAGCCACTTTCCTTTAAGTATTTGATAGAGTGAACGAGGTTATCTTCTTTGCAAACAGATAAGTAATTCAATGCTCCAGCAGATGTTTTTATTGCATCACTATTGATCATTGCTCCACCTCTGTTAGGGATTATGACACCATTAACTCCTGCACATTCTGCCGTACGACAGATAGCACCAAAATTTCGAATATCAGTTACTCTATCCAATATCAATATTAAAGGAGCTAGGCCATTTTCATAACTAGTAGCAACAATATTGTGAAGCGTAACAAAATCTATTGGCGAAATAAAAGCGACAACACCTTGATGGTTTTTCCTTGTAAATCTATCAAGTTTTTCTGCAGGTACTTTAGAGATACTGACCATTGAACCTCTAAGCAATCCATTCAATTCTTGACTCAATTCATTGTCAAGGTTTTTTTGAATGAAAATTTTGTCAATAGTCTTGCCAGATTTGATTGTCTCAATTACAGCACGAGTACCAAAAATCATGTTTTCGTCTTGCTCTTTTTTAGGTGTAGAATCCTTTAAATATCTCCGCTTCTCCATTTTTTCACTTGATTGAACCAAATTCCCGTATACTTTTTGTCCCTATTGAGGACGTAGTGATTATTCACAAATACGTTCGGTTGAAGTGCAAAAGTAAACTTAATCTTCCCATCATATGTCTCATACTCCCAAATTTCTTCTGATGGACTTTTAGCAACATGGCTGGGGGGACCATATATAGTGTAAATCATACCCATATCGGTTTTCCATCCAGATTTATACGTGGTGAAATAATGGTTGGCTTCTTTGATCCTCCGGTAAAATGTTTTGATGGTTTGAGCAGCTTTTTCTTTAGAAGAAATATTACCCAGCCAAAATCTCTCGAAGGCCTTTTTCTTTTCTTCACTGTTAGCCAGCTGAACTGCTTCTTCTTGTGTAGTTAAAAAAATGAGAGGTTCGATCAGTTCAGTGATGTCTTTGGTTTTAGGAAAATTGGATTGATAAGTGGTGATGCCCTGTCCTAGACTCGTTGTAGTGTCTGTTTGCACAAAGTACAAGGTATTGTTGGTTGTTGGGACAAAAGAGGAGTCGTTAGATCGATGTATTTTTTGTACGTTTAGTTTTTTGTTACTGTTTTTTGGCGGGGTAATAACAAATGGTGGTTGTGAAACCTGAAAGGCGTTAGAAAACTCAACAAAATAGTAACTGTACCCGGATTGATAGTTTGAAATACTGAGTGAATCTCCTTTACTGCCTGTAATTAAACTTGTGTTTTTGTTGGAAGGTAGAATAAGAAATTTGGCAGGAGGGTATACTATCGCCTCATTAATTGGAATGAAAAACACGAATGGATGATTGGATAATGAAGTTTTGATTCCGACATATTGGTTTGTCTGTGATGGGTAAAATTCATAATAGTGATATTCACCAACCGCTGTTTTTTCTATACTTTGTATAGATGTAGCTAAGGTTAGTTGCTTGTTACTGGTGAAATTATCTTGTGAAAAAAGTTCAAACCGCTCTAGTTTTTGATCCTCTGTAATACGTTGGAAAGAGAAAAATAATGCAACAGAATATGAAGAGTCTATTTTGGCTATTTGATAACTAAGTTTTACTCCATTTTTTTGATATAAGTACGAAAAATCGACTTTTGAAAAATCTAGAGAGATTGCTTGGCCAACCGTACAGAGGATGAATAGAGAGGTAAGCGCATAGAATTTTAGAGACATAACTAAATATAGCTTAAATTCATATACGAACTGAATTATTGAATTAGTTTTGCTGCATGTCGACTTATACTACTGAAATAGCATCTGATAAATTAGCGTCAGATAACCCGATTCATCAGCGATTGTTGCAGGCTTATCATGAGGCCAAACCGTTTGTGTCGGGCAATGTATTAGAGCCTGGTTGTGGTGAAGGGAGAGGGATTGAATTATTATCTCCGTTATCTGAAAGCTATCTAGCATTGGACAAGATTCAGGAGGTAATAGATGAGTTGAAAGAAAAACACGAAGGTGTGGATTTCAAGCAAGCAGTTTTCCCTCCATTTACGGATATAGAAGACAATTCGTTTGATGTGGTAATTAGTTTTCAAGTGATTGAGCATATCCAAGAAGATAAATTGTTTCTTGAGGAAATTCATCGGGTACTAAAGCCTGGAGGAAAAGCCATAATCACTACCCCCAACATCAAGATGACATTGTCTAGGAATCCATGGCATATTAGAGAATATACCAGTCAGGAGCTAACTGCATTGGCTAAAGGGATTTTCTCGAATGTGGATATGAAGGGGATTGCTGGAAATGAGAAAGTCCTAGAATATCATGAGCAGAATAGAGCTTCTGTAAATAAAATTATGAGATTTGATATCTTTAATTTGCAATACAAGTTGCCTGCATCAATATTGAGGTTTCCGTATGAAGTTTTGAATAGGTTGAATAGGAACAAATTGCAGAATCAAAATACGGGGCTTGTTTCGGAGATTCATCACAATGATTTTTATCTCAATGACGAGTCGGATCAAAATCTAGATTTGTTTTGTATTTTAACTAAATAGTTATGCTTAGGTCTCGTGGACTTTTAGGGCCAAAGTAACCAAAAAGTTAATTTTGGAGTCTAATTTTGTTGGTCATTATTATGTGAATTCCCTAATTAATCAAGATACTTGCAGAGTATAGAATACTAAAGGGATATTAGCTCAGTTGGTTTAGAGCGCTGCCTTGACAGGGCAGAGGTCACTGGTTCGAATCCAGTATGTCCCACTTCATTCGAAAGAAGCTTTACGGCTTCTTTTTTAGTTTCATTCAATAGCTGCACTTGAACTATTTAAGGTCTTAGTATCTAATAAAATGGATGTTGCTTCGTAAAATTTTAATTGATAGAAAAGGGTATGATGCAGTATATTATGATACTGACATGTTTAGTATTCAGTTCGTTTAGCACTTTAAGTCAAGCTTACGTCATCGATTCTTTGGTCTCCTTTCGAGGACTTTCGGTTTTGAATGAAAAAGTTGTTTGGGTGAGCGGAAGTAACGGAACTGTAGCTAAGACTATTGATGGAGGTAATACTTGGGATAGGTTAAAAGTCCAGGGTGGAGACAGCTTAGACTTTAGAGATATAGAAGTATTTTCTGAATTAGAAGCGATAGTAATGAGTGCGGGAGAAGGTAGTAAATCTAACATTTATCGTACAGAGAATGGAGGCAGTACCTGGAAGTTGGTTTATGCCAATACATTTGAGAAAGGATTTTTTAACGGCATTTCTTTCAAGAATAAAAATGAAGGAGTATTAACTGGGGACCCTGTTGAAAACAAGCTTTTCGTATTACATACCAAGGATGGAGGAGCTAATTGGAATAGAGTTGATACTGCTATCTTACCTGAGATGAAGGTGGGTGAATTTGGTGGGTATGCTGCCAGTGGTAGCCATTTGATTTATAATAATGATTATTTTATTAATTGTACCGGTGGGGAATATTCACGGATTATCATCAGTGATTCTTCACTTGAGACTTGGGAAGTTGTTTCTACGGCTATTGCACAAGGAGGAGGGAGTAGCGGAATTTTTTCAATTGATTTTTGTAATAGTAACTATGGTGTGGCTGTGGGTGGAGACTACACTAAAGAGAATGAAGGGTTAGATAATGTAATGATAACCAATGATGGTGGTTTGACATGGACGCTTTCAACAACATTTTCAGTTTATCAATCTGCAGTAAAATTTGTTGATTGTAAAACCGTAGTATCAACTGGGCCAAAAGGAACCTATCTATCGAGAGATGGTGGAGAGGATTGGGAAAAGACGTTATATGAAGGGTATCATACTATGGGTATAGCAGAGGATGGTTCCATTTGGGCAGCAGGCAGTAAAGGTAGAGTGACTAAAATTGAGATAAAAAGTGAGGAGTAAAAAAGAAGTTTTTGAATGTTGCAAAGCTGTTTTGAATGAAAAAATAGAAATGGCAAAAGCAGGAATGGAAGCTGCTCAGGAGTCCGCTAATAACGAGACTAAGTCTTCTGCTGGAGATAAATATGAGACAGGGCGTGCCATGAGTCAAAATGAACGTGACTTGTTTGCTAAACAACTGGTTGAACAGGTCAATCAACTAAAGGGGCTGTTAACTATAGACCCTTCTAAAAAAATGGATAGTGTAGAAGTAGGCTCTTTGGTCGAAACGAAATCAGGTGTTTTTTTTATCTCGGTTAGCTTGGGCTTGGTTAAACTTAAAGCCGGAGAGACTGCTATGGTGATTTCTCCTATTTCCCCCATTGCACAATTGATGCTAGAAAAAAAAGAAGGAGGGTCATTTGTATGGCAAGGGAAAGAGCAAAGTATACTTTCTATAGCATAAAAAAGACGGCACCATAGGACTGGTACCGTCAGCAGCATTTATTCGAGAAAAATTATCTTTAATTAAGAACAAGCCTTTTTGTTTGTCCTTAATCACAATTCAAAGTTGGCCAATAAGAACGAGAGATTCAATACCTATATTTGGGTATATTTCATCATTTCCTCAAATTTATCAGAGCCCAAAAACGACCTGTTATTGTTAACTATTGTCTATTGATCAGAGGAGTCTTTGGATTGTTGGCACACTTCTTGGTAATTCGATTCTTGATAAATGTTAAATGATAGAATGATGAATTATAAATTATACTCAATAGGACTTTTAGTTTCGTTCAGCACTGTTTTCATGTCATGTGAGGATAAAATAAATCCTTCTTCGACTATTACAACACAGGAAACTGTGATTGGTGGGTACACAGGTATTGATGTCTTGAATGCGTTTGATGTCGAAGTATTTTATTCAGACGAGGAATATATTGTGATACAAACCAATGAAAATTTACATGATTATATAGAGGTCTATAATGAAGATGGTGTTTTGCATTTGAAAGTTGACAATGGAGTTAATATTTCCGGGAATTCTACTTTTAAAGCAAGGTTGTATACTAAAAACCTTTTGAAACGTGTAGAAGTTTCGGGTGCTTCAAAAGTGAATATTGTGGATGCACTATTTGATGAGGAAGTGGTTTTTGATATTTCAGAAGCAAGCTTTGTTCAAGCGGAGTTAGCTGTGCGATCGATTACTGCTAAACTTGATGGAGCATCAAACTTTCATGTTGATGGGGTGGTCGCAGAAGTCTTCATGAATTTGAGTGGAGCAAGTAGAATGACCGATGGTACTTTAGAATCTAATATGGCTACCATGGAATTGTCAGGAGCTAGTTCATGTGAATTAATCATCAATAACGAATTAAGTTTAGAAGCAACGGGTGCTAGTGTCTTGAGATATTCCGGAGATGCAATTATCAAAGAAATTAGTCTATCGGGGTCTTCTACTATAGAGAAAGTATAACACGAGAATTATATTCATAACAAAAGGACAGCTGAGCAATTGCTTGGCTGTTTTCGTTAAGATTAAAATTACGTCTGGTCGTCCTTGGGCAAGAAATTAGTAAGCATTTCAATGTTTGACATGAAACCTTGGTCAAAAATGGATAAGGCATCATCAAGTTGCTCAGCACTTTGCAATAGACTTTCGAAAAGTTCTGGTTCGACAGGGTCTTTTTCATTTTCAGAAATAATCTCGATTAGTGCCATGATATTGGCAAGCGGCCTTCTAATATTATGATTATTCGAATAGATGAGGTCACTCATTTTCTGATTGGACTGCATCAATGTCTTGGTGCTTTCATCTATTTTTTCTTGTAGGTGCTCATTGAAAAATGCCAGCTCAGCTTTTTGATAAATAATTTCATTATTCTGAGCGATTAGTTTTTTTGCAGTTTTCTTTCTTTTTAAGGAGTTACTAAAAATGATACCTGATATGACGATCAACGCGAATAAAAGGAGGAGGATAATTTGATTGAAATTACGTTCTTTGTCTTTTTCCATTCTTTCGAATTGAAGGTTTCGTTCGTTTTCAAGTTGTTTTACCTTAGCAAGGTTTTGCAACAACTCTAGCCTCAATTCTTTTCTATTGATGTCGGCGTATAATGCGTTATTGATGCTGTCATAATCATTGAGTCGTTGATCAAAAGCTTTATTTTTTTGTTGCGCTACTTTTATTTCTTTTTGTTTGGCTTGCAATGCACTCAGGTACTTTTTGTTTTCAACCTGAAGTTCACCCTTTAAGGTTTTTTCTTCGGTAATGTCCTCCATCAATTGGTTGATGATTTCGTCCTGAGACATTTGGGTAAATGTTTTATACAGGTTGAAATAGTATATGGATTGTTTTGCATTACCTGCCTTTTCATGGGTTTCAGAAAGTATGCCATAGCAGTTTTTAATTTGCTCAATATCTTGATTCTTTCTAGCAAAGGCTAAAGCTTCATTGATTTGATCGATGGATTCGTCATACCGTGACAGGTTATTTAATATCACAGATAGGTTCATTAATGTGGAGATCATTCCTTCTTCATCACCCATTGATCGCATAGCTGCAAGTGAGCGTATGAGGTAATCATAAGAAGTGTCAAAATCAAAGAGGTTGCCATATAAGAGCCCTAAATTATTGTTGACGATCGCAATGGTTTGCTCATTTTCTAATTGCTCATTAATGATCAATGACTCTTTATAATATGTAATGGCAGGCTCATACATATTATGTTCCCAATAGATAAACGCTACCTGGTTGAGGGTGTTGGCAGCATCTTGCGCTCGTCTTTTATACTTCTTTTGGTTTTGATACTTTGAGAGATACTTCTTTACTCGTGAGGAGTCTTGTTTGGAAAAGGGGTGCTCTTGTGCTAGAACATCAGAATTGATGATCAAACTTGTGGAAAAGAGGAAGGCAAATAGAAGATGGACTAATAATTTCATGCAAAGTATAATTCAATTACCAATGGAAGTAAAGATTACAATAAGTCAGGTTAGAAATTTTGGTCAAGGTAAAGGAAGGTGATTTAAAAACGAGCCTTGTCGAGAGTTAACTGGGGACAAGGCTCATTCTGACCCTTCCATTTTTGGAAGGCCTATCAATTATGTTTAGAAGAGATTACTTATGTCTCTTTTCTAATACTTTAGTCACATCTTCTAGATCGTATCCTTTGGCTCTCAATAGGATCATGTAGTGATAAAGCAAATCAGCTGACTCATCTAGGAATAGTTTTTCGTCATTGTCTTTTGCTTCGATAATAACTTCTACCGCTTCTTCTCCAACTTTTTGGGCGACTTTGTTGATGCCTTTTTTAAATAAAGAGGAAGTGTAAGAATTTTCGTCCGGGTTGTCATGACGATCCTTGATGACAGCTTCAAGTTTAGATAGAAAACTGAAATTCGATTTGTTCTCTTCTTTCCAACATGTATCAGTTCCTTTATGACAAGTAGGTCCAATAGGATTGACTTGAATCAATAAAGTGTCATTGTCACAGTCTAATTTGATGTCTTTTAACTCAAGGAAGTTTCCGCTCTCTTCTCCTTTAGTCCAAAGTCTATTTTTAGTTCTGCTGAAGAAAGTTACTTTTCCAGACTCATTGGTTTTTGCCAATGCTTCTTCATTCATGTAGCCCAACATCAAAACGTTTTTCGTTTTTTCATCTTGAATGACGGCAGGAATTAAACCTTCGGTTTTTTTCCAATCGATAGACGGTAGTCCATTGTCCATAGTATTCTGTGTTTTATTTGACCGTGTCATAATTTTGCGACTATGGTCTAATTATATTCTCATTGCAATCCCTTGATTGCTCAATTCTTGTTTTAAATCTGGTATACCTATTTCTTTGAAATGAAAAACACTAGCCGCTAAAGCAGCATCCGCTTTCCCTTCAGTGAACGCATCGGCAAAGTGTTGCATAGTTCCAGCACCACCAGAAGCAATGATTGGAATCTTCACCATGTCAGATAACTTAGCTAATGCTTCGTTGGCAAATCCGTTTTTGGACCCATCGTGATCCATGGAGGTGAAAAGAATTTCTCCAGCTCCTCTATCTTCTGCTTCTTTCACCCAATCGAAAAGATCAATCTCTGTGGGCACTTTACCACCTACTAAATGTACTTTCCAGTCACCATTGATTTGTTTGGCATCTACCGCCATTACCACACATTGGCTCCCAAACTGTAACGCTAGCTCTTCCAATACCTTTGGTTCTTTGACAGCCCATGAGTTAATCGAAATTTTGTCGGCACCTTTATGCAATAGGGTGTAAACATCTGCTACACTCTTTATGCCACCACCTACGGTGAATGGGATATTAACTTTTTCAGCAACCTTCTCTACCAGGTCAGCGGTTGTTTTTCTGCCATCCCCTGTCGCGGTAATGTCGAGAAATACTAATTCATCGGCACCTTGCTCAGAATACAATGCAGCCAACTCTACAGGATCACCTGCATCTCTAAGGTTGACGAAATTCACTCCTTTAACTGTACGTCCATCTTTGATGTCCAGACAAGGAATTATTCTTTTAGTCAGCATATGCTTCTAATTGTTTCAATGAAATTCTATTTTCATAAATGGCCTTACCAATGATAATCCCATCCATTTTCAATGCTGCGGCAGCCTCTACATCAGTGATGTCTTTTACACCTCCACTAGCTACAATTTTTTGGCTTGGAAATTCAACCATCAAATCTTTGTACAAATCTACAGCTATTCCTTGAAGCATTCCATCTTTACTGATGTCGGTGCACACCATATATTGGTTGCCCATTGCTTCATATTCCTTTATTAAGTCAAAAAGGTCAACTTTTGATTCTTCTTGCCAACCATTGATCGCAATCTTTCTATTCGTAGAATCAGCGCTAAGAATGATTTTGTCACTACCGAATTTTAGTAGCCATTCACCAAATAAGGCTTTATTTTCTAGTGCAACACTTCCCAAGTTAACTTGAGCAGCACCGGCGTTAAAAGCAATGTCAATGTCCTTGTCAGATCTTATTCCACCTCCAAAATCCACAATCAAGTTGGTGTTGGCTGTAATGGATTCCAAAACTGCTGCATTTTTGATTTCACGTGCTTTGGACCCATCCAAATCCACTAAATGCAAATACTTGATCCCACCAGCTTCAAATTCTTTGGCTACCTCAAGCGGGTTTTCATTGTAGATTTTCTTTTGGTCGTAATTCCCTTTTGTCAAGCGGACACATTTTCCATCTATTAGATCTATTGCAGGTATTATTCTCATTTTAATAGTATTGAGTATCTAGTACTGAGTATTTAGATAATAAAGTATTGTTTCAATTCGTCATTGCTACAGTTGGAGCTACTTCACTATGACTGTTCATTTATTTATTCACTAACTCCACAAAGTTCTTAAGCAATACTTGTCCAAAGCTTCCGCTCTTTTCAGGGTGGAACTGACAACCATAAAAATTATCCTTGTGCAAAGCGGCACTGAATGGAGTAGGATAACTAGCTTTCGCTATTGTCCATTCCGAATCAGGTACATAGTAGGAGTGAACAAAATACATGTATTCCTTCTCATCCATGCTTTCAAAAATCGGTGTTTTCAAATTTTCGATTTGGTTCCAACCCATGTGAGGAACTTTGATACCTTCTGCATCAAACAATTTCACCGGTAACGGAAATATACCCAAACCTTTGGTGTCATTCTCTTCAGAGGATTCGCACATCATTTGCATGCCGAGGCAAATACCTAAAAATGGTTGTTTGGCGTTTTTGATCACGTCTACCAAACCATATTCTTTGAGTATTTTCATCGAACTACTTGCTTCTCCGACTCCTGGAAAAATAATTTTGTCAGCAGCTGCTATTTCTTCAGCTGATCGTGACAAAGTGTATTTGAAACCCAACCTGTCCAAGGCAAACTTTACGGACTTTACATTGCCGGCACCATAATCTATTATTACTACTTTGCTCATTGTCGAGTTAAGTTTTCGATCGTCATTCTACACGTTTTTTTTGATCCTTAGCATCAAAATGTTGTTTGGAATCTCAAAATTTGTGTTTTCACATGCAGTGAGATTCTGAATATTTTCTCGTTTTACTACGTGAATTTCAGAATGACGTACAGTTAATATTACAACATTCCCTTGGTTGAAGGCAATATCATTTTGTCTTTGTCCAATTTTACAGACATTTTGATCGCTTTCGCGAATGCCTTAAAAATACCTTCTATTTTGTGATGCTCATTGTCACCCTCAGCTTTGATATTCAAATTACACTTGGAAGCATCAGAGAATGATTTGAAAAAATGAAAGAACATTTCCGTTGGCATTTTACCGACCATTTCCCTTTTGAATTCAGCATCCCACTCGATCCAGTTTCTACCACCGAAATCCAGAGCTACTTGGCATAGACAATCATCCATAGGTAAACAGAATCCATATCGTTCGATTCCTTTTTTGTTACCTAATGCTTCTGCAATTGCTTCGCCCAGTGCGATACCTGTGTCTTCTATCGTGTGGTGTTCGTCTACTTCTAAATCTCCTTTAACATGTATTTTTAGATCCAATAAACCATGTTTGGCTATTTGGTCTAGCATGTGGTCAAAGAATTTGATACCAGTATCGATATCTGCTTGACCTGTTCCGTCCAATTCTACTTGGATATCAATCTCTGTTTCTTTCGTAGTTCTTTTGACAGCTGCAGTGCGAGATCCTTTACTTACTAGGTTGTAGACCTCTTCCCAATCTGTAGTAGTTAAGGCAATACAGCTTTGTAATTCTTCTAATTTAGAAGCGATTTCTTCTGCATCTAGACCTTCTTCCTGTCCGTCCGACAGGCGGGCATTATTGATGAAAATGGCTTTTGACCCAAGGTTTTTAGCCAATTCTACATCAGTGATTCTATCGCCGATCACATATGAATTAGCTAAGTCATAATTTCCTTCCAAATATGCTGTCAACAGTCCTGTTCGGGGTTTACGAGTAGGGGCATTGTCAGCAGGGAAACTTCTGTCAATTTTAACCGCGTCAAAGAACACACCTTCGTTTTCAAAAGCCTTCATGCACTTGTTGTGTGCAGGCCAGAAAGTCTCCTCTGGAAAGGAGTTAGTCCCTAATCCGTCTTGGTTAGTCACCATAACCAATTCGTATCCTAGCTTGGCAATTTTGGCCATCCACTGAAATACACCTGGGTAGAATTCCAATTTTTCTAACGAATCTAACTGGTAGTCTTCTGGTGGTTCGATAGCTAATGTACCATCTCTATCTATGAATAATACTTTTTTCATTTTTCGTATTCTTTAATACCTTCCAATAACTTGAGGTTTTCTTTAGGAGTACCAATTGTGAACCTGAGACAATTGTCACACAAATGCTCTTTGGTTCTGTTTCTTACTATCACTTTACGTTTTAGTAAGAAGTCATACATCTCATAGGCATTGTCTACACGTGACAACACAAAGTTTGAGTCGGAAGGAAATAATTCCAAAACGCTTGAAAAGGATTCAAGTGCCTTTTCAACTTTTATTTTTTCTTCTAGAATGATCTGAAGGTTCTTCTTGAATTCATCTTCTTTATTCAATATTTTTAATGCAGCTTCTTGTGAAAGCACATTGACATTGTATGGAGGTTTGATGGCGTTCAAAACACTGATGATCTCTTTGGATGCAAAGCACATTCCCATTCTGAGTCCTGCTAATCCCCAAGCTTTGGAGAGTGTTTGGCAAACGATCAAGTTGGGGTAGCTATTAAGCTCTGCTAACCATGAGTCACTATCCGAAAAATCAACATAGGCCTCATCAATAATAACAATGCCTTGCTGACTATCCAATATTTTTTTGATCTCCTCTTTAGCCAATAGGTTGCCCGAAGGGTTGTTAGGAGAGCAGATGAAAAACAGTTTTGTGTGATCATCAGAAGCACTTAACATCTTGTCTGCATCCAATTTGAACCCAGGGTCAAGATTAACTTTCCTGAGTTCAATGTCATTGATTTCACACAACACAGGATACATGCCGTAGCTTGGGTTATGTGAAATGACATTGTCTTGTTTTGGTTCACAAAATGCTCTAAATATCAAATCGAGTACTTCGTCACTTCCATTACCAATCAAGATGTTCTCAGTTGGAACACCTTTGATTTCTGAAAGTCTTTTCTTAACGTCTTTTTGATAAGGGTCGGGGTATCTATTTACGCCATTTTCAAATGGGTTTTCGTTGGCATCCAAGTACACATCAGCCACATCCTCAAACTCATCGCGAGCAGAACTGTATGGCGTCATGGACTTGATGTTGTCCCTCAAAAGATTACGAATATCCATTATTTGATCGAAGCTAAATATTTCAACCTTACCGTCACTGCATTTTTATGCGCATCCAATAATTCCGCAGTAGCCATGTGTTCGATCGATGGACCAATGTTCTGAATTCCTTGTTCAGTAATTTTTTGAAAAGTAATTTTCTTCATAAACGAATCCAGATTCACACCACTGTATGACTTGGCATACCCGTTGGTTGGCAATGTGTGATTGGTGCCAGAAGCGTAATCACCTGCACTCTCTGGTGTGTAATTGCCTATGAAAACAGAACCCGCATTTCGAACTTGCTTCAAATAGAAGTCTTCATTATCTACACAAAGAATATAGTGCTCAGGTGCATATTCATTGATGAAGTCCACACAATCTTGATCATCTGGAATACAAATGATTTTAGAGTTCTCTATGGCTTTTTTTGCAATCTCTTTTCTTGGTAGTACGGCTAGTTGTCTAGTCAATTCTTCTTGAATAGGTTCGACTTGCGACTTGTATTTAACCACACAGATAACTTGACTGTCAATACCGTGCTCAGCCTGAGATAGTAAGTCTGAAACGACAAACTCCGCTCTAGCAGATTGATCTGCCATCACCAAAAGCTCAGAAGGTCCTGCAGGCATGTCAATCGCTACACCTAATTGTGAAGCTCTTTGCTTAGCTGCCGTTACGTACTGATTGCCTGGGCCAAAAATCTTATCAACTTTAGGGATGGATACCGTGCCAAATGTCAATGCACCAATCGCTTGAATTCCTCCTACTTTGAAGATCTGCTTTATACCTGCATATTGTGCGGCATATAGAATAGCAGGATTTACTTTGCCATTTGAATCGGGAGGAGTACAAAGAATGATTTCTTCACAGCCTGCGATTTTCGCTGGAATGGCCAACATCAAAACAGTCGAAAATAATGGAGCAGTACCGCCTGGGATATAAATCCCTACTTTCTGTATTCCTTTGGCTTCTTGCCAGCATACCACTCCAGGAGCAGTTTCTACTTCTACTCTTGATGGCTTTTGTGCAACATGGAATTTTTCGATGTTCTCCGCAGCAAGTTTAATTGCTGCTTTGAGCTCCGTACTGATTTGGTTTTCAGCGTCTGCTAATGCTTCTGCAGTAGGTGTTAATTCTTTTAATTCCGCTTTGTCAAACTTACGGGTGTATTCAATCACGGCTTCATCACCACGATCTTTGATAGCTTCAAAGACGCCATCTACGATGTTTTGTAAGTTCTCTTGTTCAATGACGGGTCGCTTGACCAATTCTGACCACTGAAATTTCTTAGGGTTAATAGAAACTATCATAACACCATTTTTTCAATTGGTACGATCAATAATCCTTCCGCTCCAGCGCCTTTTAATTGATCTATTACATTCCAAAATTGACCATCTTCGATTACTGTGTGTACCGAACTCCAGCCTTCTTCTGCCAAAGGCAAAACAGTTGGACTTCTCATTCCTGGTAAGATATTGGTTACTGCTTCAATTTTATCATTAGGCACATTCATCAAAACATACTTTGATTTTTTACCTTTTTGAACAGCATCCAATCTGAATAGAATGGTTTCTAATAACTCTTCTTGCTCTGGAGTCAATTTCTTGCTTTTGACCAAAACTGCTTCTGAGAACAAAATCTGATCTGTTTCTTTCAAACCGTTTTTGAATAGCGTGCTACCAGAACTTACCAAGTCACAGATACCTTCAGCCAATCCGATATTGGGTGCAATCTCGACAGAACCTTTGATGACGTGGATATCAGCTTTGATGCCATTTTTGTCCAAATAGGCTTGCAAAGTATTTGGGTAAGACGTCGCAATTCTTTTTCCTTCGAAAAATGATACACCAGGGTATTCAACTTCTTTGGGAACAGCCAATGATAGCTTACATTTAGAGAACCCTAATTTTCTAACTACATCAACATCATTTCCAGCCTCAATCAACAAGTTCTCACCCACGATGGCGATATCAGCAACACCATCTTCCACATATTGCGGGATGTCACCGTTCCTCAAATACAATACATCCAAAGGATAATTTGAAGCACTGGCTTTCAACTGGTCTTTGCCATTTTCGATATGAATACCGCAGTTTTTCAATAGTCCAATAGATTCTTCGTTAAGTCTACCTGATTTCTGTACTGCAATTTTTAATCTATTCATTTTGTTTGATTTAAAGTCTGGGTATAAAGGACGGCCTTAAATAAAAAATCCCGTCCAAAACTAATCAGACGGGATTGATATAATTATTTTATAGTTACAACAATATCACCTCGCCTGTGCGATCATATGATGGTGATGATGTTGTTTAGCTGTATTCATTTCATTTATTCTTGGGCCACAAAGTTAGAAAAAATAAACAATTACCCTAATGAATAATTATTATTCTATCATATAAATAACTCCGATAGCACAGCTACTAATGCGCCTGCTACACTGATGATTAATTTTCGAGAGCTCCATTTGTGTTCTGGACTTGATTCTAGGAAGATAGTGGTGGAGATATGAAGAAAGTTACCACATACAAAAGCAAATAAAAGTACCATTGCTTTGTGGTCCATAACACCTAATGATTCAATGAAATGTCCGCTAAATAAACCAAGTGGTGAAGCCAATGCAAAAATAATCAATAACATGAGTTGTGTCCTTCTGGATTTGAATTGACAAGCCAATACTGATATCAACGCCAAGGCTGCTGGAATTTTATGCAAGACAATCCCTGCCAGTAAGGAGCCTTCGGTATGTGAAGCGTGAATAGTATCTGGGTGCGCTAACATAGTACCCTCCAAAAAACCATGTACACAAAGTGCCGCCATGAGTGAAACCCCCTTCATTGTAGAATGACCATCGCCATGATGGTGTGTATGCATATGGCCATGCTCAACACCATCAGTGAAATATTCTAAAAACTGCTGAAAAAAGAATCCCAACAAGATGCTCAACCCTAAATGAAAGGAGTTTTCGCCAGTCGCAAATATCTCAGGGAGAATGTGAAGTATCGTGACCGAGAATAAAAATGAACCAGCAAAGACCAATAGGTTTTTAATGTTCCTATTAATAGCGTCAACCGAGTAGATGGCTAAAACTCCACCTAAGAAGGCAGAGAAGAATAATATGAGGGTACTTTTAATCATTGGTTTTTTCTACGGCGAAAATAAGTCTTTCAGATTGTTCCTTCGAGTAGGGATTTAATTCATAGTCCCCGAATAGATCAAGTACTTTAAGGTCGTGCGCTTCAAAATAGTTCAAAAAATCTGTTCTTCTGATAGCTTTTACCTTCTCCATGTATTCGTAATGTTGACCATGGTCGTATACTATTATATTTTTGATAATGAATTTATCCTCAGTGTATTTCCTACTAATTTTGAATTTGATATTGTCAATCTCCTTCTCCTCTTCGTGCACCAAGTTGTTGATGACCACATATGGATTGAGGAAGTCTAGTAATAGTTTTCCTCCAGGTTTGAGTGAGGCTACTGTGGCGCCAATCACATCCAAATTCTCTTCTATCGTATCAAAATACCCAAAACTGGTAAAGAGATTGAATACATAATCGAAAGAGTTTTTCTTGAATATTTTTCTCATGTCATGAACATGGAAATGGAGCTGATCCTTCTCTTTTGTCTTGGCAAATAAAATGCTCTGCTCCGATAGATCGATACCTGTTACATTCAGACCTTTTTGATTTAAATAGATCGAGTGTCTGCCTTTGCCACAGGCCAAGTCTAATATTTGTTCATCTCCTTTGAGTGAGAAATATTTAATTAGGTTATCCAGAAAAACACCTGCCTCTTCGTAATCACGATGTTTATAGAGAATGTGATAGTATAGCGTATCGAACCACTCATCAAACCATTCTTTTTTCTCCCCCATTAGTCTAGTATCTCTATTTGTTTGATAACGCCTTGGCTCACATAGGACTGTAAATTGCCTTCATCATCACTAAAGATTAGTAACCCTTCTAATTCAGGGTTGGTTTCTATCATCTGGATAGACTTGTCAGTTCCTAAAACCATACAGGCAGTTGCAAAACCATCAGCAAGCGCACAGTTAGGTGCAAAAATAGAAGCACTTAAAAGACTTTGTTGAACAGGGTAACCTGTGAAAGGGCTAATTGTATGGCTGATGATCTTGCCCTCATCCAAATAGTAGTTCCTATAGTTGCCAGAGGTAGCGAGAGCTGTGTTGACTACAAATGTTTCCGCGAAAGCATCGCCTGTAGACTGAGACATGACAGGTCTTACAATCCCTATTTTCCAATAATTGTTTTTTTCGTTTTTACCTCGACAAACGATTTCTCCACCAATTTCGATCATGAAATTTTCTAGTTCTAGGCTAGTTAGGTAGTCCGCGACCACATCTACTGCATATCCTTTGGCTGTAGCACTGAAGTCTAGATAGGTACCTGCTGGCTTGTTTACTGTCTTGCCATCAAATATTACTTTGTCAAAGCCTACTATTTGTAATAGGGAATCGACTGTAGCACTATCCAAGTTCGTTTTGGAGACCGGACCAAAGCCCCATGCATTGACTAGTGGACCAATGGTTGGGTCAAATGCTCCGTTGCTTTTTTCATAAATGTCTTTACTATAATTAAGAATAGGAATAAGATATTTGGTTTTCGCGACGATGCTATTATTTTGATTCAACAATGATATTTCCGAGGATGAAATATAGGTTGACAATGATTGATTGAACTCAACGAGGATGGAATCAATGGCAGGTTTTAAGTTTCGCTCAGTAATGTCTAAGTACTTAATAGAATATGGAACCACACCCATAGTGGTACCAATCAAATGAACTGTTTTGATTTCTTCCTCTTTGTGTAATTCTCTCCATACGACTAGAATCGCAACGGCCATTACTATAATTAATATTCTTCTCTTTTGCATGTGCTGGGTATTTTCGGCTGCAAAGAAATCCAAGAAAGCCTAGAATCTAAAGGTTTGAAGCAAAAGATGTTCCGACATTGGTGAAGCTTGTCAAATTGAAACGCTAATTTTGGAGTTAATCTCATTTTTAGAGAAATAGAATATTCCATGAGAGAAGATTATTTGAGCCCAGAAGGGGAAGAGATGGTGCCTGAAGAAGTCGAGTTTGAAAAGGCCTTACGGCCACTTTCGTTCGATGATTTTACGGGGCAACATAAAGTGGTGGAGAATATCAAGATATTTGTCTTGGCTGCTAAGCAAAGGTCCGAACCATTGGATCATGTCTTGTTGCATGGGCCTCCTGGTTTGGGGAAAACTACTTTGTCACATATCATTTCCAATGAGCTGGGTTCAAGCTTGAAGGTAACCTCAGGACCTGTCATGGACAAACCAGGTGATTTAGCTGGTCTATTGACGAATTTGGAACCAAATGATGTCCTCTTTATTGATGAAATCCATAGGTTGAATCCAGTAGTAGAGGAGTATTTGTACTCGGCTATGGAGGATTACAAAATCGATATCATGCTGGATTCGGGCCCTAATGCTCGTTCTGTACAAATTGGTCTGAACCCATTTACCTTGATAGGTGCAACGACTCGTTCGGGACTGTTGACCTCCCCACTTAGAGCAAGGTTTGGAATCAATGCACGATTAGAATATTATGATTCTGCTTTACTTACAACCATTGTGAAAAGGTCATCGGGCATATTGAATACCCCAATTCATGATACTGCCGCACTAGAGTTGGCAAGGAGGAGTCGTGGAACACCAAGGATTGCCAATAACCTGTTGCGTAGAACAAGGGATTTTGCACAGATAAAAGGAGATGGTACGATCACCAAGGATATTACCAACATCGCATTGGAGGCACTGAATGTAGATGCCAACGGGTTGGATGACATGGATAATAGAATCCTATCAACGATCATCAATAAGTTTAAAGGAGGACCTGTAGGTTTATCAACTATTGCAACGGCCTGTTCAGAAGAGTCAGAAACGATCGAGGAGGTTTATGAACCCTTCTTGATTCAGGAAGGCTATCTCAAAAGAACAAGTAGAGGAAGGCAATGTACAGAGTTGGCCTATAAGCATTTGAATATAGTTCCCCCTTCTGTAACGGGGACATTGTTTGATTGATTTTGAATACTACTAAGCTCACTCATCTGATCAAAACCAAAGTTCTTGAAGAAGGCTTTATGCAATGTGGTATCGCTAAAGCTGGTTTCTTGGAAGAGGAGGCTCCTAAATTGGAGAAGTGGTTGAATCAAGGTATGCATGGAGAAATGCACTACATGGCTAATCATTTTGATAAAAGGCTAGATCCTACAAAATTGGTAGAAGGTGCTAAGTCTGTGATTTCGGTGATGTACAATTATTACCCAGAAAAAGACCTAGCCAAAGACGAAGGGTATAAAATTGCCAAATACGCCTATGGCAAGGATTATCACTACATTATCAAACCCAAACTGAAAAACATACTAGATGTTATAACAGCAGAGTTGGGAGAAGTAAATGCTCGTGTCTTTGTTGATTCGGCCCCTGTCAATGAACGTGCTTGGGCTGCCAAAGCAGGACTGGGTTGGGTTGGTAAAAATTCATTATTATTAAATAAAGGTACTGGCTCTTTCTACTTCTTGGCAGAAATTATACTAGATGTAGAGTTGGACTATGATGGACCTGTATCGGATCATTGTGGCACTTGTAGCAAATGTATGGACGCTTGTCCTACAGATGCTATTGCTGAGGCTTATGTAGTCGACGGCAGTAAATGCATTTCTTATTTGACTATTGAATTAAGAGATCAGATCCCTGCAGAGTTCCAAGGTAAAATGGAGAATTGGGTGTTTGGTTGTGATATCTGTCAGGATGTATGTCCCTGGAACCGCTTTTCAAAAATGCACAATGAAGATCAATTTCAACCACATGAAAAGCTAGGTGAATTATCAAAAGGTGATTGGGAAGAAATAACGGAAGATCTTTTTAAAGAAGTATTTAAAGGATCGGCAGTGAAAAGAACCAAATACGAAGGTCTGAAAAAGAATATTGACTTTGCGGGGAATTGAGAAAAGGTAAAGTCTAACACCCCTGACTGGTTATTCAGGTGTGTTAGGCTGGTTATATTATTGTTTGAAAGTATAGTATATACCTACATTGAATAATGAGCTAGGTGACAGATTAGCATCAAGACCAAAATCACCGTCAAATAAACCGAGAGAAGCAACTCTACCAACTAGGCCCCATTTATCAGCAACCGAGTAAGCGAAACCTGCATCAACGAAGATATCAACATAAGAATCAGAATCTATGGCATCATTGTCATTTGAAGTGTTAACAAACCTAAAATTAGCACCTGCATAGAGAGAAAATTTATCCCCAACTGGGAACCAAAGTCTACCATATACATGTGGAGCTATAGTTGTATATTTATCTCCAGCTATTTCATTGCCATAAAAAGTTGCAACAATACCAAGTTGGATATTGTCTTTCATCCAATACCCAACTTCAGGGGCTACTTTCCAAGTGTTTCCAGTTGAGTTTTCGTAATAATCACCAAATCCAAGCGCTCCTCCGACATACATACTTCCTTCTTGCCCGTACATCGCGCTAGTTGCGAACAATGCAATTGCTAGTATTAATATTTTTTTCATGTTTTTAGAATTTTGTTTGTATCTAAATTATGCAAAAAGTGACTATTCTAACAAGGAATAAACATTAATTTATTTTGAAATAATAAGGTTTTTAGCAAACCTTGATTCGTCTTTATTGGTATAAATTTGCTTGGAAATAAAAATTGACATGACAGAGAATAATCCATTACTTAGAGTTTTTGAGACTCCTTTTCAGGTTGCACCTTTCGATCAAATCGAAATGGCTCACTATAAACCAGCGATTGAACAATTGATCTCTGAATCTTTGAAGGAGATCGCACAGTTAGCTGATAGTGAAATAATTCCTACATTCGAAAATACTATTGTGGCAATGGATCGCAGTGGCAAGGAGTTGTCACAAGCCGCAGAAGTGTTTTTCAACCTCAACTCAGCTGAGACATCTGACGAAATGCAGGCGTTGGCTGCTGAACTCTCCCCGCTTTTGACTGACTATGGCAATGCCATCATGCAAAATGTGAAGCTTTTCGGGAAAGTAAAAAATGTATATGAAACAACCGATCAATCTGGTTTTGATGCAGAAGATAAGATGTTGTTAGAGAAGACGTACAAAGGATTTATCCGAAGCGGGGCTAATTTGAATGAAGTGGATAAGAAGAAATATGCTGAGCTTTCTAAAGAGCTAGCTTCTTTGCAACTCAAGTTTGGAGAGAATGTTTTGGCCGAGACCAATGCGTACGAATTGGTTTTAGAGTCCAAAGAAGACTTGTCTGGATTACCGCAAGGAGTTCAAGATGCAGCAGCTTTGGTGGCAAAGGAAAAAGGTCATGAAGGTAAATGGATGGTGACGCTACAAGCCCCTAGTTATGTCCCTTTTATGGAGTATGCCGACAACCGTGAGCTAAGAGCAAAGCTGTTCAAGGCTTATATGTCCAAAGCATATAAAGGCGATGAATTGGATAATCAGGAAAATGTCAAAAATATTGTCAAGCTAAGACATCATATGGTGGCGTTGTTGGGGTACAAGTCTTATGCAGATTACGTGCTGGAAGAACGAATGGCAGAATCATCAGATAAAGTCAACTTGTTTTTAAATGACATGTTGATAAAGGCTTTGCCAAAGGCGAAAGAAGAGAAGGCAGAAGTAGAAGCATTTGCGAAAGAGCTAGGTTTAGAAGGAGAATTGGAAAGATGGGATTGGGCTTATTATTCTGAAAAGTTGAAGGATAAAAAGTTTCAAATAAATGATGAGCTATTGAGACCTTACTTTAAGCTGGAAAAAGCAGTAGAAGGAATCTTTAAAGTTGCAGAAAAATTGTACGGATTGACATTCAAACACAATCCTGAGATTCCTGTATATCACAAAGACGTGAAAGGTTATGAAGTGTTGAATGAAAAGGGTGAACATGTTTCAGTCTTTTTAGAAGATTACTTCCCAAGAGCTGGGAAACGTGGAGGTGCCTGGATGACATCATATAGAAGTCAATTTAAGGATGCTATTGATCATAGACCCATCGTTTCTATCGTTTGTAATTTCACACCTCCTACGGATGACAAGCCTTCTTTGCTGACGTATAACGAAGTGGAAACCTTGTTTCATGAATTTGGTCACGCACTACATGGCATGTTGGCTAATAGTAAATATTCGTCTTTGAGTGGTACTAGCGTGTATTGGGATTTTGTGGAATTACCATCTCAAATTTTGGAAAACTGGGCGCAAGAAAAGGAGTGCTTAGATCTATTTGCAACTCATTATGAAACAGGAGAAACGATTCCTGCAGAATACATAGAGAAGATCAAGGCGTCTAGTAATTTCAATGAGGGTTATCAGACGATGCGTCAGTTGAGCTTTGGGATGATGGATATGGCTTGGCATTCTTTGAGTGCGGATGAATTGGAGGTTGCCGATGTTGCTGCGTTTGAAAAGGCAGCCATGTCTGGAACAGACCTGTTTGCCCCGATAGAAGGAGGATGTATGAGTACACAGTTTAGCCACATATTCCAAGGAGGTTATGCTGCTGGGTATTACAGTTACAAATGGGCGGAAGTATTGGATGCGGATGCATTTTCAGTGTTCAAGGAAAAAGGCATTTTCAATAAAGAAGTCGCCACTTCGTTCAAAGAAAATGTATTATCAAAAGGCGGGAGTGAGCACCCAATGACACTTTATAAAAAGTTCAGAGGCCAAGAGCCTACCGTAGACGCACTATTGGAGCGAAGCGGATTGAAATAGATGTGATTGATAACGAGGTTATTTGGAAATAATCTCGTTATTTCGATATCTTAGCATCCATAAAAAAGTAAGGAACTATGTTAATTGTAATTAAGAAATGCCCTGTCCCAATGATGTTTGTCTGATTCAGACGCTTGCATCTTTCTATTTCTTTTATACAAACAATTAACAAATGAGACGTCTTACTGAATTAATTCAAAAAGCATATAGCTATTTCTTCATTGCCTTGAGAGGCGAGGAATCCGAGTTCACAACCGGTAGTATTCATAAAGCAATATTTCTTCTTTCTGTTCCTATGGTTTTGGAGATGGTGATGGAGTCACTCTTTGCTATTGTGGATGTCTTTTTTGTAGGGAAAATTGGTGTAGATGCAGTGGCAACCGTAGGTCTAACTGAATCCGTGATGATGATCGTTTATTCGATTGCAATAGGGTTGAGCATGGCTGCAACTGCAGTAGTGTCTAGACGCATTGGCGAAAAAGATGCTAAGAGAGCCAGTTATGCAGCGTTTCAGGCGATATTAATAGCGGCAGTATTTTCAATTTTGGTTTCGATAGTAGGGATCATTTTTGCAGAAGATATTTTGGGGCTGATGGGTGGTTCAGAAGAACTGATCTCAAATGGTTTCGGATATACCAAAATCATGTTGGGCAGTAACTTGTGTATCATGTTACTCTTTTTAATCAATGCGATCTATCGTGGTGCGGGTGATGCGTCGATGGCCATGCGTTCTTTGTGGATTGCCAATGGGTTGAATATCGTTTTGGATCCCTTGTTTATTTTTGGCTTTGGGCCTGTTCCAGCTTTCGGAGTGGAAGGTGCCGCTATTGCCACAACAATAGGGCGTTCGATGGGTGTATTTTATCAATTATTCGGATTGTTTAGTGGTAGTAGAATAATCAAACTGACATTGGATAGTGTCAAGATTAGATTCCAAACGATCAAAGATTTGTTAAAAATAGCAATTGGTGGAATGGGACAGTTTTTGATTGAATCAGCAAGTTGGCTGTTTCTAGTTAGAATCATTTCCGAGTTTGGCTCTTCTGCTTTGGCGGGTTATACGATTGCTTTTAGAATTATAATTTTTACCATCTTGCCCTCGTGGGGGATGGCCAATGCGGCGGCTACTTTGGTCGGTCAAAATCTTGGTGCAAAGAAACCTGACCGAGCTGAAAAGTCAGTTTGGATCACCGCCCATGTGAATACTGGATTTTTGTTTTTGGTTTCTATCCTGTTTTTTATAGTAGCGCCATGGTTTGTGGGGTTCTTTTCGGAAGACCTAGAGGTGGTTGATTATGGTGCGACGGCACTCAGAATCATATGTGTTGGCTATATCACTTTTGCTTACGGGATGGTGATCAGTCAAGGGTTTAATGGTGCTGGTGATACGAAAACACCTACGATATTGAACATTATTTTCTTCTGGTTTATTCAGATACCGCTGGCTTATGTATTGGCCTTTACTTTGGAGATGGGATTTGTTGGAGCAATTGCCTCCATTGCGATAGCTTTTGCACTACATGCAGGAGCAAGTGTGATTTGGTTCAAAAAGGGAAGGTGGAAGACAGTGGAAATTTAGAGCGTATTTAAAATTGCCATTTATGAGATTAATAGTTGCAATTCTTTTTTTGCCTTCAGTTATTTTTGGTCAGAACAATTTTGAAGAAGGTTTTATTGTTCATCATTCTGGTGATACAATTACTGGCTTGGTGAATGCCAAGTCATTAAAGTCACTTGGGAGACAATGTGAATTTAAACAAGGAGTAGACGCTAAGGTAAATACCTACTCTCCTGGTGAGATATGGTCATATGGTATTTTGCCTAATAAATTCTACCAAGCCAAAGAGGTCTCTATTGAAGGCCAAGAGGAGGTGCGTTTCCTTGAATACTTGGTAAATGGCGTGGTGGACCTTTATTTTCTGAGAAATAACGATGCTGATAAGTATTTTCTTGAAAAAGAAGGGGTGTTGTACGAGCTTTCTAATAATGCAAAAGAAGTAAGAATCACAGATGAAGATGATCAAACTAAGACTTTTCTCAAGTATGATAACCAGTACAAGGGAGGGTTGAACTACTTGTTTTATGATACTCCTGAAATGAAAAACGCTATTAACAGTAGTGAATTTGATGCTAAATCATTGATCAAAGTGACCAAGAAATATCACAATTATACATGTGATGATTATGCCTGTATTGATTATTCTAAAGGTGTTGAGACTTCTTTTTCCTTGCGTCCAACTTTGGGCTTTGCCTTTTCAAATTTTAAACGAAATGGCTATGAAGATGTATTGTACGATAATAGTTTGTTAATTGGATTAGTTACTGAAATAAACCCCGCACTGATGTCAGACAATTGGCTTGTCCTATGGAGCTAATGATTTTGAAGGTAAAATTGATACGGGAAATGGCTTTGGCTATTATGTGATTGAATCCTATAAAATATTGAGGTTATCTGCGGGCATAGAATATGAATTTGGCAGGGCAAAATTACGGCCCATTATAGGGGCTAATTTGCTTTTTGGTTTTTTATTGGATCGGGAAAGAAATATTAATGAGTATTATACGCTAATAAGGAGTGGAGAAGATGTTATAGTGGGAATACCTGATGAGAAGGAAATGAAGTTGTTGCAGATGGGTACTCAAGCGTCTATTGGTTTGAAATATGAATTGAATGATGGTAATGCAGTTCTACTGCGTGCAGTTGGAGAGTATCGTACACCTATGTTCAAATCAATGAATAGCATTCTTGATTTTCACAGGATCAATAGTTTAATGATTGAGGTAGGTTATAGTTTTACTTTATCTCATTAGCAGCAGCTAATATCTCACTTGGAGTCAAATAATTACTCCTTTTGAAATTGATATAGTCTTCATCCGCTTCTGAGTCGTGTAAGACATAGTGAGACCATTCATAAAGCTCTTCGCCTAGACCGTGTTCAATAGTAAGATGATCTATGCTTTTTTCAAATTCAGCACGACTTTTCTTACCTGCCATATCAAATGCTCTTCCAATAACACCAAACAGTCCTTTTGATTCATAGTCAGAGAAGTGACTCAATTCATGGCCAAATAATCCAACCTGTGCTTCGAATGGTACATCTTGTAATAGAATAGGGCTACCATCTTGATCATTGTTGATTCGGATGATGTAATCTTTTTTGTTTTTGAATACGGATGCTAAAGTCGGACGTGCGTTGAGCGTAGTTTCTATTTTGGTCTCGAGAAAGGTAATATCAACGGTTTGTAGATCTGGAAAATGTGCTAATGCCGCAAGGAAGCTGTCTTTGTACTCAGCAGGAATGTCATGAACATAATTGGTACTGATAGTATCTAGGTCAGATAAACAATATGCCCTAGATCTTTCTCCACCTAGAATGAAGATACTTACGAGTACATAAATTTTGAATTTCAAAGATGACATATTGTGATACAACTTAATTAGTACTTCAGATATTGTATCAACGTTGATATTTAATTGTGAATTGTTAAATTTTTGCTTGATTTGCAGCTGAATTCAAGTGCCAGCCATTATGAAGACGTTATTTAACCTATTATTATCCTTGATCATTTCACCAGTTATTGCTCAAGTGCAATTGGCTTATGAGCCTTTTCCGGATGACCCAGCCTTAGACAATGTGTCGGTAGAAAAAAATATGACAGGCGTAGCGGTCGGTTTGCAAAACAATGGGGTAGGAGCATATTTATTCAATGAAGCTAAACTATCGGATCAATTTACTTTCAAGGTTGAATTTAGCTATGAGCTATATTTTGTAGGGGATTATAATCGGTTTATTGGAGCAGGTTTGGAACCGAGATGGTATTATAACCTTAAAATGAGAAAAAGGAAAGGTAAAAGAGTTAGTGGTAATAGTGGTCCATTTGTAGGGATTCGATTTACACCAAAGTATGCTAAATACTTGGAAGAGAAAACGAGTAGCTGGTCTTCTACAAGAATTGAACCTAATTCGATTTTATTTGTAGGATTTTTGCCAGAGTGGGGGTTCAAAAAAGCTTTGGGTAAAAAGGCTCTTTTCGAATTCTTTTCTGGGATAGGGTATGGAATGGCGTTTGGTTATTACGATGAATATGATACCGAATTTCAACATCAAGCTTATGGTGAGTTTGGTTTTCGATTGGGCCTTCAATACTAAAAAAGGCCAGAATAATTATTCTGGCCTTTCAATTTTATGTAAGAGGTATTGATTACGAGATCAATACATTTCCAGTCATGTCTGCAGGGATTTCAACTCCGATCATTTTCAAAATCGTTGGAGCCAAGTCACCTAATTTACCATCCTTCACTGGCGCTTTGATGTCTTCATCAACGAAGATGCAAGGTACCAAGTTGGTGGTGTGTGCAGTGTTAGGAGATCCATCAGCATTCACCATGATGTCTGAGTTACCATGATCAGCAATGATGATAGTAGAGTAGCCATTAGCGATTCCAGTTTCTACTACTGATTTCGCAGTGCCGTCTACCGTTTCACATGCCTTGACAGCAGCTTCGAATACACCTGTGTGACCGACCATGTCAGGGTTAGCAAAATTCAAGCAAACAAAGTCTACTTCACCTTTTTCTAATTCCGGATTGATTTTGTCTCTAATATCAGCGGCACTCATTTCTGGTTGTAGATCATAAGTGGCCACTTTTGGAGAAGGGCACAATAATCTCGTCTCACCTTCGAATGGTGTTTCTTGTCCTCCTGAGAAGAAGAACGTTACATGTGGATACTTTTCAGTTTCCGCTATTCTGATTTGTTTTTTACCCGCTTTAGACAATACTTCACCTAGTGTGTTTTTCAAATTGTCTTTGTCATACATGACCGACACATCTTTGAATGTAGCGTCATAGTTGGTCATGGTGTAGTATTTCAAAGCAAGTTTTTTCATTCCCTGTTCAGGGAAATCTTGTTGAGTTAATGCTTCAGTCAATTGACGACCTCTATCTGTACGAAAATTGAAACACAAGACAACGTCTCCTTCTTTGATTTTGGCTACTGGATTGCCGTCAGCGTCAACCTTTACGATTGGCTGGATGAACTCATCCGTAACATCTGCTGCGTATGATTTATCAATTTCAGCAAATACATCCTGAGTTTTTGTTCCTTCGCCATTGACCATAGCGCCATATGCCAATTGGATTCTTTCCCAACGCTTGTCTCTATCCATGGCATAATATCTACCGATGACAGAAGCGATTCTACCCGTTGTTTTGTCAAGGTGATCTTGAAGATCACTCAAATATCTTTTACCACCTTTTGGATCAGTATCTCTACCGTCAGTATAGGCGTGAATATTTACATCTGTCAGACCTTGAGCTGCTGCGCCAGTACACAAAGCTTTTAAGTGGTTGATGTGTGCGTGGATACCGCCATCAGACACAAGTCCAAAGAAGTGAACGGCTTTATTGTTTTCTTTCGCATAAGCGAAAGCTTTCAACAAAGTTTCGTTTTTGGCTAATGATCCATCTGCAGCTGCATTGTTCAACCTTACTAAATCTTGATTAACAACACGTCCTGCACCTATATTCATGTGGCCGACTTCAGAGTTGCCCATTTGACCTTCAGGTAGACCAACTGCAAGACCAGAGGCTTCTAAAGTACTGTTGGCATACTTGGTGTACATTGAATCTATGAAAGGCGTCTTTGCTGCCTTTATCGCTGACACCTCAGGGTTAGTTCCTAATCCCCAGCCGTCCAAAATCATTAAAATTACCTTCTTGTTCATGCCGCAAATATAGAATTTGATTAGCTCGAAAGGAAGGGTAGTCGGTTAAAAAAGTATTAAGAAATGATGTGAATCATGTCGATTGAACTATTTGGTGTTGAGCCACTTCTCTGGATCGAGTTTGACATTGTTTTTCCACACCTGAAATTGCAATTCGGAGATGTCGTCACCATCAGTGAAGACAGTGCCAATGTTTTGTTTGGCTAACAGTTTTTGACCTTTTTTGACGTTCACAGTTTTGAGCTTGGCATATAGCGTGTAATAATCTCCATGCTTCACAATAACCACACTGTTCATGCCGGGGACAAAAGCAGTGGTCGCTACTTCTCCATCAAAAATAACATTGACTGTCGCGTCTTTTTGTGTTTGGATATCGATTCCTTGATTTTCCACCATGATGCTTTTTAGTACAGGGTGAGGGTGCTTGCCAAATTTCTCAGAGACAAATCCTGTGGATACTGGCCAAGGAAGTTTGTTTTTGTTTCCTTCGAATGAAGCAGATAGTTTGGTCCCCGCTTCATTGAGTGCAATTGTGTTGGAGGTCTTATTGGCGTTGGACTTCTCTATTTCCTTGCGGACAATATTGGCGATCAAATTATCCAGCTTTTGAACGGATTTTTTTCGTTCAGCCATTTCTCTTTTGAGTTCTTTTTCTCTTTTACTGAGGTCTTGTACTAATTTGTTCTGTTTGGATTTCAAGCTCAACAAGTTTTTGTTTTCCTTGATTTTGTCCTCCAATAAAGTACTTTGCTCTTCTTTTTTAGTGATTAGCGTAGATTTTTGATCATTCAATGCGTCTCTTACCTTTCCTATTTGTTCCACCTGAACCTTTCTTGCGTCGGCATATTGTTCCAAATATTTTAATCTCAGATAAAGCTGATTGAAGGTTTTGGCCGAAAAGAGGAATGTAATTTTGTTATAGCCATGATTGGCCTTGTATGAATTGTAGATCATTTCAGCATATTCTTGCTTCAATTTCTCTAGATCAGACTCTAATGATGTCGTGATCATGGTGAGTTCACTGACATCTACTCCTATAATTTTTATTTCTTTATTAATAGAATTAATTAGAGACTGACGGATGTCAATTTGTCTATTGATTGCTTTGAGCTGACCCAAAGAAGATTTTTTCTCTGATTTGGTAGCATTTAGCGTTTTTTGAGCCTCGTTGATTTTAGCAAGGTTCTCTTTTTTTTCTTTTTCTAGTTGAGTTTTACTCTTTTGCGCCTCCACATTCGTGAAGACCAACAGAAGAGTTGCAACTAGAATAAGGCTAATATGTCTTACGCGAATATTTCGAAGGGATATTAAAGTCAAAGCTGTACTTCTTTTTATCTATTTCCACTTTTGTGTGACGAATTGTAATGTTAGCACTTTTTTTAGACCTATCCTTTTTTCCCATGTAATTGGCAGTCACATTAATTTCGGTAGGGTAAACATTATCGTCTAATTTCTGGAAATTGGAATACTTAACATTCAGGTTATTATATGAAGTGTCACTTGCTGCATTTACCTCTTCGACTTTCATGGATTGAGCCCCAATCAAATTGGTGATGCTAATATCACCGTGATCTTGTGAGATCTCATAAGTGCCAGATGTTTTTTTGATGTCATCCCTGTTTTGGATGGGGAACATTAAATCACCCAATAATATACCTTCTATCATACTGAGCTCAAACTTGAAATCAAACCCTGTAGTGAGCTGGCTTATGAGTCTTTTGTCATATTCTTTGTGAAGTTTGTCAATAACTAAAACAGAATCTTTAGTCACTAAACCTCTTGCTGCCTCAATACCGAACCCTGGGGATAAAGATATCCAAATAGCACTGTCTCTTTTCATTCGAATATTAGCGATGAATCGGATGTCTTCAGTTTCAGTTTTAACATGGATTTTTGATTTCAATGCCAAATATTCATAATCAAGATTGCTATGATTGAACTTGTCTGAGTGGTTTGAAAAAAGTGTAAATTTCTTGTTGCAAGAAGTGAGTAGCACTGCGCTTAATAAGCACAAGGTCAAGATTCTATTCATAAAGTTGTCGATCTGCAATTTTTTTATCTAATGTACTTGTGTCTTCTACCAAATCTCGTGCCTCTTTCCATTGTTCTACCGCTTCATTTATTTTTCCTAGTTGGAATAGTGCATCTCCGTAGTGCTCTATGATCACTGCGCTTGGATCATATTTAATGGCTTCCTTGAGATATTTGGCTGCACCTTCAAAATCATTCATCATGTACAATACCCAAGCATGTGTGTCAAGATAGGTAGGGCTTTCAGGGTAGTCTTCGACGAGCTTGGCTGACATACTCTTCGCTTTCTCTAGATCTTCCTTTCTCAAAGACAGGAAGTAGCTGTAGTTGTTAAGTACATGGTCATTGTCTGGCTTGGATTTAAGTGCTTGCTCATAGGCTTCATCAGATTTCTCATGGTCACCTAAGCTATTGTAAGCATCGCCAATTTGCCCATAAAACAAACTATTCATATTGGCGTCCCTAGCGGCGTAGGCTTTGCCTCTATTAAATGATTTAATCGCCTCTTCGTATTTTTTTTGAATCAAGAAGGCTGTTCCACTGAAATAGTAGAGAGAAGCTTGGTTGGGAAATGTCTCCATTGCAGTTTCCGAATGATCGATTGCACCTTGGTAATCCTCCATCTCCATGTCCAATGTGAGGATGTTTTGCCAGATGTTGAAACTTGAACCATCAATTGTCACTGCTTTGAGATAGTAATCTCTAGCTTTTTCTCTTTCACCTGTATTGTAATACATATCACCTGTCATCGCGAGTGCTTGGTATGAGTCTGGATGGGTCTGTACCAATATCTCAGACAACTCCACCAACGGTTGTTGTAAGTCAGCGTTGGGCAGCATACCTAGGTATCCTGCCAATGTTCTGATTTTGGCAGTGATTTCTACTGTTTGACTAGCAAACGGTTTTTTCAATGCTTCAAGAGCTTTGACATTGTCACCGTTCTTTCTGTAGACTTCAGAGATGAGAATGTATAATTTTTCATTGTTCTTATTGGCGGCTATTTGTTCATTGAGGAATCTTTCTGCCTCATCCAATTTATCGTTGGAGATCATGATGCGAGCCAAGGTCATTACATAAGTTTCCTCGGTCGGGTTTAACTTGATCAATTCATACCCTTCCTTGATGGCAAGGTCTAATTTGTTTTGCTTGAGGTAGACCTGTTGTTTTTGAAGCGAAATTTCTTCCATCGGACCAAGGTGAAACTGTGCCAGCTCGTAGGAGTAGATAGCGTCCTCATATTTTTTCTGATAAATCTGTAATGCCGCCAATTCGAACAAGTACAATTCTGTCCCGGGTATTCTTTTGACTAATTCAGAGTAGGTTTCGCTGGCTTGACCCAACTCACCAAGACTAGTTTGGATATTGGCCAGTTCGATGTAGTAAAATTTATTATCTGGATCTAGCTCTTTTGCTCGTTTGGCATAGATGAGCGCTTGATCACTCTGTTGGGTCAGGTTATATATTTGACCCATTTTGTAATGCGTAGTAGCGTGATATGGATTTATTTCTAGTACTCTTTCGAAGTAGGTTTTGGATTTAGAATAATCCTTGAGGATGAAATATTTTTCTCCTTCGAGAAAGTAGTGATCTAATTCTGTGATTTTTTCCTCGCTTAATTCTTTTTTGGACTGAGAAGATTTGGCCTTCTTTTTTCTTTCCTTTTTTTGCGCGTAGGCAGATTCTACTGACAAGGCAAAGGCCAAGACCAATAAAAAAGGCAATAATGATTTACTAAACGAGATATATCGGATCATTGAAATTGTTTGAAACGAAAAACAAAATTAATTAAAATGAATACTAACAGGTCATTTTAACGATTTTTATGACAAAATAGACATTCAACTATTTCTTACGGGAATTTGATGCCAAGTATTACTTTTCCCGCGAAAAGTTTTCGCTGACGATAGTAGATGTAGATCATGTAGAGCAAAACTATCATGTTTTTGGCCGCCATGTCGAGGAGCCAATTATCTAATTGCATAGGATAAGTGATGAGAACCAATAGGGTGGAGACCGTAATGAATTCCATTGCACGACTGACTTGATATGGTATAGGGTAGTGTTTTTGCCCGAGTAGATAGCTAGAGATTGCCATGCCAAAAAATGTGATTAATGTGGCAATAGCTGACCCGGTATATCCATAGATTGGAATCAAAAGGAAGTTAAGCCCGATGGTAGCGATGGCACCCACACTTGTGATAATTGCGCCAAACCTGGTTTTGTCTGTCAATTTATACCACACAGAGAGGTTGTAGTATATGCCGTTGAACAAGTAGCCTAGTAAGAGAAATGGTACGACGACTAGTCCTTGATGGTAGATTTTATTTAATATGAAAAAATTAGCGATAGGCTGTAGATTGACAGATACTGCCAAAAACACAATCGTATTGAAGGCGATGAAACCGTCCATTATTTTTGAGAATAGCTGAGGTGAATCTTTTTTATCTGCTTTAGAAAAAAAGAATGGTTCAGCAGCATATCTAAACGCCTGATTACCCAGCATCATGAATACTGAAATTTTGTAACAGGCGCCAAATATCCCTAAAGCAGCTTGGCTGCTGATGCCTGGGTAATACCCATCAGGCAACCAGAATTTCAGTACTTTTCGAGACAGCATTTCATTGGTCACGCCAGCCAACCCCATGACTAAAAGTGGTAGACCGTAGATCAATAGTGGTTTGAGTTTTTTAAAGTCAAATGAGAATTTGAATCCATGAATTTCTCTTGTTAATAGTAATAATACAGCAGCGTTGGCGATGAGGTTTGATAAAAATGCATATTGCGCCAAAAAATCAAGGTCGAAATTTTGTTGGAGAGTAGGTGCCCAAGATGGGAACCAAATGCCTTTGGAGATGTTGACACAAAGGATATAGAAAAACAAATTGAGTGCTAGCGTGAATACAATTTGAAATAGCTTGATGAAGGCGAATTTCTTGGCTTTGTTTTGCAAACGTAATCTGGAATAGGGTATCGCAACGATTGCGTCAATTGCAATGATTCCTGCCAAATAGTAAATGGCAATTTCTTTGCCTTCATAATTGAGTAAATTGACTATTTCGGTACTAAATGCAACCAGGCATGCTGAGAAAAATAAACTGGTGGTTATAATAGAACTCAGCGTCAGATTAAAAACTTCTGTTTCTTTTATGTCTTTGTTAGCAAATCGAAAGTAGGCTGTTTCCATCCCGTAGGTATACAGGACATAGTATAATGCAAGGTCCGCATATAACTCTGTAACAATACCATATTCAGCAGGCAACATTGTCATGGTGTACAATGGTACCAAAAAATAGGAAAACATACGGCCGATAATACTGCTCAGGCCATACCAAACCGTATCACTTACCAACCCCTTTAGTTCAGACATCTAAATTTTATGATTGGTTATTCTCCTTTGAAAATAGGAGCTCTCTTTTCAATAAATGCAGTTGTCCCTTCTTTAAAGTCTTCGCTACCACAACATCTGCTAAAAGCATTGGCCTCTGTCTGGTAACCATTTTGGTTGGGAGTATGTACTGCATTGATACAATCGATGATGAGCTCAACCGAGATGGGTGCTTTAGATTTAATCTTATTGAGGATCTCTCTGGCTTTTTCTATTAGTTGGTCTTTGGTGTCAAGTTTATAATTGATCAATCGCAAACGCAATGCTTCGTCAGCATCTATCATGTCTCCAGTCAACATGAGTTCTACGGCTTTGCCTTTGCCAATCAATCTGGTCATACGCTGTGTGCCACCGTACCCAGGTATAATTCCAAGGTTCACCTCTGGTTGGGCAAATTTCGCATTGGATGTTGCTAACCTCATGTGGCACGCCATGGCCAACTCGCATCCTCCACCCAATGCAAAACCATTTACAACGGCGATGACAGGTTTGGATAATTTTTCGATCTGTTCGAAAATTTCTTGACCCTTTTCTGCTAAACCTCGACCATTGACCTCTGTTACTTGGGCCAACTCTTTGATGTCTGCACCGGCTACAAAAGCTTTCTCTCCAGCACCAGTGATAATAACCCCTTTTACCTCTTCATCATCATCTGCCGTTTGAATAACAGTCTTGATTTCCTCAAGAGTTTGGTGATTTAGAGCATTAAGTGCTTCTTCTCGGTTGATTGTGATTGTAAGAATCCCATCCTCGTGATTGAGTAATAGGTTATTGAATTCTTCCATATATCTGTTGAATGGCCCGGCCAAAAGTATTTAAAAACACTTTTAGTTCGGTCATTATTTGCATTAAATTTTATGGTTATAGACTATTCAAAATCTCTTTGGTCATTTTGGGGAGATCAAATTCATGTTTCCAGCCCCAATCATGTCTAGCCCGACTATCGTCAATTTTTTGCGCCCATGATGCGGCGATACCTTGACGAAAATCAGGATTATATTCTATTTTGAAACCTGGCTCATGTTCTAGGATTGATTGATAAACCTCTTCAGGAGAAAAGCTCATAGCTGCTAGGTTATAACTAGAGCGTATCGAGATGTTTTCTGAAGGTGCTTCCATTAACTCCATGGTGGCCCTGACTGCATCGTCCATGTACATCATAGGGAGCGTCGTGTCTTTGTCCAAAAAACAGGTGAACAATTCCTTCCTTTTGGCTTTTCGATAAATGTCTACGGCATAATCAGTCGTACCGCCTCCGGGCATTGATTTCCATCCAATCAACCCGGGATATCTCAAGCTTCTAACGTCTACTTGGTGTCGCAAGTGATAGTAGTCACACCATCTTTCTCCGGCCAATTTGCTAATGCCATAGATGGTACTCGGGTCCATGAAGCATTGTTGCGGGGTATCGATCTTAGGTGTGCTGGGGCCAAAAACTGCAATAGAACTCGGCCAGTATAATCTTTTGAAATGTCCCTCTTTTGCCAAATCTAATATATTGACTAGACTGTTCATATTGAGTTCCCAAGCAAATCTAGGACTTGCTTCGGCAGTTGCAGATAGCAGTGCCACTAGGTGATAAACTTCGGTAATTTTGTATTTGGATAATACCTGCTTGACCCGATTGACATCTAGTACGTCCAAAGTCTCGAAAGGCCCATTGCAGAGCTCGGGGAGCACATCTCGCTTGTCAGCGGCTATAACATGATTATCTCCGTAGGTTTTGCGTAGGGCAAGTGTGAGCTCAGAGCCTAGCTGGCCGCAAGCACCTATTACTAATATATTATTCATATGGGTTAATTGTTGTTACTATAAATATACTCACAATTGGAGCCTTATTTTGACCAGCAAAAGCCATAAATTGCCGATCAACAAAAAGTATATTTGTCGAACTATGGAGAGCGTTCAATCTTTTGAAGAGTATTTAATTTCGAAAAAAATAGACAATGCAAAATTTAAATCTGCTGAGTCGGATCAATATATGGCGCTAGAAAAGCTGTTTGATCAGATGAATCCAAAAAGTTTTACACAACAAAAACTGTTTCTTATTAACCCATTAAGATTACGTTTTTTGTTAAAAGATGACCCCTCAGTAGTACCCCCAAAACCCAAGGCAACATTCAAACCCAAAATCCCAAAATGACATGTATCAATCACTCGCATCCAAATTAAAAGATGAACTGAAATCTATAAAAGAGGCAGGTCTATTCAAACAAGAAAGGGTCATTACCACTCCACAAGGAGCAGATATCAAAACTGACTCTGGTAAAGAGGTCATCAACTTTTGTGCGAATAATTATTTGGGACTTTCTTCGCATCCAAAAGTAATTGAGGCTGCAAAATCAGCGATTGATACGCATGGATATGGTATGTCGTCAGTCCGGTTTATCTGCGGAACTCAAGACATTCACAAAACACTTGAACGTAAACTCTCTGAGTTTCTCGGGACAGAAGATACGATCTTATATGCCGCTGCCTTTGATGCGAACGGAGGAGTTTTTGAGCCGTTGCTTGGGCCTGAAGATGCTATTATTTCGGACACTTTGAATCACGCCTCTATCATAGATGGTGTGAGACTATGCAAGGCACAACGGTTGCGATATGCGCACAACGATATGGCCGATTTAGAGACTAAATTGATAGAAGCCAAAGATGCCAAGTGCAAATTCATTGTTACTGATGGTGTGTTTTCCATGGATGGTACGATTGCCCAATTGGATAAAATTTGTGATTTAGCAGATAAATATGATGCAGTGGTGATGACGGACGAATGTCACTCAACTGGATTTATGGGAAAGACAGGACGGGGAGTGCATGAATATAGAAATGTGATGGATCGTGTGGATATTATCACAGGTACATTGGGCAAAGCATTAGGTGGTGCTTCGGGCGGGTTTACTTCTGGTCCAAAAGAGGTAGTTGAAATGCTTCGTCAAAAATCAAGACCTTATTTGTTTTCTAATACCGTAGCACCGTCGATCGTGGGTGCATCGATTGCGGTGATCGATATGCTCAACAAGACAACTGAGCTTAGGGATAAGCTAGAAGAGAATACCAAATATTTTAGATCAGGGATAACTAAAGCCGGGTTTGATATCAAGGAAGGTGAGCATCCTATAGTGCCTATTATGCTATATGATGCAGTCGTGTCTCAACAGTTTTCGGCTAAGTTATTGGAAGAAGGAATATATGTGATTGGCTTTTATTTCCCAGTGGTTCCGAAAGGTCAAGCAAGAATCAGAGTGCAAATTTCGGCCGTTCATGAAAACCATCATTTGGATAAAGCGATAGCTGCATTTACAAAAATAGGAAAGGAGATGGACGTAATATAAGATGAGGTACTTTTTGGATATTTCTTATGACGGTACAGCTTATCATGGCTGGCAAATTCAGAATAATGCTGACACAGTTCAGCAAACATTGAATGAGGCGCTATCTATGATTTTGCGTCAGAAAATCACTACGATTGGAAGTGGAAGAACGGATACAGGGGTTCATGCATTGAATCAGGTGGTACATTTTGATCTGTCACCAGATATCAAAACGTCTGAATTATGCTTTAAACTCAATAGCTTATTGCCCAAAGATATTTCGGCTAATGATTTGAGGCGTGTACAAGATGATGCCAATACAAGATTCTCTGCTGTTTCTAGGTCTTATCTATATAGAATCAATCAGCGAAAAAGTCCTTTTAAGGTGCTTAGGGCATATTTTTATCGCCCAACTTTGGATTTAGGATTGATGAATGAAAGCTGCGAATTGATCAAAAGATGGATTGATTTTGAGGCATTTAGCAAAGTACAGACTGAAGTCAATCATTTTAATTGTGAAATATTCGAAGCTTATTGGGAGAATAGTAACGATGAGATACATTTTCACGTATGTGCCAATAGATTTTTAAGGGGAATGATTCGAGCATTGGTAGGGACCATGCTATTGATCGGGGAACGAAAAATTGATTTGAAACAATTTGAAGCAATTTTAGAAAGTCGCGATCGTACTGAGGCAGGAAGAAGTGTTCCAGCTCATGGATTATATCTCAAAGACATTATCTACCCAACGAATATCTATTTGTAATTCATTAAAAATTTTGGAAAAAGAAACCTCAAGCGGAAATATATTAGATTTTAAAGTACTGAAAAGGCTGTTTTCATTTGCCAAGCCATATATGGCGCAGTTCTATTTTTTGATATTCTTGACGATATCCTTGGCTGTATTAGTACCTATACGGCCGTTTTTGATTCAGCGTGCGATTGATGTCAATGTCGCCAATGGCGATTATGACGGGTTGCTCAGGATGGTCATGATTTTGATTGGGTTATTGTTTGTACAGGCCATTGTTCAGTATTTACATACCTACCTATCCAGTTGGTTAGGACAAAGTATTATTAAGGACATTCGTGTCCAGTTATTTGCTCATATTCAACGGTTGAAGCTTAAGTTTTTTGACAATACACCGATCGGTAGATTGGTGACAAGGAATGTATCTGATATTGAGACCTTGGCAGATGTGTTTAGCCAAGGGATTGCGATGATGATTGGTGATTTGCTGCAACTAGTGGTGATCCTAGGGTTTATGTTCTATACCAATTGGCAATTGACCTTGGTGAGTTTGTCGATGCTACCTATATTGATTTGGGCGACCTATGTATTCAAAGAAAAAATCAAGGTGTCTTTCAACAACGTCCGAACAGCAGTATCTAATCTTAATTCATTCGTCCAAGAGCATATCACAGGAATGAGTATTGTACAAATCTTCAATAGTGAAGAAGACGAACTAAAGAAGTTTAAAGAAATCAATGATGAGCACCGTAAGGAAAATATCAAATCTGTCCTTTACTATTCGATCTATTTTCCTGTAGCGGAGGTTATTCAAGCGGTAGGGATCGGGTTGGTTGTATGGTATGGAGCAATCAAGATGATTGATACTGCTTTCATGCCAGGAGAGTTAATTGCTTTCATTATGTATATCATGATGTTTTTTAGACCGATTCGGATGATAGCAGATAAGTTCAATACACTACAAATGGGAATCGTGAGTTCGAATCGTATCATGAAGCTGTTGGATAGTGATGAGCACATACCGGACAATGGAGATTATAAGCCTACTACTCTCAAAGGAGATGTCAATTTTTCCAATGTATGGTTTGCCTACGATGAAAAGAATTTTGTCTTAAAGGATATCAGTTTTGAGGTAAAGGCAGGTGAGACAGTTGCTTTAGTTGGCGCCACTGGAGCAGGTAAGTCATCTGTTATTAATCTTTTGAGTCGATTTTATGATATATCGAAAGGGACGATAACGGTTGATAATCGCGATATTCATGCGTATGATTTGGATGCCCTTCGCCAAAATATTGGCGTGGTTTTGCAGGACGTGTTTTTGTTTTCAGGCTCAATCAAGGAGAATATCACGTTGGGCAATACGGATATAGCGGATGATAAAATATTAGAAGCGGCCAAACTAGTTGGTGCGCTAGAATTTATCAACAAGCTGCCAGGCGGTTTGGAATACAATGTCATGGAGCGAGGTGCTACCTTGTCGGTAGGTCAACGACAATTGATTTCGTTTGTGAGGGCATTGGTCTATGATCCAAAGATTGTAGTATTGGACGAGGCTACTTCTAGTGTGGACACAGAGACAGAAGAGTTGATTCAGGAAGCGATAGACAAGATGATGAAGGACAGAACTTCAATTGTGATTGCGCATCGATTGTCTACTATTCAGCATGCTGACAAAATAATTGTACTGGATCAAGGGGAGATAAAAGAGAGCGGAACTCATGAGGAATTACTTGCGAAAGACAGTTATTATTCGCAGCTTCACAAGATGCAATACAAAGAAGTCTTACTGAAGGAAAGTTGATTAGTCCACGAAAAATATTTTTGGTAGGCATGCCAGGTTCTGGAAAGAGCACTTTTGGTAAAAAATTGGCGGAAGCCATAGATATGAATTTCTTTGATTTGGATGAGCAAATTGAGAAGATGACAGGAGTTTCTATTCCTAAAATTTTTGAAGATGCTGGTGAAGATCAATTCAGGATGCTGGAGACATATGTATTGGGCATGCTAATCAAATTGGATGAACCTTCTATGATTGCTACAGGTGGAGGAACACCATGTTTTTATGAGAATATGGAGACTATGAAAGAAGCAGGTCCTACTGTATTCATCAATACGCCAATTGACACTATTATAGAAAGAGTACTTGCTCAAAAAGGCCAACGCCCGTTGGTAGAGGATATGCCAGATGACACTGTCAAAGAAGACATGTTAAGGATGTACAAAAACAGATTGCCAGAATACGAAAAGGCAGACTTTACTTCAGATTCAAATCTTGAAGATATAGTCGCTTTCCTTTCGTCTAAAAGTTAACCCCAAATGTCATTGACATGTTTAAGTTGTTGTTGCTGATCTCCGCAATAGGGCTTACATCTACAGGTCTTCCAGACGAGTAGTCATACATCGTATAGGGCTGTCTAGTGATGTTTTGTTTGGTGTGGACAAAAGATAGATCAGCGAAAAATGCATTGTTTCGATAACCTAAGCCTCCGGAAATTCTTCTGATACTGTTGTCAATATTACTTTCTTTGATAGGATCTCCGTCATAGCCATAGCCACCACGGAACCTTAACTTGTTTAGTCTAATTTCAGATCCAATTCTATAGTTAAAAGTAGATACATACAGATCGTTGATTACTTGCGTGTCTGCATAGCCGTTAAAATCGTTAGAAGTGATTTTGGAACTGGCATAGTCAAGGTAATCTACATCTACAGAGATAAAACCAATTTTGCCAAGGAAAATGGCACTACCAGCAGAGAGTTTCCATGGAGTACTGAGATTGTATTTAGATACAGTTGCAAAGTCATTGAAATACTCATCGTCAAGTTCGATGGTTGTACCATCCTCTAGATCTACAAAGTCCCAACCATAACTAGTAAGAAGATCTGTTGTGTAGTCTTCATCTATGCCATAGTAGGTGGGAGTGGATGCAGAGAATCCTAATCTAAAAAAGTCAACTGGTCGAACTATCAATCCGAAATTACCACTGACTCCTACTCCATCTAACCTTACTGTATTTCTGGTACTGAGGTAATTGATAGATTCATCAACTTGCCCGTCGTAGTAAAAATCATATTCTTGGTATGTAGCTTTAGAGTAATAGCTGATGGTACTGATACCTAATCCTCCGCCGAAGTATAGTACATCATTGTAATTAGCTCCTCCAGCAAAATTCCATTCATATTGCGCACCTCTTTGTTCAATTACTTCGGATTGCATGGGTTGGTCACCAATCCATTTGTTGTAATATGCAAGGTTATCTTGATTGTCATAAAAGTCTACAATCAGGTTTTGTTGTAAAGCATAATACTCCATATCAGGTAATGAGTTGATGGGGGTGGGGTTGCCATCATTGTTGGCTACATCTAACCAAGTGTCTACAATAGAACTATATCCTAATTCACTTTCATTAATCCCATTATACCTGATATTGGAATGAAAATTATTCTTGCGTGTCAAAGTGATGGCGAATGTGCCATTTAGAAGTTTCGAGTTTTTGTCAGGGTTCTCCATTGTGAATGCGATTCCTAAATTTGAGAAATTGAAATTGCCCCGAAAGTCATCATTATTATATCCAAGGTAACTGCTCTCTGTGTTGTTGAAGTCCATAGATGGTGTCAAAGTGATGACCCCTGATCTCATAAAGCCTAGGCCTGCAGGATTGGCGTATGCCGAATTAATATCTCCACCCAATGCGACTTGAGCACCTCCAATTCCTTGCATTCGGGCTGTGCCTCCCTGATAGGTTCTACTAAATAGTAACGCATCTTGATGGTATCCAAATGGGCCTTCTTGGAATTGAGCCCATACTGCGCTAGTCAACAATATGGCTGCAGATAAAACCGTAATTTTTTTGAACATGGTCTTGAGTGTCGTAATGAAAAAAATTATCTCCCTGATCTAGATCCACTACTAGATCTACTTCCAGAACTCGAGCTTGAAGATCGTGAGCTTGATGATGAACTAGAGCTTCTTGAAGAAGAGCTAGATGATCTACTAGAAGAGCTGCTTGGTGTGCTATAGCTTCTCGACGATGAAGAGCTACTGCTCCTTGACGGTGAGCTACTAGTAGAACTTGATCTAGCGCTTGTGCTGCTAGAGCTATATCTTCTTGTAGGTTGAGCAGTGGTACTGCGTGTACTACTATTACTTGAGCTACTTCTAGTGGTGGTTGCTCTTGTGTTGTTACTTGAGCTGGTTGGAGAGTAGTTGGTGCTTCTATTGGTGCTACTACTTCTAGTTGGAGTAGCATTTGTTTGTCTTGTTTTACTAGAAGTTGTAGTGGCAGTGTATCTTCTCGAAGGAGCTGTTGCTACTTGATTTGATCTAGTTGGTTGATTACTCCTAGTGTTTGAAGTCGTTCTTGTTTGCGTTCTATTAGCGGAGCTTCTTTGTGAAGTGCTGTTTTTATTAATATTTCTTTGCGCTATATATTCATTTCTAGTTCCATTATTAGTTCTGCTGCTAGAGCTTCCAGATGAAGTACGCGTTCTACTGTTGTTTGAAGCTACTCTAGCATTAGAGGGAGCGTTGGTTCTTGACTGATTGGATCTAGCAGGTTCTACAGAAGACAATCTACTTACCCTAGAGTTAGATGCTACTGAAGTACTCCTTGAGCTTCTTGGACCTCTTGATACGTTTCTAGAATAGTATGATCCACCGCTGTTGTAGTAGCCATCTTGATAGCCGTGATAGTAACCATGATTGTACCCGCTGTTATATCCGTAACCGTATCTATAGCTGTTGTAACAATATGTAGGGACGTAAAATGGGTTGTAATAAGATGGGTAACCCCATGAATAGCCAAAACTGACAGACCATCCACCGAATGTATTATAACCTACACCCCAAGCTGGACCATACCCTCCATACGCTGAGTAATATGGATCTATATATTGAGGGCTTGCACCTCCATAGTAGTTGTTGACAACTGTTGGAGCCTGTGCATTGTTTTGGTCGTAATCTTCTACATAATAATCGTCTTCACCATAATATGTAGCCCCATTATCATATGAGTTAGCAGCGCCACTATTATTAGTTTCTTGTTTGTATTTCTCAATGTAGTCAGGGTTGACCTCTTTAGCTGAATAACTGTTTTCATAACTATTGCTTGAATAGGATTCATATTCTTTTTGGGCGTCACTTTTCTCTGCCTTTTTCGTTTTTTCTTGTTCACGATCCTTTTTTGAGAAGTACATATCATCATATTCTTGCGCATACAATACGTTTGTATTACTCATGGCAACAACTGAAATTAGCAGCACGATGTTCAAATAGCTTTGTAGTTTCATGATGACTTCTCTTTAAAGGTTCGACATTGACTTATATTATACGACAAACAATTATATTTGTCTCAAGTTTCTAACGGGAATTAAGCAATTTCCATACCAAATAGTAAAATAATGAGCAAAGGATTACCAAAAAGAAGCGAAGATTACTCGCTGTGGTATAATGAATTAGTGAAGAGGGCTGATTTGGCAGAGAATTCAGCTGTCAGAGGATGTATGGTAATCAAGCCCTATGGTTTCGCCATATGGGAGAAAATGCAGGCCACTTTGGATGAAATGTTCAAGGATACAGGGCATTCAAATGCGTATTTCCCATTATTTATTCCAAAATCATATTTGAGTAAGGAAGCCAAGCATGTAGAAGGTTTCGCAAAAGAATGTGCGGTGGTGACTCACTATCGTTTGAAGAATGATGAAAATGGTGACGTGATCGTCGATCCGGATGCCAAATTAGAAGAGGAGTTGATCGTAAGACCTACTTCGGAAACTGTGATATGGAATTCCTACAAAAATTGGATTCAATCATATAGGGATCTTCCATTGTTGATCAACCAATGGGCCAATGTGGTGAGATGGGAAATGAGAACACGTTTGTTCTTGAGAACTGCTGAGTTCTTGTGGCAAGAAGGTCATACCGC
>JAOPTS010000090.1:0-2903 GCA_051531955.1 Reichenbachiella sp.
TGGGCCAAAACTGCAGGAGCAGGTACCGTAACCTTTAGCGATGCAGCAAACGATACCACATGGGTAACTGTAACCGGTGGCGATGCAACCATCACTGCTTATTTTGATTATACCACTTGGGGCAGTAATACTACGTATACACTCAATACCACTGCATCAGGTGCAGATGTATCGGGTACAGTCACTGACTTCCCCGTATTGATCAGGTTAACCGCAAGTGACTTTACTTTTGCCAATGCCCGCGGTAATGGTGAAGATATCCGCTTTGCAACTGCAGCAAATGTCCCTATGGACTATGAAATAGAACGATGGGATAGTACGAATGCAGTTGCAGAAATGTGGGTGAAGGTACCAAGTATTGCAGGTAACAGTACTACTAACATTAAAATGTTTTGGGGCCGTGCTGAGCCAACGAGTAAGAGCGATGGTGCAGCAGTATTTGAACCATCTAATGATTTTGAAGGGGTGTGGCATTTATCCGAAGAGGGAGATGCAGGGGCGAGTGGCTTTCTAGATGCAACCTCAAATAATTATGATCTCACCGGTACCAACCTTGAAGCCACTGATGATGTTAATGCAGTGGCGGGTAAAGGTATTACCTTAGATGGTACGAATGAGTATATAGAGGCTGATGTTCAGACCGTCTCTGGCTATCCGTTTACTATGACTGCCTGGGTTGCAACTACAGATATATCGGGTTCAGTAATGTTTATTGGTGATAAGGATGCGGCTAATATTTATCATACGCTACAGGTGGATACTGTTGGTACCCTTGAAATGGTGGCGCGTAATGGAGCCGGTGTTGGTATTGATACTGAGGATGATCGAATACGGAATAATAATCAGTGGTATCACATCACCGGGGTATATGTGAGTGCAACCTCACGAATCTTTTATGTGGATGGAGTTCAAGTGGGGACCGATGCAACAAGTGTCGCTTTTTCTAGTGCCATAGATAGAATTGCTCTTGGAAGATGGGGGGATACTTCTCCTCAAAATTATTTGTTGGGTACGATAGATGAAGCGCGCATTAGTAGTACTAATCGCTCTGCGGATTGGATTAAACTTGCCTATGAAAGTCAGAAGTTTCCGAGTGCTCTTATACAGACTTCTCATTATGAACAGTGGAGTAATAATTCTACGATAACTATGAACACAACCTCGGGAGGGGCCGATGTGGCCAGTGATGTAAATAATTTTCCCGTTCTTGTGAGACTCACAGGAAGTAATTTTACTTTTGCTAATGCTCGTGGTAATGGTGAGGATATTCGGTTTGCAACAGCGGCAGGAATTCCCATGGCCTATGAAATTGAGCGGTGGGATAGTACAAACGCATTAGCTGAACTGTGGGTTAATGTACCAACAGTTACGGGTAATAGCACAACCGATATTAAAATGTTTTGGGGCATGGCTGGCGTAGAGAGCGAAAGTGACGGTATTGATGTCTTTACTACTTCAAAGTATTTCGCGGGTGTGTGGCATTTGGGTGAAGAAGGGAATGCAGGCACTGATGGCTTTAAAGATGCAACGATAAATAATTACGATCTATCAGGGAGTAATCTTGAAGCGACAGATGATGTTGAGGGGATAGTCGGTAAAGGCATATCCTTTGATGGGGTTGATGAGTATATCCAAAGAAACCATGTGCCGGTCTCGGCTTATCCATTTACCTTTTCAGGATGGGTCAAATCATCAAACTCCACTGATGGTTCAGGGATAGTTTTCTTAGGTGATATTGATGTGACGAATGAATATTGTATGCTTGTTGTTTCTAATGCGGGAATTGCGAATGCGCGGGCAAGAAATACTACTGCATATAATGCATCATCAACAACATCAATAGATGATGGAAACTGGCATCATCTTGTAGCGGTATTTACCAATGCTACTACGCGAAAAATATATGTAAATGGGGTGGTAGAAGATACTGATGCAACCAGTGTGACGGTTCCTTCCATTGATCGTGTTGCAATTGGTCGACGCAGTTCAAGTAGCCCAATGAACTACACGAATGGTATTATTGATGAAGTACAGATTGCAAACACAACTCGTGGGCCAAACTTCATAAAACTTGCCTATGAAAATCAGCGAGTAGAAAATTACCTCATGAATTCGAGAGTGTCTCATTCGGTGACGGTAAGTAATGATGGTAATGGAACAACTACGCCAACCGGTGTTCAATCAGTAACACAAGGGAGTCAGCAATCAATAATTGCAACACCAAGTGCCGGATACACCTTTAATGGCTGGAGCAGACCAACGAGTCCCGGTAATCTAACCGTTGTAGATAGTACGGATTATTCTACTACCGTGTCGGCCACAGGTGATGGAGAGGTGCAGGCGAATTTTGTTGCAACATCAAACAATGCCCTCGATTTTGATGGTACCGATGACTACGTCTCGTTACCCGATATAAATGTAGATTTTACCGGTGGTATTACTCTTGAAGCATGGGTATATGTGCACTCATATGGAAGTTATCCACGCATCATAGAACTCTCAAATGGTGAATATAATTCGAACCTCGCTCTAGCACTGGGTAATAATACGAGTCAACTCGATTACTCAATTCACAATGGTACGAGTGGCTCCGACGAAGGGTGGGCTGGGCTTTCTCAAACAAATACCATTCCATTAAACGAATGGGTGCATGTCGCAATTACTCATGATGCATCAAGTAATGTTAATTACTATAAAAATGGTGTACTCATTAAAACACAGGCGGGCCAGCCATTGCCAACATCCGTAAACCGTTCAACAAATAAAATTGGCTGGAGTGCGTTTGCCGCAAATGACTATTTTGACGGATTAATCGATGGGGTTCGTATTTGGAATGATGTGCGTACTCAATCTGAGATCCGAGCTGATATTGCAACCTCATATACTAATTTAGTCGATAATGG
>JAOPTS010000091.1:0-100320 GCA_051531955.1 Reichenbachiella sp.
TTTATTTTTCATTTGACTATTAGCGTTTATATGATTTGTCAGAACAGGACTGTACCCTATACAGCTAGTTCATACTATGATTTTTGGTTACTGGTTGGACGAGTTTTTCTAGCTGTTTTGTGTTTGATGCTTCCCAGCCGATCATAGCTGTTTTACGAATGCTTCCCCAGTGATATTGTCCAAAATTACCGGTGGATTGAATGACTCTATGACATGGGATAAGGTAAGCAATAGGGTTGTCTCCAATCGCTGTCCCTACGGCTCTCGATGCTTTTGGATTATCTATTTGATGAGCTATTTGACCGTAGGTCGATAGCTTGCCAGATTGAATTTTAATGAGCGTTTCCCACACCTTAAGTTGAAAGTCTGTCCCTTTCAAGTGTAGCTTGATCTCATTCAGTTTATTCCAATCATGCGTAAATACAAACAGCGCATTTTGTTGAATGAGGTCCGTTTTAGGTTGATATGATGCGTTAGGAAATTTATTTTTGAGCGTATTGAATGCCTCGTTTTCATTTTCTGCGAAGGCTAGATGACAGATGCCCTTACTTGTAGAGGCGACCAGTACATTTCCGAAAGTGCTATTCGCAAAACTGTAATTGATCAACAGGTGCTTGCCACCGTTTTTATATTCCGCAGGCGTCATGCCCTCAATGTTGATAAATAGATCGTGCAACCTGCCCGTTCCGGACAAGCCTGTTTCAAGAGTTGTATCGAACAGTGTAGCCTGATCGTCTTTTAGTAGCTTCTTGGCATGTTCAATACTGATGTACTGCAAGAATTTCTTAGGACTGACGCCTGCCCAATCAGTAAATAATCGCTGAAAATGAAACGGACTTAGATGTACTTTTTCTGCTACTTCGTCAAGGTTTGGCTGTTGCTTAAAGTTGTTGCCGATGTATTCAATTGCTTCTGCGATTCTGTTAAAATTTAAGTTTTCTTGCGTTTTCATCTCCTAATTCCTTATTGGCGTTTTTGTAAAAGTAGGGATATGAGCAAGCACATAACACCCGAAACTTGCTATTAACATCAAATGTCTGATTTTCACTAGTTCAGTTGCAATATCAGAGTTCATCATAGAGTTTCACCGAGACAATTCGCCAGTTGACAGATTTTATTTGTTGGCCTGATCCAATTCATGATGCTTTGCATAAAAACAAAGACATGAAAACAACTCTTTTATTAACAAGGCTAGGAGGTATTATGAATCTATTGGCAGCAGCATTGCATTTGGCCTTCTGGGATCTTTTTGATTGGCCTGATGCGCTGTCTCAGTTGAGTACAGTCAATAGCAATATCATGCAAATGCTCAATTTGTTCATTACCGTGTTCTTTATATATGTAGGACTACTGTTACTGTTTAAACCGAAAATGGTGGTTTTATCAACCATTGGCAGGCATTTTCTCGGTCTGCTCACCATGATGTGGACAGCCCGTTTAGCGATGGAATTTTATTTCCCTGAAGGCGATATGTTATTTGCCGGTATACTGGCAATGAGCATTCTGTTCTTTAGTTACCCACTCGTTGCGACACTAAAAGTAAAAGGAAAAATGGAAGCTACCGATCATTTAAATCAACCTTGGCTAGCACATGATTTGCTGACAGATTTCGAAATTGAAGATGTATGGAGATTGCCTGTCGAAATGGAGCGACATCAAACCGCAGAAGATTTTCAGAAAGTGTTTTCTCAAGCCATTGCAGGGATATCACAATCTGGTGTTGCGGGTATGCTTTTTCGCTTTCGTTTTTTTCTAGGTCGCGTATTTGGGTGGGACAGTGATGTGAAAGTTTTGGAGATATTACCCATTGGAAGTATACGCGAACGATATGCCAGTCAGTCGGGATTGAGTGAGGATGATTTTTCTACGCCAATACATAATCAATTTGTGCCGGTCTACCAGACAAAGGAAGAAGTGTTGTCCGAAATTGAAAATGCGACTGTACATGCCGCGGTTCATTTTGGTAGGGTAGCGATAGATGATGATAAATATGGTGTCCATATGACAGTCTATGTTAAGCCTAAGGGCTATTTTGGAAAAGCATATATGCAATTAATTATGCCATTTAGATTATTTATTGTTTACCCAGTCTTGTTAAAGATGATTGGGGCACATTGGCAAACACAATCTCAATTGACTGCTTCTAAAACATTGGCTTTAGCTTAGTTTCTCAATGGAAATGGTATTTTTGGACGAACATAATAATTAGATGCAAAAACTCTTATACCTAGTCGTACACCTCCTGTTTTGGACGACATTCACCACGTTGTCTTGGATGGCCATCAGCTCTACTCCGGGAGAAATGGCTTTTATAATGGATAACCCCGGGGCTGCATTATTGCTGATGTTTTGGGGAGTAGTGAACTTCTACACGTTCTATTTGTTTGTTCAACCGCGATTTCTTGATACGAGAAAATTTCTAACCTACTTTTTTATCTCAATTGCTTTCAGTGTGTTGTCTAGTTTGGCGTTCGTTTCAATTTTCTGGTTAATATTCGAGTCGTTTCGACCCTATGCCTTGCAGAAATTTGTAGAAGGAATCGGAGGTACTTTCTTGATTAGTCAGAGTGGAAGCCTGCTGAAAGGTTTTGTCAGTTGGAATGAGAGTCTGCATCAAAAAACAGAACTGGAGAACAAATCATTGAAAAATGAATTGGCTATGCTCAAAGCGCAACTTAGTCCACACTTTCTGTTCAATACATTGAATAACATTGATACGCTGATTTACAAATCTCAGGATGAAGCCTCTGCCATGCTGATTAGATTGTCAGGCTTGTTAAGATATATGTTGTATGAAAGTGATACGAGTAAGGTGAGTATTGAGCAAGAGATGGAATATGTCCATCAATTGACAGACTTGCAAAAGCTGAGGTTTGTCGATAGTGACTTTATTGAATTGACGGTTAATAACCATAATCCGAAATTGAAAATTGCACCATTATTGTTTCTTCCTTTCATAGAAAATGCTTTTAAGTTTGTATCAAACCCTGAGCAAATGCCAGCAATAAGTATAAAAATAGATGTAGGCGAAAATATTGTTCACTTCACTTGTCGCAATTATTGTAATACTGAAGCAATGCCTAAAGAGGGTGAAACAGCAGGGGGGATTGGGTTATTCAATGCTAGAAGAAGACTTGAATTGATGTATCCTGATGATTTTAAATTAGATGTTTCGCAATCTGAGAATCAATTTTTTGTTGACCTGACCTTAACTGTGACATGATATTGAATTGCATCATTATTGAAGACGAACCTTTGGCAGCAGAAAAGCTGGAGGGGTTCGTAGAGAAAGTGCCATTTTTAAAGCTTGTCGGTAGTTTTAGAAATAGCCTCGAAGGTCTTCATTATTTGAAGGAGCATACGGTCGATTTGTTGTTTCTGGATATACAAATGGATAGTCTAACAGGGATTGAATTGTTGGAAAGCTTATCGGCCAAACCCTCTGTTGTCATCACAACAGCTTATCAAGAATATGCCATCAAAGGATATGAATTACATGTGAGTGATTATTTGCTCAAGCCATATTCATTCACACGATTTTTAAAAGCAGCTAACAAAGTGCAGGATGAAGTGTCAAATCGTTTCGCTAATACGAATCAAAGCAAGTCTATTTTCGTCAAGACCGAATATCGTATTGAAAAAGTGATGGTTGAGTCAATCTTATACATCGAAGGGATGAGTGATTATCTTCAAATTCATTTGTCCGATGGAAAGAAGATTATGTGTCTTCAAAAGTTCAGTGCGTTTGAAGAAACATTGTCAACAGATCAGTTGATTCGTATTCACAAATCCTTCATGATATCCATCGATAAGATAGAGGCAATAGAAAGGTTGCGAGTGAAAATAGGAGAGCGGTTGATCCCCATTGGGAATACCTATAAGACGGACTTTTTTGATTTGATAGAAAAGAAGGGGTTGTTGTGATACCGTTTCTTGTCAGGTAATGACAAGAGTTGAAGTGTGAGATGGATGAAAAGAGCGCCATGGCGGTTGATACCCCTCCATGGCGATGTAAAAACTCTTCATGCCAAATAAAATTCTGTCATGGCGATTAATATTGCTTCATGCCAAATTAAATTCTGTCATACCGTTTTTTATCCCTGTCATGGCAGTCATGGACGTCATTTATTCGCCATGGGGCCTAATTATTCATCTTATGTATGCTCTTGTATTCCTTACACTATGTATAATTTCACAGTCTCCGTCATTTCGAACGCATGTGAGAAATCCCCCAACACTAGCAGAATATAAAACAGAGCATGGGATAGTCGTAGCAGGTGAAACGGGAGACTTCTCCTCGCTCTGCTCGTTCGAAGTGACGTTGTATTGTATGATCTCTTCTCACGCTGTTCGTTGGAAGTGATGCTGTGTTTACAAAGGGTTGAATTGATCTGAAGCTGTGGACACAAGGCCAGCTAAATCGAAGAGCCCCCGAGTCCTTGTCTGAGATATGAAATGCCATAGATTTTGTAAGACTAAATCCTGAGTAGATTTGAGTGCCTGGTACAAGTATTAACTTCAATATTTGTATTAGTTATTGGTAGTTTTTAGCATTGCACAAAAATTAACCAACCAACCAACCAACCAACCAACCAAACCAACCAAACCAACCAATATGACGTTTTTTAGACGTATTGTTTTCCTTTCACTACTTCTATATTCTTTTCAGAGTAATGCCCAATCTTTTGGGTTCGATATATCTACCTCGCTTGCTTTGAATTTAATGGACAATATTTTGCCTGTGCATCTTAATGCCAGTGTAGGTCATGGTGTGTCCGACCAGGATATATTTTTTGGAGGTGTCCAGTTGAGTATGTATGGTTTGAGTACCGATGAAGAGGAAGTTGAGGACGAATCAATTTTTTCAATAGAATTATTTGGTGGGTATCATCATCTATTTGCATTGTCATCCACCAAAGATGAATGGGGAGAGGTTATCTCCGAATGGGGTATTTGTACTGAAGTAAGATTGTATTTTAACCCATTGGTACCTCGAAAATACGAATATGAAAACGACGCTGGTGAGATGATAAATGTCAAGGGTGATTATGATGTGCAATTGGGATATGGTATTCGTATAGGTTGGTATAAAGAGTCCTGGGAAAAGAGTGATAGATATTGGTCTTTATGGATGGAGTTTAATACCAATGATCCTTACAAGATTTTGAGGACTCTGGAGATTCCTGAGGTAGACGAGGGACTGTTTCCTAGTAGATCGAGAATTGCGTTTGGGTTGTCATTATTTATATGGTAAAGAAGATGAAAAAAAGAGACTTTATTACGCTTATAGTTTTAGTGCTACTTGCTTTACCAATTTATGGTCAGGAGATCGCAAGTGTAGAAAACAGGATAATAGGTGTGCAGACGGGAGCTTTTGGGCTGTGGGTGTATCATGAACAAAAGGTATTTGATAAGGTTGCTCTTCGTTCTGAGTTTGGACTTGATGGTGGTTTTTCTGTATACGGTGATAATGATGTGTATGTATATTCTGCTTTGGGTATTGCGGCTGAGCCTCGATGGTATTATAGTCTCAATAGACGGGCACACAATGGAAGACGTGTAAAAAACAATAGTGCGAATTATGCTTCCATATTGACTAGATTTCATCCCAAATCGAAAGTGATAGATAATCAGGGTAGCAATGCTGAGATAGTACCCGACTTAGCCATTATTCCTAGCTGGGGGATTCGAAGGACTTTTTCTGAACGGTTCAATTTTGAATTTGCATACGGTATAGGCTGGCAGTGGACGTTTTTGGAGAGTGGAGTACAGGGGGGTGTTATTGGGAATTTTACCTTGAGGATCGGTTATGATTTACTAGGGGCGAAAAGGAGGTAGGTATAGTGTTATATTACTCAAATGAGTCTAAGCCTTCCCAAAGAATTTTTTCTAATGAATCGATTATTACGATCGATATTGGAATGGTGTACATAAGGTGATAATATTTATTAGACATGAATAATTTAGGTATGAATAATTTGTTTTTATTGTTTGCATTATTGTTAGCATTCTCATGTAAAAATAGTGATCAGGAGAGTTTTATTATAAATGTAGACAACCAGTCAGAGTTTGCGATCGATGATATGGTACTGTATCCATATTTCGGTGGAGATAAGACGAGTTTTGTGGACTCTGTAGTTTTTGAAACTATTGATGCAAATTCTGTAGAAAGCTATAATTACACGCTGGATATACCTTCACATGATGGTATTTTATTAACACGTTTTTCTTTAGATAATAAAAAATTTGAAAAGGAATTTGGCTACTTCAGTAATGGAGGTCTTTTGAGTGAAGAATTTAGTATCACCATTATGAGTGATTCACTTATTGTTGAATAGAATTTGAATATTAACGACTCCAATTTGTAGTGGGGTCGTTAATATATTTTGAATTGATATACTCTGCTTTATGCGCCTCTACCAAATCATATAATCCGTATTAAAGAGCAACCCCGAGTAGAAGATTGTTTTAATCGCTGTTTGTTTTTTCTGAGAATATATTCTCTCAAGAGGATGAGGTAGCTCTTTACTGCAACCTCCCATACTTCCAAGTCTCAGTTTTGATAACAGACCCTTTTTTATCGAAGTATTGCCACTCGCCATTTTTCTCGTTGCGGGTGTAGTTGCCGCTGATTTCTAAGTGACCGGTTTTGCTGTATTTTTCATAACTGCCGTCTAGCCTGCCGAATTTGTAGTGGCTGATCTCTAGTGTTTCTCCATTGGTGTAGAATGATTTCTCTTCTCCTGTTTTCTTTCCTTTTTCATAGTTGGAGCGGAGGGTCATTTTTTCTTTCTCATTATACGTCGTGCGCTTGCCTTCTAGTTTGCCCAACTCATATTGTTCTTTGATGTGGAGTTTGCCTTTGCTGTTGTAGGACTCCCATGTGCCTGATTTGAAGTCGTCTTTGAACTTGCGGGTTGCAATCAAGATACCAGCAGAGTTGTATTCCTCTTCGCTGTAGTTCTTTTCGTAGTTAGAGAAGTTGCTCTTGGTTTTGAGTTGTCCATCTGGATAGTAAGTGTAGTTGAGTCCAGTCTTTTTGCCTGCGACAAGATTCAGGTTTTGTTCGATTGCCCCATCTTCAAAGAAAGAAATAATTTCTCCTTCTTGCTGTCCATTGACATATTCTCCGGATGTTTTGAGTTGCCCATTTTCATAATACTTTTTGAAAGTGCCCGTGTTGGTGCCATTCTTTTGGAATGCCTCAGTATTGGTTTGGCCACTGGCGAAGTAGCTAAATACTTCTCCGTCTACCACACCATTATTGTAGTTGATTTTGGATTTAAGGACCGCAGTTTCATAATAGGTATTGTTGATGCCGTGTTGTTTGCCCTTGTGGTACGATATTTCTTCTTTGATATTTCCGTTCAGCCAGTATTCCTTGACGATTCCTTCTGGTTTTCCTTTTTGAAAATTGGTTTCGTTTTTGAGATTACCATTGGGGTAGTAGGAATTCAAAGTTCCAACGAGGGTGTCGTTTTTGAAAGTACCCAGTTGGATCAAAGTCCCTTCTTTATTGTACACTAGGGTTGTGTCTTGCTTGAGGCCTAGTTTGTAATGCGTGCTGCGTTGTAATTGACCATTCTCATAGTAATTGTAGAAGTCTCCTTCTCTTTTTCCTTTGATGTATGCTCCAGTGACGATGGTGTCTCCTTCGAAGCTGAATTTTAAATAAGGGCCATTGACTAACTCAAGGGTGTCTTGTTGTATGGTGTAGTAGACCTCTTTGACGGGGTAGTTGCCATTGATTTCATAATCATATCTTTTGACTACTTTTTTTTGAGCATTTGCAAGTTGAATTGTAGTAAGGATAACAATTAATAGAATTACAAGATGCTTCATTGTGTGTGTTTGTATCAATCTGTAGAATGAAATTATTAAGCGAAAGTAATGATCAGCTTTGGGGGAACGATGAGTTTTGTTGGATATTTTGTACGGTGGTTTATTTGAGTTGCCTTACTTTCTTGACACAGAAAGTAACAAAGAAGTCAAGACTGTACCGTAAAACCTAAAGTTCGGATAACCCTACTGAAAAATCACATTGTTTGATCCCGATTGTCATCGGGATCAAACAATGTGATTTTTTTAAGCGTGCCGTCATCTGAATTTCTTAACGGTTTTTCGCTAAGGTCGTTTTGCAAATCCACTTTTATTTTTGTCATATCGACGATAGGGATATCTATATGAATACTGTTTAGATGTCTCCTATCATCGATATGGTAGTTTTAAGAATGTCAGTCAATGCCAATTATGGGTTGTCGAACTCAGGTAAATCACTTGTCAACTTTAAAACTTTTTACTTTCAACTAAAGTACTCTTTCGATGACGATCGCAGATGCGCCACCGCCTCCATTGCAGATGCCTGCAACTCCGATTTTGCCGTTATTGTGTTTTAGTGATGAGATCAATGTTGTGGTGATTCTGGCTCCTGAGGCTCCCAATGGATGTCCTAGTGCCACTGCTCCACCGAGTGTATTGACTTTACTGGCGTCTAGTCCCAAGGTTTTGATATTGGCCAGTGCTACTACCGCAAAAGCTTCGTTGATTTCAAACGCATCCACCTCTTCAGTAGAGATGCCTGCATGCTTCATTGCCTTTGGTATCGCCAAACTCGGTGCAGTTGTAAACCAAATAGGCTCATGGGCTGCATCTGCGAATCCTAATATTTTAGCAATGGGTTTCAATCCTAATTCTTCCATTTTGGTTTTGCTAACAACCACCAAGGCAGAAGCTCCATCGTTGATAGTAGAAGCATTGGCAGCCGTCACCGAACCTTCTTTGTTAAATACAGGTCGGAGTGAAGGTATCTTTTCGAACTTTACATTTTTGAATTCTTCGTCCTCCATAATGAAAATTGGTTCTCCTTTTCGTTGTGGAATTTCTACAGGGATGATTTCGTCTTTAAACAGTCCGTTGGCAGTTGAGTCAGCTGATTTTTTGTAGGAAGAGATGGCGTATTCATCTTGCGCTTCTCTACTGATATTTAGTTCTGTGGCAGTATGGTCACCACAACTACCCATTGCGAATTTGTGATAAGGTTCCCATAGCCCATCATGTAATAGTCCATCCAAAAGTTGGCCATGACCAAAAGTGTGTCCATATCGCCCTTTAGGTACATAATATGGAATATTGGACATGCTTTCCATTCCGCCAGCCACGACGACATCATTTATCCCGAGCATGATGGATTGAGCTGCTAGCATGACGGCCTTCATGCCCGAAGCGCAGACTTTATTGACAGTAGTACAAGGGGCAGTGTAGCCAATGCCAGCTCCAATAGCGGCTTGCCTAGCAGGGGCCTGGCCTAGTCCTGCCGAGACAACATTGCCCATGAATACTTCATTCACTTTATCGGGGTTGAGGCCTACTTTCTCTAGGGCGCCTTTGATCGCGATAGCCCCTAATTCTGTAGCGGAAAGTGAGGAAAGGCATCCTCCAAAACTCCCGATAGGTGTTCTGACTGCTGAGGCAATATATACTTCTTCCATTTTTTTTGGTGTTTGCGTTTACTCAAATCTAATCATTACCGGATACCTTATTGATCCGTTTGAGTGCTTTTTCTTGGATGATGTCTTGGACTTTTCGGTCTTCTATTTTTGATTCTAGCCAGGAGATAATATCAAAGTAAATGAAGGCTCTTTTTTCAAAAGGATCTTGACTCAAGGGGATAAGATTTTTTCTTAATGTATCGAATCGTTGTTTCAATTCCTTTTCTGTAATGTTGGCTTTCAGTCTTACTAGGAAATTGAGGATGTATTTTTGAAATTGATGTAAGTCTTCTTTTTTTAGTAAAAACCGGTAAGTCGATCGGACATAGTATCCGATGAGTTCCATGTTGCCTAACTCATAATGGCAGATCAAATTCAGCATTCTGGCGAAACCATGAATATCTTCCCTTAAGTCACCTTCTGCCTGATTAAAGATGTTGTTGAGGTATTTGATGGTAGTCTTGAAATCACCGTATCCAAAATATAGGCAGGCAGTTTTGTAGTACATGATCATCCTAGAGTGTGGGTCCAACTGCAAAGTGAACTGATCTAGTCCAATCTTAATTCTTTTGATAAGACCTACACCTCTCTGAAAATCCCCCATCATAAACAAACGGTTGAACTCATGGACGAAAGTGTATTTCAGAAGTTTTAATCGAATATTCTCATTTAGATACGCAGAGGGAAGGTTGTTCAAGGATCGGAGCTCACGAAGATTGCTTTGAAAATCTTTGTCCAGCATCAATTTGTTCTGTGCGATTAATTGATAGTTAATGCCATTGATGTATGTCTCTAGCCTAGACTGGATCAACGTCTTTTGTCCTTTGAACAACTCAACCAATTGATTTGCTTTTTTGTTTCCTTCTTCAAAATCTTGAATGAAAAAATAGTAGCCGATGTATAAGTTGTAGAGGCCTAATTTTTCACTTACCGATAATTGTGATTCATCATAGGCTGGTAGACTGGAAAAGAATAGCTCATTTATTTTCTTGTAGTCAATCGCATTCCTAATGAAGCCAATCTTTTTATACATCGCCTGGAGTTGGTGTTGGAGATTGGAGAATGAGTTGATGTTATTGATTCTTGCTGTTACTTCTTGGGTTTCTTTTATGAGTGCAATTGTTTTTTCTAAATTATCTTTTGCAGTAGTACGGGCGAGCATTTGTTTTTCCCATTTTAGTATCTCCAACTGCATCTCCAAGTTGTCACTTTTGACGGTGAACTTCTTGGCTTTTTTGATGATTTCAGCGCACTGTGCATACAGACTTTTATTGAACAGGATCTCAGCATGATCTACCATATCCCTAATCTTAATATTAGGTAAAGTGCTTGAGTTGTAGTCTCTTAAAGAATCTAATATACGTGTGTACAAATGAGCCTTGAGGTTGGATAATTGTGAAGGTTTGATCTCGGGAGCCTTGATCAAAATTTCCTTGTCATTGAATTGTTTTTGGCTATCAATTACCTGAAAAAGACGGAGGAATTTAGCATTCTCCGAACTGCCAACTGATAGGTTGAAATACCTTTTTTCACTCTTTTTTAGTGATTTGATTAATTGATATAGTGTGTCAGAACTCTCTTTAGACATTGTATTTAAAATTGCTTATTTGTGTAATTATAGCTGTTATTGTTCTTTTTGTCATTGTTAGAAGTCGTATTTAAATGAAACAAAGGTATTTTTTGTTGAACATTGTCTTCCTACTTTTGGAAAAGTAATAAACAATTAACTATGGATAATCGCATACATATATTCGATACAACACTACGCGATGGAGAGCAAGTTCCTGGCTGTAGACTAGATACTAACGACAAGCTTTTGATAGCTGAGGAGTTAGAACATTTAGGTGTTGATATTATTGAAGCGGGTTTTCCGGTCTCAAGTCCTGGTGATTTTGAGTCAGTATCTGAGATTGCAAAGTTAATTAAGAATACGACCGTTTGTGGTTTGACCAGAGCGGTACAAAAAGATATTGATGTAGCAGGAGAAGCATTGAAGCATGCTAAATTCCCAAGGATACATACTGGTATTGGTACATCTGATCAGCATGTATTTACTAAGATCAAGACGACTAGAGAGGATATCTTGGTAAGAAGTAGACAAGCGGTCAAGTGGGCTAAGAAATATGTTGAGGATGTTGAGTTTTATGCAGAAGATGCTGGTAGAACCGAGAATGCATTTTTGGCACAAGTAATAGAGGCTGTGATTGCGGAAGGTGCGACAGTAGTGAATATCCCAGATACAACGGGTTATTGTTTGCCAGAAGAATACGGTGCGAAGATCAAATACTTGATGGAAAACGTCAAAGGAATAGAGAAGGCTCGTATTTCTACACATTGTCACAATGATTTGGGGTTAGCTACGGCTAACTCAATAGCTGGTATCCAGAATGGTGCTAGACAAATCGAATGTACGATCAACGGTATCGGAGAGCGAGCAGGTAATACTGCACTTGAAGAAGTGGTGATGATAATGCGTAAGCATGGAACATTGAATTTGGACTCAAAAATTGATTCAAAAAGATTGAATGCTATGAGTCGTTTGGTCTCTGACAAAATGAGAATGATGGTGCAGCCTAACAAAGCAATTGTTGGTGCTAATGCATTTGCTCATTCATCAGGTATCCACCAAGATGGTGTGATCAAGAACAGAGAGAATTATGAGATCATCGATCCAGCAGAAGTTGGTGTCAATGAGTCTTCAATTATATTGACGGCACGTAGTGGTCGAGCAGCATTGAACTATAGATTGGAAAACATTGGTGTGACATTGTCTCATGACGATTTGCAAACTGTGTACAAAGATTTCTTGGATATGGCTGACAAACATAATGTAGTGGACAACAAGCTACTTAAAGAGTTGGTTAGCTCTCAAGCAATTGATGTCTAACTAGAAACCCTTATTCCTAATGGGAAACAATACAACAAGCCCAAGATTAAAAAATGATGAATTGGCTGAATCAGCTAGTTTGTCAAATGATAGAAACGAGAATGACAAGTTGCTAGATGCCTTGACTCAGGAAGCTATTTTAGGTTCGGAACAATGTAAGGGCACTAGAGATAATTATATCTACGCATTTGGTGTAGAAGAAATAGACGATGAAGAAGAGTAAGTCATAGAAGGTGACTTTGGATTGACAAATTGAATTAAGCTAGTCCGCTTAAAAGTGATTTAGAAAGGTTGTGACATGTGAGTATTGCTAGTAGAGGTGTTGGAACTGAAAAACCTGAAATTTTATTTGGATGTCAGAAAATAAATAGTCTACCTTTGGTAACAAGAAAAAAGAAATGAAAAACATTATTGTCATAACATTAACGATTGTCACTGTGGTCATAGCCATTGCAGGTCGGGAATGATATATCAATAATTTTTCTACAAAATATTTGAACGTCATTCCTCCCAGAATGGCGTTTTTTTATGTGCAAGCACAAAATAAGGATTAGTTGAAGTCAATTAATAAGGAATTTTAAAACTGAATAGATCATGTATTACAACGAAAACTCGATTCTTTACCTAGACGGCAAATGGGTAAAAGCTTCAGAAGCTAAAATCGACTTGTATAGCCAAACCATGCACCATGGTAATGGCGTCTTCGAAGGAATACGATCGTACGGGTCTGCTGCAGGACCTAATATTTTCAAAGCGAAAGAACACTTTGAAAGATTAAAATACTCAGCTGAAAGAATGTCTATCAAGTTCCCCTATGATATTGATGAGCTGGTGAAGATCGCTTACGAATTGATCGAGAGAAACGGTGCTGATAATGCATATATCAGACCAATGCTCTATTTGGGGGCCAATATGAAGTTAATCACTTGTAGTGAAGTACACCTCATGATGGCAGCATGGGAATGGCCAAAATATCTGGGAGACGAAGCTTTGAAAGTAATGATCTCCTCCTTCCAAAGACCTAATCCAAAATCAATTCCAATAGACGCGAAAGTAACGGGGAATTATACCAATTCAATCTTAGCGACTAACGAAGCGAAAAGTAAGGGGTTTGATGAGGCCTTGTTGTTGGATTCTGAAGGGTATGTTTCGGAAGGGTCTGGTCAGAACTTCTTTTATGTAAAAGATGATGTGATCTATACACCGCCATTGGGCAATATTCTGCCAGGGATTACCAGATCAACGATCATAGAATATGCAATGGAATTGGGCTACCCAGTAATGGAAAAGTTGTTTGAGCCAGAAGAAATGAGAGGTGCTGATGTAGCTTTCTTTACAGGTACAGCAACAGAGATCGCCAGTATCGCTTCTATAGATGATATGGTATTCAAAAAAGATTGGAAAGAGACGATTGCTTATGAATTGTTTCAAATGTACCGGTCTAGAGTGACCAACGAAGAGCTGAGCAATTCGGCTGTTGGATAATTAAGAAACACCTAAATAATACGAGATAAATACATAGTTCAAATGGAATTAAACAGACACAGTAAGACGATCACACAAGATCCTTCACAACCGGCTTCACAGGCTCAATTATATGCTACAGGATTGACTGAAGCAGATTTGGCTAAAGCACAAGTAGGTATTGTGAGTACAGGTTTTGAGGGGAATCCATGTAATATGCACCTTAACATCTTGTCTCATCAAGTCAAGAAAGGTGTAAGGGAAGCTGATCTCGTCGGATTGATATTCCATACGATCGGTGTAAGTGATGGTATTTCGAACGGTACGACTGGGATGAAATACTCATTGGTGTCTAGAGATATTATTGCAGATTCAATTGAAACTGTCGTGGGTGCACAGTTTTATGATGCAGTGGTACCTGTTGTAGGTTGTGATAAAAACATGCCTGGTGCTATTATGGCATTAGGAAGAATCAATAGACCAGGGTTGATGGTTTATGGTGGTTCGGTTAAGCCAGGTAAGTGGAAAGGTGAAGATTTAAATATCGTTTCTGCTTTTGAAGCTTATGGTGCTAAACTTCAAGGGAATATTTCTGATGAAGATTATAAAGGGATCATTCAAAATGCTATCCCTGGCCCTGGAGCTTGTGGAGGCATGTATACTGCGAACACGTTGGCTTCTGCGATCGAAGCGATGGGCATGAGTTTGCCTTCTTCTTCTTCTAACCCCGCAGAAAGCGAAGACAAGAAAGAAGAAACGTTACGAGTAGGTAGAGCGGTAAGATATTTATTAGAACATGATATCAAGCCTAGAGATATCATGACGAAAGAGGCGTTTGAGAATGCAATTCGTATCGTGATGATTTTGGGTGGATCAACCAATGCAGTACTTCATTTGATTGCAATGGCGAGATCAGTAGATGTTGAGATCGGTTTGGATGATTTCCAAAGACTGTCTGACAGTACACCTTTTTTAGCCGATTTGAAGCCAAGTGGGAAGTATCTAATGGAAGACTTACATCATGTAGGTGGAATACCAGGCGTGATGAAGGTCATGTTGAGAGAAGGTTATTTGCATGGTGATTGTATGACTGTAACTGGTAAGACATTAGCAGAGAACTTAGCAGATGTGCCAGACTTGAAGGAAGGTCAGGATGTGATGTTCTCATTCGGTGAGCCAATTAAGAAAACGGGTCACTTACAAATATTATATGGCAACCTGGCGCCAAATGGTTCTGTTGCTAAGATCACGGGTAAAGAAGGTGAGATATTCGAAGGACCCGCTAGATGTTACGATGATGAATTTGCTGCGATCAAAGGGATCGGTGAAGAAGTACAAAAAGGAGAGGTGATCGTGATCAGGTATTCTGGACCTAAAGGTGGACCCGGTATGCCAGAAATGTTAAAACCTACTAGTGCTGTGATGGGAGCTGGTTTGGGTAAAGACGTAGCATTGATTACTGATGGTAGATTCTCAGGTGGTTCTCATGGTTTTGTGGTAGGTCATATCACACCAGAGGCGCAGGAAGGCGGGCCACTTGGATTGGTTCAAAATGGTGATATCATTCGTATTGATGCAGTCTCCAATAAAATGGATCTGAAAATCAGTAATGAAGAAATGGCTAAGCGTAAGGCAGCTTGGGTTCAACCTGCATATAAGGCTACAAAAGGAATATTAAAAAAATACATTAATCAAGTGAAGTCCGCATCTGAAGGGTGTGTTACTGACGAATAAATATTTAGGAGATATGGAAACTTCTATATTGGAGCAAGAACAAAAGACTATGACTAAGACAGAGAAAATTTCAGGTTCGGAAGGATTGTTGAGATGTTTGCTGGAAGAGGGTGTTGAGACTATTTTTGGCTATCCTGGAGGGGCTATCATGCCAATCTATGATGCGTTGTATAAGTATGAGGATAAGTTGAATCATATCCTCGTAAGACATGAGCAAGGTGCTGTACATGCAGCACAAGGTTTTGCAAGAGTCAGTGGTAGAACAGGCGTAGCTTTTGCTACATCAGGACCTGGTGCTACTAACTTGATTACGGGAATAGCAGATGCACAAATCGACTCAACGCCGATTGTTTGTATCACAGGGCAAGTAGCAGCTCATTTATTAGGAACAGATGCGTTTCAAGAAACGGATGTAGTAGGGATCTCTATGCCTGTTACGAAATGGAATATTCAAGTCACAACAGCATCTGAAATTCCAGAAGCTATTGCTAAGGCATTTTATATTGCTAATTCAGGTCGTCCAGGACCAGTATTGGTTGATATTACTAAGAATGCTCAGATTGAAGAATTTGATTACTCGTACGAAAAATGTACTAGGATAAGAAGTTATCATCCATACCCACCTTTGAATAATGATAAAGTAGTTGAGGCTGCTGAATTGATCAATCAGGCAAAAAAGCCATTAATATTGGTAGGACATGGTGTTTTGATATCTAAAGCGCAAAGTGAACTGTTGGAGTTAGCTGAAAAAGCAAATATTCCAATGGCCTCAACTTTATTGGGCTTGTCAGCAGTACCTAATGCGCACCCATTATACACCGGTATGTTGGGGATGCATGGTAACTATGGTCCAAACGTGAAAACCAATGAATGTGATCTTTTGATTGCCATTGGAATGAGGTTTGATGATCGAGTGACTGGTGATTTGAGTAGATATGCTACGCAGGCAAAAGTGATTCATTTTGAAATTGACCCGGCAGAAGTTGATAAGAATGTGAAAGCGGATGTAGCAGTTATCTCTGATGCAAAAGCGGCCTTATTGCAATTGAACCCCTTAATCAAAGAAGCTAAGCATGATGATTGGTTGCAGGAATTTAGAGACTGTGATCAAATCGAATATGATAAAGTAATCAAAGGCGATTTCTTCCCTACTGGGGATGATATTAAAATGTCTGAGGTTATCAAATGTGTGTCTGACAAAACGGAAGGAAAGGCAATTCTTACTACCGATGTTGGGCAGCATCAGATGATAGCGTCTCGTTATTATGAGTTTGCTGAGACAAGATTGAATTTGACCTCTGGTGGGTTAGGTACTATGGGATTTGCTTTGCCAGCTGCAATGGGTGCTAAGATGAGTATTCCAGAAAGACAAGTTATTGCCGTAATTGGTGATGGTGGTTTTCAAATGAATATTCAAGAGCTGGGTACTATATTCCAAAGCAATATTGGTGTTAAGATATTGGTGTTGAATAACAGCTTCTTGGGTATGGTAAGACAATGGCAAGAGATGTTCTTTGAGAGAAGATATTCTAGCACAGTAATGGTGAACCCTGATTTTCAGAAAATATCAGAGGGGTACGGTATTCCTTGTAATAAAGTAGAGAAGAGAGCAGATTTGGAAGGAGCTATTGAAACATTTTTGAAGCATGACGGACCTTACTTTTTGGAGGTAGTTGTTGAGCAAGAAGGAAATGTATTCCCAATGGTTCAAACTGGAGCATCGGTATCAGAAATTAAGTTGAGCAAGTAATTATATAAGAAGTGGAAAATCAACACACCATATCAGTATTGACCGAGGATAAAGCAGGTCTATTGAATAAGATTACCATCATCTTCACGAGAAGAAAGATTAATATAGACAGTTTAAACGTCTCTACCACTGAGGTCAAAGGCATCAGTAGATTTACTATTGTAGCTACTGGTACAGAAGAAGAGATTGTGAAAATTGTCAAGCAGATCAATAAAATTGTTGATGTGATGGGGGCATTCTTGTATTCGGACGATCAGATTTATTACCAAGAGATAGCTTTGTACAAAGTGCCTACTAAGGTGTTTTTGGACGGTCAAAGTATTGAGAAATTGGTCAGAGGACATGGTGCTAGAATATTGGTGATTGAAGAAGATCATATCATCATAGAGAAGACTGGTTTGAAAGAAGAGACACATAAGCTTTACGAAGAATTAATCCCATTAGGATTGTTGGAATTCGTAAGGTCAGGACGTGTGGCGATTTCCAAATCAAAGCGAAAAACTGAAGAATATATCCAAGAGTTGGAGAATTCGGAAGCAAATCTTTTGAGTATAAAAGATTTTTAAATTAGGAAGGAATATACTAGACGTAAGATTTTTGACTTTTAAAATGGTTTGATCTCATAGCCTGGTGCTAAAAATAGATAAGACATTAGAGTTTGAGTATTAGATATTGGACTAAAGCCCAATATCTAATCTTGAATCTAAAACCAATTAATTATGAGACAAGAATTACTACACGAAGGGGCAAAAAAACTTGGATATGAGATCAGAGACATAGTCAAGAAAGCAGAAGCTTTGAAAAGTCTTGGTGAAGAAGTTTATTGGGAAAATATTGGGGACCCAATCCTCAAAAATGCTGTGGTTCCTGACTGGATCAAAGATATATTGAAAGATTTGGTTAGTGAAAATCATACCTATGGGTATTGCCATTCTAAAGGGGTGCTGGAAACTAGAGAATACGTAGCTAAAAAGAACAATGAAAAAGGTGGTGTGCAAATCACTGCGGAAGATGTATTGTTTTTTAATGGACTAGGAGATGCGATTGGTAAATTGTATCAATTCTTAAATCCTTATTCTAGAGTAATAGGGCCTTCACCTGCATATTCCACTCATTCTACATTGGAAGCCGCACATTCGGATAAAGAGCCTTTGACTTATAATTTGGATCCAGACAATAATTGGTATCCTGACTTGGATGATTTGAGATTGAAGGTCAAATACAATCCTAACATTGTTGGTATATTAATTATCAACCCTGATAATCCAACAGGGATGGTTTATCCTGTTGAGATTTTGAAGAAAATCGTGGCGATAGCTAAGGAGTTCAATCTGTTCCTAGTGAGTGACGAAATCTATGCCAACATCATTTACAATGGTGCGGAAACTAAAGCATTGGCTGAAGTACTGGGTGATGTGCCTGGTATTGCAATGAAAGGAATCTCAAAGGATACGCCATGGCCAGGTTCCAGGTGTGGTTGGATGGAATTTTACAACAGAAAAGTCGATAAGGATTTTAATCAATTCTGTTTAACATTGGACAATTCCAAAATGGTAGAGGTCTGTTCAACTACTTTACCTCAAAAAGCATTTCCAATCATCCATGAACATCCTAAGTTTAAAGGATACTTGGCAGAGCGAGTAAAAGAGATCGAATCGAGAAGTAAGATTATTTCGGAATATTTGGAAAAAATTCCATATATCACTTTCAATAAGACGAATGGTGCATTTTACAATACCATAGTTTTCAAATCCGGAACGATCAATAAAAAACAATCATTGCAAATTGACAATCCTGAATGTAAAGCGTTGGCTGAACAATGGGTGGAGAAAATAGGTGCTCCTGATAAGCGATTTGTTTATTATTTGTTGGCAGCCAAAGGAGTTTGTGTAGTGCCGTTGTCTTCTTTTTCATCTGAATTAAGAGGTTTTAGAATTACGCTTTTAGAGGAAAATAAAGAAGTGCTTCATGAGACATTCAACAGAATTTCTGATGCAATTTATGAATTCTGTACTTCTGATATTAAAGAAGAAGTAGCTACTACACTTTAAATCTTACGAAAGTGAGCAAGGAAGAAGGGAAGCCTACTTTGGTAGAGGTGATGAAAGCCAACAAGTCCTTAGAGGGAGTTGTTGTGCGTACACCTTTGGTTAAAAACCTGAATTATTCGGATCGATACCAAGCCAATATTCAATTCAAGAGAGAAGATCTTCAAATTGTAAGATCTTATAAACTACGTGGAGCGTATAACAAAATATCTAGCCTAACTAAAGACGAGCAGGAGCGAGGAATCGTTTGTGCCAGTGCGGGTAATCATGCCCAAGGTGTGGCTTATTCCTGTCAGAAATTAGGGATCAAAGGCACGATATTCATGCCGGCCGTTACACCCAAGCAAAAGATCAATCAAGTCAGAATGTTCGGTAAGGACATGGCGGAGGTCGTATTGATCGGTGATACATTTGATGACGCACAACAGACGGCGAGGGCATTTTGTGAAGAACATAATTCTACTTTTGTTCACCCTTTTGATGATCTCAAGATCATTGAGGGACAAGGGACGGTAGGGTTGGAAATCGTCAATGATGCGACCAAACCGATAGATTATCTTTTTGTACCTATCGGAGGAGGAGGGCTTGCTTCTGGAATTATCACAGTTTTTCAAGAATTGTCACCTAATACGAAAATTATCGGGGTAGAGCCAGATGGAGCGCCGGCCATGAAAGAGTCGATCAAAGCAAGGAAGAATATTGTTCTGGATGAGATCGATACGTTTGTAGACGGTGCAGCGGTCAGAGCTGTGGGGGTACAAACATTGAAGATTTGTCAGGATAAATTGGACGATATCATATTGGTGCCTGAAGGGAAGGTTTGCACAACCATACTTCAACTATACAATTTAGAAGCCATCGTGGTGGAGCCCGCTGGGGCATTGACATTGGCAGCTTTAGATTTTTATAAAGAAGAAATCAAAGGCAAGAATGTCGTTTGTGTAATCAGCGGTAGTAACAATGACATCACAAGGACGGAAGAAATTAAAGAGCGTTCTCTTTTGTACGAGGGATTGAAACACTATTTCATCCTAAGGTTTCCACAAAGAGCAGGCGCATTGAAAGAGTTCGTGACGGAGGTGTTGGGACCTGGAGATGATATTGTGCATTTCGAGTATTCCAAAAAGAATAGTAGAGAAAAAGGTCCCGCATTGATAGGGATTGAATTTCAGGAACCAGAGAATTTGAAGGGGCTGTTGGATAGGATGACGGAGAATAATTTTATCTATGAATACTTAAACGATAAGCCAGACTTGCTTCAATACTTGGTTTAAGTGTTGAAAGTTTTTAAAGTAAAAAGTTGAAAAGATTAAAACCGATATTATTTTTAGCACTAGGTATCTTCGCGATAGAGCTTGCGATTTTTTTATATTCAACTTCGTTGAGTCTGGAAGAAAGTAGAGTGTATCAATTTGCAGCTAGGTATTCCGCTCGTTTTTCGTTCATTATTTTTATCATTCTGTTCGCATGGGTAGGTTCAATAGGTCTCAATAAAGTCTATGAAGATGAAAGAAAGAGGAGTGTATTCGTACTAGGTACATTGGCATTTGCCATCAACCATATGATTCATTTCGGATTGTTAGTGAGAACACATCAACTATTGGATTGGGAGCTTTTTGTACTTCAAAGTACTGGTGGAGCATTAGGTTATCTGGCACTTGTTTTACTTCCTGTGATTTTGTGGAAAAAGAAGGTGCTGACTAAGGGGCTTTATTGGGGAATTCTGAGTTGTTTTGCCTACCTAGAAATAATCTTCTTTTTAAGTTATTTTGGAAGATGGACTATAGAAAATATTTATAACCCAGACAGTAAATTGTTTTTTGTTATATGTTCAGTGGTTGTAGTGATATTGTTTGTTTTGAATAGCTTCAGGGTGATTCAGGAAGAAAGGAAGTAACAAAAAACTAGTAGAAAGTAAAAAGATCATAAAGTGGAAAGTGTTAAAACTTTGAACCTTATACTTTACGAACTTTTACCTAAAAAAATGGGCAGAACTGGTGGTTGTAGATCAGTTACTGATTCATATTGTATAATATATTGTTGAAAGGCATTAAGCTTTAATGACTTTCAACTTTACGAAATTTTAATTAAAAAAGAATGAAGGTTTTGAAATTTGGAGGTACATCCGTAGGTACCCCAGAAAATTTGAGAAAAGTGAAGGATATCTTGGCAGCAGGTCAGTCAGAGAAAACCGTTTGTGTGGTTTCTGCTTTGGGTGGGGTGACTAATTTATTACATGAGTGTAGTAATCAAGCTGCAGCAGGTGACGAGTCATACGAGGTGCTTTTAACCAAGATTGAAGAAAGACATTTGGAAGCCGTGAAGGAATTGATTCCGGTGAAAAGTCAATCTTTAACACTTAGTAAGGTGAAAATTCTGTTGAACGAATTGGAAGATATCATGAAAGGTGTTTTCTTGATACGTGAACTGTCACCTAAAACCTTAGACAAAGTATTGGGGTTTGGAGAGACCTTCTCGTCCAATATCATTGTGGATTATCTTCAATCAGAGGGATTGGAAGTTGAACTAGGTGATTCAAGAGCTTTGATCAAAACAGATAGTAATCACAACAATGCAGTCGTGGACTTTGCATGGACAAATAAAAATATAGAATCTTACATCCCCTCAGCTGCTAATCTGGTGATCTGTCCAGGGTTTGTTTCTTCTAATTCAGAAGGTATCGCAACTACGTTGGGTAGAGGAGGATCAGATTATACTGCTGCTATTTTCGCTTCTGCATTGAATGCTGATGCTTTCGAAATATGGACGGATGTTAGTGGAATGATGACTTCAGACCCAAGACAAGTTTCGACGGCTACACCGATTGAACAGCTTTCTTTTCAAGAAGCGTTGGAGCTGTCTCATTTTGGAGCGAAGGTGATTTATCCTCCAACTATTCAGCCGGTATTGGATAAAAAGATTCCAATCAAAATTAAAAATACATTTGCTCCACAAGATTCAGGTACAACAATTTGTGATAATCCGAGTGGATCTAAACAATTCGTGAAAGGGTTGTCAAGTGTTAAAGATATTGCGCTACTTAACCTCACAGGAAGTGGGATGGTAGGTGTTCCTAAATTTTCATTTCGACTTTTTAAAGCATTATCTGAATCAAAAGTCAATGTTATATTCATTACACAAGCTTCTTCTGAGCATTCGATTTGTGTAGGGATTGATAAAAAAGATGTTGCAGCTGCGAAAGAAGGGGTAGCCGAAGAATTTCAGTTGGAATTGAGCTTGAGAAAGATCGATCCTTTGGAAGTGGAAGAAGGAATGGCAATCGTAGCATTGGTAGGAGATAAGATGCGCGAGCATGTAGGTATTGGTGGTCAAATGCTTTCAGCATTAGGAGAGAACGGAATCAGTATCAAAGCTATTGCTCAAGGGTCATCCGAAAGAAATATTACCGTAGTAATTGAGGAGAAGCATTTAAGAAAGTCATTGAACGTCTTACATGAGAGTTTCTTTCTTTCTCAGCGCAAACGCATGAACTTGTTCATGATTGGTATTGGCAATGTAGGTGGGACATTTATTGAGCAAATCAAGGCACAGTATGATTACTTGAATACGAATGAAAATGTAGATTTGAGAGTCGTAGGAATTGCCAATAGTCGCCAAATGCATTTTGATGCTGACGGTATTGACTTGAATGACTGGAAAGGAGCATTAGAGAAAAATGGAGAGAAGATGGAAGCCCATGCATTTGTGCAGAAAATGGTGGATGTCAATCTTAGAAATTCAATTTTCGTAGACAATACTGCGAACTATGATATTGCTGGATTGTATGAAGAGATATTGAGAAAGAGTATTTCTGTCGTAACGCCAAATAAGATAGCTTGTGCGTCAGATTATGACAATTATCTTAATTTGAAAGCGACAGCCAAAGAGTTCAAATCAAAATTCTACTATGAAACTAATGTAGGTGCAGGGCTTCCTATAATTACGACGTTGAGTGACCTGATCAAAAGTGGAGATAAGGTTACAAAAATAAAGGCGGTTCTGTCAGGAAGCTTGAATTTCATCTTTAATACCTTCAAACCAGGGGTGAAGTTTGTGGATGTTGTGAAACAAGCAGGAGTAGAAGGTTATACTGAACCAGATCCGAAGATAGATTTGAGTGGAGTAGATGTCATGCGAAAGATCTTGATTTTAATTCGCGAAAGTGGAACTAAGATTGAACTTGATGAGATTACAAGCAAGTCATTTATTCCAGAAGCATGTATGGATACCAATGGTAATGAAGAATTTTATGCTAGTCTAGACAAGCATGATGAGGTGTTCCAACAATTGGTAAAAGATGCAGAAGCGAAGAATTGTAGATTGAAAGTGGTGGCTACTTATGACAAAGGAAAAGCGTCAGTTGCCCTTGAAGAGATTCCTAGTGATCATCCATTCTATGTGTTAGAAGGAAGTGACAATATTGTGTTGTTCTACACCAACCGATATGTTGATCAACCATTGGTGATAAAAGGTGCTGGAGCAGGTGCAGAAGTGACTGCTTCGGGTATATTTGCGGATGTGATGAGAATTGCGAATAGCTAATACTTTTAAACTGAATACGAATGTCAAAATCAATCAAAGTTTTTTCCCCATCAACGATAGCCAACGTAGGCTGTGGTTATGATATCTTAGGTTTTGCCTTGGATGGCATTGGTGAAGAGATGGTAGTCACGGAGCTCGATAGTGAGCAAATGGTGATTATTGAAAATGATAAATTTGATCTCCCACTGAACCCAGAAAAGAATGTAGCATCTGTAGCTGCCAAAGCTTTATTGGAGGCGGCAGGAATAAAAAAAGGGTTTAGCTTTTCGTTTGATAAAGATATCCATCCTGGTAGCGGGATGGGAACTAGTGCTTCTAGTTCTGCGGGTGCAGTTTATGCAGTCAACGAATTGATCGGTAAGCCATTCAATACACATCAATTGATCGAGTTTGCCATGGAAGGGGAGAAAATGCTCTCTGGGAAAGCTCATGCTGATAATGTGGCGCCTAATCTATTGGGAGGGATCACGTTAGTGAGAGCGTATGGTCCTCTGGACGTGTTATCTTTGCCGACACCTGAGGAATTGTACGTGGCGATAGTTCATCCACAAGTAGTAGTGAAAACATCGGATGCCAAACGTATGTTGAAGAAGAATGTGAGTTTGGAGAAAGCAGTATCGCAATGGGGGAATGTAGGTGGATTGGTTGCTGGTTTATATGAGTCTGATTACGACTTGATTGGAAGATCAATGACAGATCATATCATCGAACCTGTTCGCAAGTTATTGATTCCATTGTACGATGAGGTAAAGAATACTGTGATGGAACAAGGAGCAGTAGGTTGCAGTATTGCCGGGTCGGGTCCGTCCATATTTGCCTTTGCTAAAGGAGAAGAAAAAGCAACTGAGCTCAAGGCCAGTATGCAAAAAATATATGATGAAGTAGGCATCTTGGCTTACACTTACTTATCAAAAATTGGAACACAAGGCGTACGAACGATCTAAGGGTTTACGTCTGAATTCTAATAACTAATTACCATGAAATATTACAGTACAAAAAGACAAGTACCAGAAGTAAATTTTGAGGAGGCAATTTTTAATGGTCTTCCTGATGATAATGGGTTGTACATGCCTAAAACGATTCCGACTCTACCTGCAGAATTCTTTGAGAATATCGAAGATATGGAGCTACATGATATCGCATTTGAGGTAGCAAGTAAATTCATTGAAGAAGATGAAATTCCAGCTGCTGATCTACGAAAAATTGTGGAGGGGACATTGAGTTTTGATCTCCCAATTGTGGAGGTAGAAAATAATGTGTATTCATTGGAATTGTACCATGGGCCTACTTGTGCTTTTAAAGATGTTGGCGCTAGATTTTTGGCAAGATGTCTGAGTTATTTCTCTGCTAAGAGTGATAAGAAGTCTACTATTCTTGTCGCGACATCAGGTGATACTGGTGCAGCGGTAGGCAGTGGCTTTTATGGTATTGAAAATGTTAATGTGATCATCCTTTACCCAAAGGGTAAGATCTCAAAAACTCAAGAGCAGCAGTTGACTACTTTTGGTGGTAACATCCATGCTCTGGAAGTAGAGGGGACATTTGATGATTGTCAGAAGATGGTCAAAGATGCCTTCTTGAATTCCGAATTGAAGAAGAAGTATAGTTTGACCTCTGCCAATTCAATCAATATTGCGAGGTTGATTCCGCAGTCTTTTTATTATTTCTGGACTTACGCTATTCTCAAAGGTCAAGGTGACCTAGTGATGTCTGTGCCTAGTGGGAATTACGGAAATTTGAGTGCTGGTTTGATCGCTCAAAAGATGGGCTTGCCAATTAAGCAGTTCATTGCTTCTGCTAATGCCAACGATATTGTGCCTAGCTATATCGCGAGTGGGAAATTTGAGCCAAGACCTTCTACACCTACGATATCAAATGCAATGGACGTAGGGAACCCGAGTAACTTCTATCGTATGGCTGATCTATTTAGTGAATCATGGGAGGATTTCAAGAAAGGAGTCAAAGGTTATACCTATGACGATAAAATCACAGCTGACACGATCAAAAAAGTTTATGCAGATACAGAATACCTCATGGATCCACATGGATCTGTTGGGTATTTAGGGTTGAAAGAATATTTGAAAGATCATCCAGAAGCACATCCAGAAGTAGTGGGTGTGTTCTTAGAAACAGCTCACCCAGCGAAGTTTGGTGATGTCGTAGAGCCTATTATCAACGAGACTGTTGAAATGCCTGAGCGTTTGGCAGAATTTGCTAAGCGAACTAAAGTGTCTACTGTAGCAGAGGCTACTCAAGAAGAGTTGGTGAAGGCGTTGGAGAGATTGTGATTTTTTATTAGATATTAGACGCTGTATTTTAGACAAAATCTAGCGTCTAATACCTAGTCATTTAATTTACGAATGAGATAGATGCCGTGATCATCATATTTGCCATCAATGGTCTCTTTCTGTCCTACATGGATAAATAGGAGGTGATTACTTGTTGGAGCCGTTGGGTGATAGGAAGTGATTCCCTTTCTTAATGAACTGCCAGAATTAAAACCTTCAGATTTTAATCGAAACATAGCTTTTCCATAACTTAACTGGTAGTAGTTCATACCGTACCAGTCCTGAAGTCCATAATTATTGAAACTAATGAAGGGACGTGAAAAGTATATTGTTTTTTCAAAAGCTATTTTTTCTATTCTAACAGTTGAGTGATTGCTAGTGTCATTTGATGGTGGTTGATAGTCAAGAGTAGTAAAACGGCTCTTGAATTCTACTAAGAGCTCTTCTATGACTAAACTGAACGTTTCTTTATCCTGTAGTTTATACAGCTCTCCCTTTTGTTCTTCAAGCTGATGAAATAGTTTTTGAGACTTCAATACGGACCAATCCTTACCATCATACAAAAGCAGTTTTATTTTAGTGTTTGCATCATCTGAGTAGTCTATAGCTAAATCAATTTTTATCGCTTGATCAATTTGCTGTTTGATTTGACCCAGGCTTAAGAGACTATCATTTATAACCTTGAGATATTTTTTGGGTGTTGGATCTCCTGTGACGAACCAGTCTATATAATGATCTTCATTAAAGAAAATGCCCGTGTTAAATAGCCCACTATCCACGATAGATAATGAGTCTATTATCTCACCATATTCATCAAGTTTCCAATAGATATGAGGGTTCATGGATTCTAGCCCCGCACTATAATCAATGGTTTTAAGGTAATACGTTTTAAGGAAGGTGTCATAAAGAATTTTTTCTAAGGTGATAACTGAACCTCCGACCTTATTACTCCCTTTAGAGTGATCAAATATTTTGACTATCTCAAAACCATCAGCACTGATTGGAGCTTGAGAAAGGTTTTGATAAGCTTCCATTCCGTTTGGTAATGATTTTTTTGATAGGTAGATCGATAGTGGCTTGTTTGTAAAAGAGTAGAGGGTATAGATAGTACCAATGATGAGGGTTATATAAAGTAGCAGTTTCATGATTTTGGATGGGATAGAGTTGTGTTTGAAGGAGGTTGTGTGCTACTTATTGATCTCCTTTGTAAGGAAAAACTGCAACTTGGTATTCAAATATATTTTCATTGGAATAGTCTTTTGAATTCCATTTCAAAGTCACAATACGGGTTTCCTTACTTGGGAATATCTTTTCATTTACTCCGTGAATGACAATAAGAATATCCGCTTCGTCAAAGTAGCCTAATTTCAAACTGTCACTTTGCTCATTGATTATTAAGGTCAAGGTATTGTTGCCTGGCTTGATGTAGTCTTGGATTTTGTTGCTACTCAGACGACTGCCTCCATTCTCGAATTTGCTAATCTTTTTTCCATTGAATTCTATTTTACCTGCAAGACCGGGGATGATAATGGCTTCTAGCTGGTAGTACTTGTAACCATCTTGACTACCCGTATTGGGAATGTCTAATATTTGTCCCCATGTCATTTGGGGAAAAAGTATTATTAAAAAGGAAAGTAAGCTAACTATCTTCATGGTTCAAATTGATGGAGAACTTGTCGGTTTTGCAAGTATTCTCTTAGTATATAGGCATCAACTCTTAAAAACCACTATAAATGGTGAACGTAATACCCTATTTATAGGGTGAGAAATAAGCGTAATCAGCCCTAGCTTTGTAATTCAATATTCAATCTAAAATGCCTTTTATGAATAGGTCAATTGTACTTCTTATTTTATTATTCTTATCATGTTCAAACTCTTATGCTCAGACCAAAGAGGAGTTTATTTCGGTTTTGGAAGAGATGCTGCCTTTTGTCGAGTTAGATGAGTCCACTCCTTGGGCATCTGTGGATCAAAGTGAATTGCTGGACCCTTTGTTTATCAGTAATGATCCTGCTGCGGAGAGTATTGCTAGAGCTAGTATTTATTCTAATTGCCTATATTTTAACCCTAAGAAAAATGAGCTTTATTCATATAGTGATTATCCATTCGGGAAATACTACTATGATAGTATGTTAGTTGTGTTAGAGGATGGTAAGCAATTTTATTCTTCATTAGAAAAAGGCGGGTATTTCTCCGAGGGAACATTCAATTATGATCCAGATACTTTGAGTGCCCCGGTACAATCTATTACAGCCAAAATACGATATTGGTATCCAGATCAGGTCAAAGTATTTGATTTTGATAAGGAAGATGTGGGACAAAAATTGTGGCAAGACGGTGTGTTCGCAGAATTGGCAGTAGCAGATGACGATCATTTTATCATCAATATAGGCCCTGGCGACTCATTAGATTACAATAAATATTACTCAACAGGGTATCTTGAGATGAGGGGTTATGGGCTCAATAAGGATGGAGAAAAGCTGTCAACCGTGTTTTCAAAATCAATGTATAGTATGACTGGCGTTTCTGAAATGATTGATCAATCTATAGCGTATGGTCAGAACAATGAGATGACAGGTGAAGAGTTAGGAGAGTATATGGTTAACCTATTGGATGAAAATAATCATGGGACCAGTTATGAAACATGTTTGGAAGGAAAATTAGAATCAATTGTCGTTGTAGTAAGACTTGAAGATGACTGGAGTTACATAGAAGAAACGGTGAATGTTCTACCTGAGACAGTATTCTCTGAAGGATGGATGCGTGAGAATGATTTGATTATGAATCAAGACGAAATTCATGTTGAATTTCAACATATGTCTGTGGAAGATTTGATAACGTCTTCAGAAGTGAAGGTGTCTAATTTTTACAATGTTTATTTGGAGAAGTATCAAGTGCGAATTGATTTGAGAATACCATGGTCGGATAATGAATATGAAAGTGATGATCAGAATTTGGATCTTGAACTTGAAAATGTCTCAGTCTTTAGAAAAAGGAAATTGCTAGAATCTAGTTTTAGATCATCAGGGACTAACTCTTCTGTGTACTATGGTTATTATACAGATTTGGAGAAAGGAAAAGAGAAGGCGACTCGAGTTTCTGGTGAATTCAATTTGAAATACGCGACCAAAGTTGAATTGAAAAAGCTATCAAAAGATCAATATACTGTTACTAATAACTCGTTTGTGAGTGTTCCTTGGGAAGCGGTGGGTTATGAAAGGGGTAGAGATTTTAGAAACAATACCGCTGGGCAAAAAATATGGGCCAAGAATAGAAAAGGGGAATGGCTGAAGTTGATAGAAAAGCCTTTTTTCTATTCTGGAGTAGCAAATGAATCAAGCTTTTGTTTTACAGGTGAGGTGGTAGAGGTATACATAGCTCAGATTTTAGATGGAAAGGAAGAAATTAAAATTCCTTTCGATTTGAAATTGGAGTAAGGTTAATACCCATGACTAAGACAATAATACCTGTTCTATATGTTTCAATTAGTACCTAATACTAGTGAGGCTAGATGCTTTGTTAGAGTTCTATAATAGGCTGAATTGAGCCATCATCTTTATGCGATTTCATTATTGTTTTCCCTCGATTAGTTTCGTAAAGGGGGTGAAATAGACTTGTAACAACTGAAGAAATATAAGGAGTTCAAAATTGCTCTTGAACTCCTTTAAAGCTGATTGGTTACGTTGGTTTAGGAGTTCTTTAGTAATTGTGACTCTTTTGATGCTTGTAATGTGATTTCATTGCATGCTTGGAACGGTTTCCTTTTTTACGATCTAAATTTTTCGCGTCCTGAACGTCCATCCAAACTGTTTGTTTTTTCCTTGATGCACATGAACTCGTGAAGAGTAACATGATGATGCATATTGACCCAAATAAGGCCAAGTTGGCTTTGATAATTCTCATAGTATAGCTGATTAAAATATGAAGTAAATAACAATAAATTGCATTTAAACAATATTGCAATATCGGGATTGTTATTGTAAAATCAAAATGACCTATAGGGTTTAGTGAAATAAGGAATGTCTAGCAGCGTTATTTGTCTTTCGAGATGAGTCTTTCATTAATTTTTGATAGTTTAGACTTTAACTAACTTGATTTCTATGAAGTACATTTTGTTACCTATCGTATGTCTATTGTTGAGTTTGATTTCTTTCTCCCAAGAGTCTGCTGCCTATCTTAAAATGAAGTCTAAGAGTAAATACAACGAGGGGTTTTTGGTTAAACAGGACTCCAGCTTGATCGAAGGGTTAATTAAAAATAGTGTTTGGAATAGTGCAGGACAATATGCTTTTTTGAGTTTTGTTCATAAAGACGGAACCAAGGAGCAATTCTTTCCAAGTGAACTAAAAGGGTTTAGTTATGAGGGGTTAAGGTTTATAGCCAATGAGTCTTCATTTTATCAGGAAGTCAAGGTGGGTAAGCGTATTGGTCTATATAGGAGTGTTCTGATATTACCAGCGGGTGGTGGTAGTGCAATTTCAACTAGTGCTACTGGCTCAGTGATGTCTACTAATCAAACCAGTTATGATGCAGGGTTGTACCTTAGGAAAACAGACGAGAAGGTATTCAAATGGGTGCGAGAACGTCATTTTCAACTTCTCTTTTCAAAATATTTCGAAGACTGTCCATCACTTTATGAGAAGGTTATGAATGGCGAAATTATGTATCGAGATATCGATCAAATGATGGAGCTCTATGAAGATTGTGAATGAGTTTTGCAAGAGTATTAAAACAAAAGCCTTTGTCAGAATGATCTGACAAAGGCTTTTTTATTTCGTGTGCTAAAAGACTTTTATGCTTCTTGCACTACATCTCTTTTAGACTTGCGGTATAGGTAAGAGCTAAGGATGTTTCTCTTAGCATATCTGTACTGGTTGCTTGCGTTGAGCATCTTCGAGAAGATCGCTTTTGTAACACCAAAGTATTCGTAAGTCGTACCGTCCATGAAATTGATTTCCAATAACAAACCTTTGTGTTTGAAATCTTCTAATCCTGATTCAGTGACCGTCTTAGTGTATTCTTCTAAATTGGCTTCTTTGGTCTCCGGTGCGATACTTACTAAAAAATGATATGCGTCGATAACCTTAAGACTCATTGCCTCAGCTTCTTCTGCTTTCTCATCTCCGGCTTGGAACTTGTCAGGATGCCATTCTTTCACCAAGTTTCGGTAAGATTTTTTAAGTTGTGCCAAATCAGTATCTGCTTGGACGTTAAACAACTTTTTGTATTCTTTGATACGCTTCATAGAGACTCTATTGTAAATTCAGGTGCAAAAGTACTATTTAAAAACAGTGATTCGAAATGTGATGCAAACATTCCTTTAATAAATATCGGAAATGACCTCTATCGTTACTTAATAGCCCTTTTTATTTTGAGATGACACTGTTGATTACTACCAATCTGTTGGTTTATAGTCTTTTAGAAATTTTCCGCACCAATGTTTTCCAGTATTGATGCCATCAAATAATGGATCTAAAACTCTAGCTGCACCATCTACGATATCCAACGGTGGTTGGAAATCATGCTCTTCTTCTTTTCGCCTGGCCAATTCTATTGGATCTTCATCGGTCACCCAACCCGTGTCAACAGCATTGGTATAAATGCCATATTTGGCAAAGTCAGAAGAGGAGGTAAGCGTCATCATATTCAGGGCAGCTTTTGCCATGTTGGTATGCGGGTGACGGTCTTCTTTGTGCCACTTGTGAAACTTGCCCTCCATAGCCGATACGTTGATGATGTGCTTCATCCCTGTATGCTCTTTTTTCATGATGTTGACCAGTCTGTTACACAATACGAAAGGCGCTACAGAGTTGACGAGCTGTACTTCGAGCATTTCGTTGGTGTGGATTTCTCCGAGTTTCAATCTCCAGCTATTGGTACTCCTCAGATCCACTTGTTGCAAATCAGCATCAAGGTTACCGACAGGGAATACCTCGTCAGTAGAAAGAGAGTTGTCTATGCTATAGGGAATCTGAGAAAGCTTGGCAGAGGCATGTAGCCCAATACCCAATTGTTTGCCATGCCAGCTGACGGGTAAGTTTTTTTGTTCGTTTTCAGAAAATCCTTCACTGAGGGATCTCAATTCCTGCAAACAAGAATCGTGATCAGCCAAGAGCTCTTGTGCAAATGCCGGTAGTTCTGGGGTAGACAGATCTTCATTGGCCATCAAGTGATGGTAAAAACCTGCAGGCCGTCTAACAGTCTGAGCCGCATTGTTGATGAGAATGTCTAAACGTTGGTATTGTTGCTCGATGAAATTACAGAATATTTCTACACTCGGGATATGTCTGAGGTCAAGTCCATGAATCTTCAATCGATTGCCCCATTCTTGGAAATCAGGCTCTTTGGCATATCGCAAAGCAGAATCCACGGGGAATCTTGTTGTGGCAATCACCGTAGCACCAGCTCGTAACATGATCAGCGTGATGTGGTAACCAATCTTGAGCCTAGAGCCAGTGACTAATGCCACTTGCCCTGTAAGGTCAGCATCTTGATAACGTTTGGCGTAGTTGAAGTCGCCACACTCCTTGCACATGGTGTCATAGAAATGATGGAGTTTGTGATAAACGTCTTTGCAGACATAGCAGTTTCTTGGAGACTCCAAGTCGACTTCTTTTTCAGCTTCTTCGCCAGTCAAGGCGATCATGGTAGGTGCAACGAATATGTTGGCTTCTCTTGCCGATCGTATGCCAGTGGCATTGCGCGATTGTTTGTCTTTGAGCTTGACCCTTTTCTCTTTTACTTTTTTGGCAGATCGTTTTCGTCTGCCGAGCTCTTCTTTTCCAGGTCTGGAAAGTTGCCCTGCGGCTATGATCAAAGCCAGACGTTTTTCTTCTGGAATATCAAAAATCTGATCTGTATCCGTATTTAGTGTCTGCAATACGGCAAGACAAACATCTATTTGATCTTGACTTACTTTATCGTTTACCCTCTCTCCCTTTATTTCCGCCATCTTAGTACTTATTAAAGTGCGAAATTAATGATTATAATTTCTCTAATGGTATATCTTATTTGGAGTATGAAAAACTTATTCTATTACAAAACCATTAAGGATACTGTCCATGTCCTTTTTATATTTGGATAATAGGTTTTGTCCAGTAAAGGTGTGGAACTGTGTAGAGCCACTCTCATTTGAAGAATAGTAAGAGTAATAGGATATTTTCATACCTTGGGTTGTACCATCCATTTGCATAAAGATCAGTTCTTGGCCGTTGACGTTGCGGTATTCTTTTTTAGTGACGACCATGTCTGGGGCTACACTCAACGCATTTTCTAGGGCAATGTCTACTAGATTCTCTAGTTCAATTTCTAGTTCTTCGTGAATGACCATGACATAAGCATCACCTTTTACATATTTGAATGTCAAGTCTGCTTCTGGGTTCAACTCTCCAGTAGGGATTCGTTTCCAATTCTTTTCGTTGTACCAGATGGCATAATGGTTTTCTTTGCCATTGACTTTTTTGGTAGCTGATTTGGGTTTAGTGAAAGTTTGATCATTATATGGAATTTCAGCGGAGGCAGCCTTTTCAATGCTACTACCATAGTAGTCCCAAGTACCGTTGGAGTAGAGGTATACAGTATCACCTCTTTGTGTGATGGCGACCTCTTGGGCCAGGACTTGTCCTAATGTGACGATTGATAATAGGAAGACTAGCGAAAGTATTTGTATAAGTTTCATTTGGTGAGGGATTATATTCAACAAGAATAATCAAATTGTTATAAGGGTTCTATTATATACTCCATAATATTACCTATACGCAAATTTGCATGTGTTTTATGGTGAAAATAAACTTTGTAACTCTTTTATCAAATTAAAGGGAATCGTCTTTTCTCCTGTTCTAAATTAGAAGTAGAAGCAATAGATTATCTAAGGTCAGTCTGATAAACTGCTTGGATTAATGGTATCATTTGCTCTGCTGTAGCTAACCATTCCACTTTGAATCCAGAGTTTGAATATTTGATTTTAGAAACGCCATGATCAGCCAATAAATTAAACCCCTCTTTTTTAATATCAATACTTAATTCATATAATTTAGGGTTAGTAGATTCAGGACTATAATTGGATTTTAGTAAGGCTTCAATGATGTCATCATTGCCCAATGTCAATAGTATGATATCCCCTTTGGTTGGATTAAACTTGATAGGTGATTCGAACTTTATTTTAAGTGAGTAAAAGTCACTATTACTGTCACTAAACTTTATGAATGCCAAATACCCTTCTCCTACAGCAAATGCTGTATTAGCTATCTTTCCTTTTTCAGTTGTTATATAACTGCTTGTTGCAATTTTTAAACTTCCAAAGTCAGAGATAGTCACATTTTGTGAATGGCAAACTGGGATTGAAAATACAAAAGCTATTAGTAGGGTGAGAGTGAGATTTTTTGTTAAGTTCATTGATTTCCTTTTATCGTGATTAGTAAGTTAAAGTGATTCACGAAACATAAAAAGTAAATACCTCTTTAGCACTCTTTATTGAGTACTCAAGAATTTGGACTCAATATCCTACTCTGTACTCTGTACTCATTACTCAAATCTCAATACCATTCTAGATACTATCCCGCCAACGGTAAGTACACAATGAATTCACTACCAGTATCTTCTTTACTGATCACCTCGATACGACCTTTGTTTTTGTCTACAAACTCCTTTACTAGATTGAGGCCTAGACCAACACCTTTTTCACCTGCTGTGCCCCAGCGTTTTCGTTCGCCAGTGAAGGTGAAGAGTGTTTCCATTTTGTCTGGAGGAATGCCGATACCATTGTCTTTGATAGAGATGATTGCTTCTCCGTTTCGTTGAAAAGCATGAACATCTACTTTGCCATTCTTGGGTGTGAATTTGATGGCGTTGCTGATCAGATTACGAATAGCGGTTGCCAAAGTGTCTTCATCCACATTCATCCAAATGTCTTCATTGAGATCTTTGGTCATTTCGATGTTTTTCCTGGCGGCAGCCCAGCGCAAGACCTTCAGTGATGGATTGCATATGGTCTTAGTGCTGGTGCGCTCAAAACGAATTGGAATGTTGTTTTGTTGGGTGACGGCCCAGTTTAATAGGTTTTCCAAAAGGAAACTCACATCGTAGTTTGTCTCTCTTAGTAGGTTGTTGATCTCAGGGAGTTCTTTATAGGACTGATCCTTTAGGTGATAGTCTATCAGGTCAGCAATATTGGTCAAGTTGCCAAGGGGAGTACGGAGGTCATGGGAGATCACTGAAAAGAACTGATCCTTGAGTTTGTTCATTTGGTCAAGAGACTCCTTTTGTTCTGATATAGCCTGTTCTTGAACTCTGGATTTATCAAGGCTTTTCACTTTCTCTCTGAATGTCTTGTAGAGGATAATTGAAATGATACAGAGCATAAAAAGCATCAAGCCCATGACTATTATGTAAGCCATGTTGGTTGATGATTGCTCATTGAGAAAATTGACTATTTTTTGTCGTTTTCCTACCTCGAAATCTGTCCTTTTGTTGGCGATATTTTGAATGATTCCATCACTATTGAGAAGGTTCATTAGGTCATTATAGTTCTTGAGATTAGTATAGGCAAGGTTCACACTGTCCTGCTCTTCGTAGATTTTGGAGAGTAGCAAATAGGCGTCCCTTGTTTGTTCTTTGAGGCCTAGTTCTTTAGAAATATTGAGCGCTTGGAGCGTGTTGGATTTGGCCTTTTCTAATTGGTTTTTTTGGATGAATAATTCTGCCAATGAGAGTTGGTAAGTCACAATTGGATAAAAATCCTGTAGGTTTTTTAATATCTTGATTGAGTGTGTTAAGTTTTGCTTTGCATCCACGAATAGGTTTAACTTGGATTGCGCCATACCTAGATTGCCGAGTGCATAGGCTATGCCACTCTGAGATTCCAGAACTTCGAAAATGAGAAGGGCTTCCTCTAAGTAGATTAATGCAGAGTCATATTGGTTATGATTAAGGTATTGGTCGCCTGTATTGAGTAGCGACATGGCTAATTCTGTAGAATCTCCAGAGACTCTAAAATGCGTGATGCCCTGATTGTAGTATTGGACAGCATTGGCATGATTGTTCATCACCGAAAAGATATCACCAATGGCGATTTGTCCACTGGCAATTCCAGTATTGTGGTTGATCTTTTGTGCCAAAGAAATAGCCTCGTAACCATACTCAATTCCTTGTTCATAATCTCCAGTCATACGACTGGCATAGCTTTTCATGAGGTAGGCATGGTGAAACCATAAGTTTTTTTGAGTTTGAGGGTTGGATTGCAACAAGAGGTTGGCGTAGTAGTTTCTTCGCTCGGGCTGGGTGCAGTTAAAACTCAGTAGATAAAGTAAGCGTTGGTTGCTCGCATACTGTGAAGTGTCTGATTGGTAAATCAGCTCCAAACTATCTGCCATTTGTTGATTTTGAGCGTAGGAGATGTTGGGTTCTATGCATACAGAGAACAATAGGGTTAGTAGTAATAAATAGCTAGTCTTTTTCAAACTGGTATTGGTGGCAAATGTGTTAACTATAAAATAGTTAGGTCTGGAGTTGTTTGAATTGGTGAGGCGAAAATGCGTCAAAAAACTCGGAATGTAAAATGATAGTAGAGAACTCTAATAATAATTTTGATCAATCGAAATCATCCTCGGTCAATTCGTCGACAGATTTCTCTTCTAATTGCTGGGCAGGTCTGTAGATTTCAAACTCCACTCGTCTGTTTAGATTTTGATCGTCTTCGGTATGTTCTTCTACAATTGGGGAGCCACTACCAAAACCTTCGGCTATGACTCTGCCATCTTCTACACCACCAAATATCACGACGTAATCACGTATCACCACTGCTCTTTCGATAGATAGTTGCAAGTTGAAATCATCGCTTCCGAATTTGTCCGTATGTCCAGATATTCTAATGAAGAAGTCTGGATTGTCATACATGAAATTAATGATTTTGTTGAGGTCTCCATACATTTCACTTTTGAGGTGGGCCTTGCCTGGGTCAAATTCAATGGACTCGAACTTTACTTTACTGGCGATATGCTCCGTTACTTCGTCAAATCGCATGGGGCCATCGAGGTAGAACATTTCTTCTATTCGGAAAAATTCATCTCCTTGAATCACTAATAAGTAGTTGCGGTTGTTGATCAAATCGAACTCAAACGTTCCGTCACGTTTCAAGTATTTTGGAGAGACTTCTACACCTTCGTCTAGGTCGATCACGGACACGATGCCTGTAAACGGCTGACCTGACAATGAATCTGTCAAAGATCCAGTAATCTGTGTCAAAGCTTCCGGTTGTGCCTCCATGGGTAATGGGAAAGAGTATAAGTCCAGCTTGTTGAGGTCATGTGTCGCTGACCTAGAATAGTATAAATCCTTGGATTCAGAGTCTATCGTAAAGTAGAACTCACTTCCTCGGCCATTTACCAGCGGGCCAATATTGAGTGGTTCGGACCAAATACCATCTTTGTGGTAGGTTTTATAAATATCGAATTCACCAAAGGTATACAGTTGACCATTGGAACTGAAAAACAGCACTTCATATTTAGGGTGATAAAATGGACTCACTTCGTTTTTTCTTGTGTTGATCACAGGGCCGAGATTCTGAGAAGGCATCCAAGCACCATTTTCATTTTTGTAAGTATAGTAAATGTCCGAAAGACCAAAACCCCCAATTCTATCCGAGGCAAAGAACAAGGTGTCTTCGGTATGTGATAACGAGGGGTGTGAATCCCAAGTCACACTGTTGACATTGACGCCTAGATTTCTCACATCACGCCAGACACTATCTGAGTTTAGTGTTGACACAAAGAGATCACAGTTGCCCATGGATTTTGGGGAGCCACATCTCGAAAAGTATAAGGTCTTGCCATCTCTACTCAAACAGGCAGAGCCTTCATTGTAGTGGGTGTTGATTTGGGTCATGTCAGTTGCTAGCCCCCAATAGCCGTCTGTTTTTACCGCTAAAAAAAGGTCTTCATTTTTGACGTGTTCCAACCCTACTCGACGTTCATTTCTTTTAGAAGTGAATAGGAGTATCTCGTTTTCCATTCCGATGGTAGGCGCATAGTCTGCATGCCTCGAATTGATTTTTCTCCCCATGTTGAGTAAGACTCCTCGCGGAGGGTGAATGGTATCTATGGCTTTTCTATGTTCAACCAGTTCGTAGTAATAGTCCAGAGGAACAAAATTTTCGGTTTCCATGGTGTTGAGTGAATCATAATATAGTTCTAACTCATCTATGTTGATTCCGCTGTGATGATGGCGAAGGACCAATTTGTACAAAGCAGTAGCTTCTTCCTCTGATCCATAAACCTCTGTCAATTTGGCTAGTCTCCAAATCCAATAGGTGTCTACATAAAAATTTCTTATACCAAAATTTTTGACATACAATTGAAGGGCTGGGTAGAGGTTGATCCAGTCTTTATTGGCCTCCATTTTTTTTATTTGATTGAGTTTGCCTTTGTCGAAGTATTCTAGTTCCCCGTTGATATTGGGGAAGTGGTAGATGTTAAAATCCCACTCGTCGCTTAGTGTGTCAATTTCTAATAACTCCTCTTTAACGTTTCTTTTTTTATTATTTTGGGCATTTGATAATGTAGACGTGCCCATGATCAAGATGAAGGCCAAAGGAATGATCGATCCTATAATTTTTACAAGGGAGGTTGTTTTATGCACTCGAATTGTATTGTTACTTCTTGATGATAATATATCGATACCCACAGCTGAAGGCCAAATCTAATGCAGGTCATCGTGATAACGAATTAATCATGGGATAAATAAAAATTCTTTGGCATAGCGATTGTAACTTATGGTATCTTTGAATCTTAGGATGTAATCCTAGGTTTTATGTCATTGTGACAGGTTAGTGTAGAATTATATGGAGCATAGTAATAATATAAGTGGCAATCTTTTTTCTGATCTATCAGAGGAGGATGCAGGAGATTTGATCCCTTTGGATTTAACAGGTGATGATGAGGATATATTACAGGAAGATCTTCCTGATGAGTTACCCATCTTGCCATTGAAAAATGCCGTTTTATTCCCCGGAGTGGTAATTCCTATCACCGTTGGAAGGCAGAAATCAATACGTTTGGTAAAGAAAGCCTATCGTTCCAATAAGATTATTGGTGTAACGGCTCAGAAGATATCTAATGCAGAAGACCCTAAAGAGAAAGAAATATATAAAGTAGGGACTGTAGCGAAAATATTGAAGATGTTGGTGCTGCCTGATGGCAATACAACCATTATCATTCAAGGAAAGAAGCGAATGGAGATCCAGAAGATAGTTCAGGAGAATCCATATTTCACGGCCAATGTGAAATTGCTAGAAGAGAATTTTGAGGAAGGTGAGGAAAAGCAGACTACTGCTATCGTGCATGCGTTGAAAGATGCTGCTAAGAAAATATTGAAGCTCAATCCTGATATTCCTAAAGAAGCGCAAGTGGCTTTGTCGAATATAGATAGCTTTAGATTTTTGACTCATTTCCTATGTTCTAACATCAATACGGATGTGAAAGACAAGCAAAAGTTGTTGGAAATCAATGATGGTAGCATGCGAGCAGAACACCTATTGAAGTTCATGCTCAAGGATATTCAAGTGTTGGAATTGAAGAATGAGATTCATCACAAAGTGAATACTGACATAGATGCACAGCAGAGAGATTATTATTTGCGTCAGCAAATGAAAGTCTTGCAAGAAGAGTTGGGACAAGGTAGCTCTGAGCAGGAAGTGGAAGATCTACGTGCCAAAGGCATGAATAAGGAATGGCCGGTTGAAGTCGCTGAGCATTTCCAAAAAGAAATTGACAAGATACTCCGTATGAACCCAATGGCAGCCGAATATCCTGTAGCCATGAATTATGCAGAGCTATTGGTTGAGTTGCCATGGTTTACCATGTCCAAAGATAGTTATGACCTGAAGAGAGCTAGAAAAATTCTGGATCAGGATCATTTTGGAATGGAAAAGGTCAAAGAAAGAATCATTGAATACTTGGCTGTTCGTAAGCTGAAAAATGATTTGAAAGGACCGATTTTGTGTTTGTTAGGACCTCCAGGTGTGGGTAAAACTTCTCTTGGTAAATCAATCGCCAAGGCGTTGAATAGAGAGTATGTAAGAATGTCACTCGGTGGTGTGCATGATGAAGCAGAGATCAGAGGTCATAGAAAAACCTATATAGGCGCTATGCCAGGTAAGGTGATTCAGAATATCAATAAGGCCAAGGTTTCTAACCCCGTATTCGTATTGGATGAGATTGACAAGGTGTCATCTGATTTTAGAGGAGATCCTTCTTCTGCTTTGTTGGAGGTGTTGGACCCCGAGCAAAACAATGCGTTCAAGGATAACTTTTTGGAAGTCGAGTATGACTTGTCTAATGCGTTATTTATCGCTACAGCCAATTCATTGGATACGATTCAACCTGCTTTGCGGGATAGAATGGAGATCATTGAGTTGAGTGGTTATACAATAGAAGAGAAGACTGAAATTGCCAAAAAACATTTGTTCCCAAAGCAATTGGAAGAACATGGAGTAAAACCAAAGCAATTGACAATTGATAAAAAAGCAATTGCCAAAGTAGTGGATGGTTATACACGTGAATCAGGTGTTCGTAATTTGGAACGCAAGATTGGTGCGTTGGTAAGAGATGCTGCCAAGTCATTGGCAATGGAAGAGGAATACTTGACGAAAGTAACATTAGAGGAGGTTCGTAGAATCTTAGGTGCTGAAGTATTCGATAAAGAATTGTATCAGGATAATAAGTTGGCTGGTGTCGTGACTGGATTGGCTTGGACGTCTGTTGGAGGTGAGATTTTGTTCATCGAATCTAGTTTGAGTAAGGGTAAAGGCAAGTTGACTTTGTCTGGTCAATTAGGAGACGTGATGAAAGAGTCAGCGATCACTGCCTTGTCTTATTTGAAGTCTAATGCGGATCAGCTTGGGATAGATTACCGAGCATTTGATCACTATGATCTACATGTGCATGTGCCAGCTGGTGCTGTGCCAAAGGATGGTCCAAGTGCAGGTATTACCATGTTGACTTCTTTAGCTTCGATATTCACGCAACGAAAAATCAAACAGAAATTGGCCATGACAGGTGAGATTACTTTGAGAGGAAAAGTATTGCCGGTAGGAGGGATCAAAGAAAAGATATTGGCTGCTAAACGGGCTGGAATCAAAGAAATCATCCTTTGTGATAAAAACCGAAAGGACATTGATGAGATCGATGACCGTTATGTCAAAGACTTAATCTTCCATTTTGTAGACACGGTTGACGATGTGTTACCGATTGCTTTACTGACAGAGAAGGTTCAAAATCCTTTGAAATTCGAATTTCCAGAAGTTAAAAACTAGGAATTGAGATCATTAAAGAATAGTATAAGAAAGCCTGTTTTAGTTGTCTTCATGATGATTAACACAGGCTTTTTGTTTGCTCAGCTGGGAGGTGATCGCTCGTTTGAGTTCTTGAATATGCCGATAGGTGCAAGAGTGGCAGGTTTAGGGGGAGTGATCAATTCTTCTACCGCTTCGGATGTTAATTTATTCCTTTCCAACCCCGCCTTATTAGATACGGCAGTGGACAATCATTTGTCATGGGGCTATTTGAACTATTATGCAGATGTTAAGTACAACACTTTTGCCTACGCCAAGAGATTTAAAAAGATCGGTATGTTGGGGGTCGGTGTTCAACGATTGAGTTATGGAGAGATTGATCGATATGATCAAGTAGGAAATCAGATAGGAGAGTTTGATGCGCATGAGACTGCATTAGTAGTGTCAAATAGTCATACGTTGGGATACTTTACCATGGGAGTGAGTTTGAAATATGTCAATTCTGCGATTGATACATACGGAGCACATGCCTTATCGATGGATTTGGGTGGGACATTTACACATCCAGAGAAAGAACTGCAAGTGGCAGTATTGTTCAAGAATTTTGGGTTTGTGTTGTCTGAATTTTCAGCAACATCAGACAGTCAGTTACCGTTTGATGTGCAGGTAGGTGTGACTTTCAAGCCAAAGCATATGCCTTTCATATTTTCAATGACAGCCTATAACTTGACGAAAGTCAATGGGCAGTATTATGATGAGGACTTGGAAGAGTCAGAACCCAGTGGTTTCAGTAAAGCAGTTAGGCATTTTAATATAGGAACTGAAATCATATTAGGACCAAATGTTAATTTGAGGGCAGGTTATAATTATCTGGTCAGACAAGAACTGCAGTTGGAAGGAGTGAGAGGGATGAGTGGCGTGTCATTGGGTGCGATGATCAAGGTTAAGGCCTTTGAGTTTTCTTATACCTACACCAACTATCATGCAGATGGCGGCCGTAGTTACTTTACCGTGACGAGTAATTTGAATAGAGTATTAAAGAAAAAATCAATATTATAATATGTTATCAAAGGAGCAATACCTAACACCGAAAGAGATCGTAGCTGAGTTGGATAAACACATTATTGGTCAAAATGATGCAAAACGAAATGTAGCCATTGCGTTGCGTAACCGCTGGAGAAGAATGAGTGTGAAGGAGGAGATCCAAGGAGAGATCGTTCCGAACAACATCATGATGATTGGTGCTACTGGTGTAGGTAAGACAGAGATCGCAAGACGTTTAGCTAAAATTGCTGATGCTCCTTTTGTAAAGGTAGAAGCTTCTAAGTTTACTGAAGTGGGCTATGTCGGACGTGATGTTGAGAGCATGATTCGTGATTTGGTAGAGCAGTCAGTGGCTTTGGTGAAAAGTACCAAGAAAGAAGAGGTAAGAGAAAAAGCAGAAGAAATAGTAGAGGGGATTATACTAGATGCATTGATTCCTCCTATCAAAAAAGCAGGGTTTGCAATGGGGGCCGCTACTAACGGAAATGGAGAAGAAACACCTAGCTCTGATCATGAATTGAATGAAAAGACGCGTGATAGTTTTAGAGAGAAGATCAGAAATAAGGAGTTAGAAGATCGTAAAATTGATATTTCTATTGAACAGAATTCCAGTCCTGGTGTTGGTATGATTGGTGGTGGTCAGATGGATGAAGCATCTATGATGAACATTCAAGAGATGATCGGTGGATTGATGCCAAAAAAATCTAAAAAAAGAAAAGTAACAATCGAGGAGGCTAGAAAGATTCTGATGGAAGAGGAAGCTGCCAAGTTGATTGATATGGATGATGTCAAGGATGAAGCGATCAGTAAAGCAGAGAATACGGGGATTGTATTCATCGATGAGGTAGATAAGATTGCGGTAGGAGCATCTAAGAAAGGTGGTCCTGATGTGAGTAGAGAAGGTGTGCAGCGTGACCTATTGCCAATAGTAGAGGGGTCAGCTGTCAATACCAAATATGGGGTAATCAATACCGATCATATTTTATTTGTGGCAGCAGGAGCATTTCATTTTGCCAAGCCATCTGATTTGATTCCTGAATTACAGGGTAGATTTCCAATCAGAGTGGAGCTGGAGAATTTGACCAAAGAGGATTTTGTTAGAATATTGAAAGAACCTAAAGGTGCACTGACCAAACAATATATTGCATTGATTGGAGCAGAAGATGTCGAGATCTCATTTGAAGATGAGGCGATTGATGAGATCGCGTCAATTGCTTTTGAAATCAATGCAGAAGTAGAGAATATTGGAGCACGTAGATTGAGTACCGTAATGAGTCGCTTGCTTAATGACATCTTATTTGATATTCCAGATGTAATTGGTGCCAATACCAAGATTGTAATTGATAAAGCTAGGGTAGAAGCAAGATTGTCTGGAATGGTTAAGAACAGAGATTTGAGTCAATTTATCCTCTAATCAACTAGGTGTTGGTTAGTGATTGTAGAACTATAATTGAATGAAAATCTAAGATTATGCTCGTAAAGTATAATATCCCAATCAAGTATTATTTTGTCAATACTTGGAAAGATTTAATAGTGGTACTCATGTTGTCAATATTGGCTTTTCTATTATTTAGATATACCAGTTTGCCATTGATACCGCTGACTATTCCTGCATTTATGGGGACAGCAATTTCATTGTTATTGGCTTTTAAATTGAGTCAATCTTATGATCGCTGGTGGGAGGCACGTAAGATATGGGGAGCTATCGTCAATGATTCTAGATCATTGACACTTCAGACAAGGAATTTTCATAAAGGGAAAGATTTGGCGATACCCAATCGTATCGCTTTGCGTCAGATTGCTTGGACTTATAGTTTAGGGCAATCTTTGCGCGGTACATCACCAACGGCTAACATAGAATCATTGATTTCGAAAGAGGACTTGGATGAATGTGTGAGGCATAAGAATGTTCCTTTAGCCTTAAGTAGTAAGCAATCCCAAGATTTAAAAACACTATATGAAAGTGGTGAGGTCAATAGCTATCAGCAAATACAAATTGATAATACACTGGTAAGATTGGTCGGTAGTATGGGGATGGCCGAACGAATAAAGAATACGGTATTCCCAACCACTTATAGATTGTTCTTGCATATATTCATGTACCTCTTTATCATCTTGCTAGCAGTAGCCTTAGCTGAGACAGATGGGATATGGGAAATTCCAATGTTGGTGCTCATTGCAGCACCTTTCTTTTTGTTGGAAAGGACAGCGTATTATCTTCAAGATCCATTTGAGAATCGTGCGACTGATACGTCGGTAACAGCTATTTCTAAAACGATAGATGTTAATATCAAGGAGATTATCGGTAGAGATGACTTCCCTGAACCTGAGCGATTAAGAGGTTTTTATGTAATGTGAAAGGGGAATAAAACAGGAATTGAATACTGAAAGTGCTTTATGTTGAAAGCCTTCTATTGCTTTTCAACATAAATCACTTTCTTCGTTTCGAAAAATTCTTCCTCGAAGTAGTCTGACAAATCAAATGACTTGAATCTAAGTTTAGATTCCTTCAATTCTTCTGTTAGATCACCTCCTTTAAGATAGAAGATTCCGTTATTGAATTCATGATTGGATTCTTTTTTGAATTTGCCTTTTGTCCATTGGTAAAATGGCTTCATTTTAGTGACTGCTCTACTCACAATGAAATCAAACTCACCTTTGACCTCTTCACCACGTCCATGAATGGCAGTGACATTGGTTAGCTCCAATGACTGTATCACGCCATTGACGACTTTCATTTTCTTAGCAATACTGTCTACTAAAGTAAAGTGACATTCTGGATAGAATATGGCCAATGGAATGCCAGGGAAACCACCACCAGTGCCAATGTCCAATATGTCCGAACCGTCTTTGAATTCTACAACGGCCGCTATACCCAACGAGTGTAAAACATGGCGAACATAGAGTTCGTCAATATCTTTTCGGGATACAACATTAATCTTGTCGTTCCATTCTTTGTAAACTTCTCCCAATTGAGTCAATTGCTTCAACTGGTTCTCTGTTAAGTCGTCGAAGTATTTGGTTATGATCTCTATCATCTATTAGATGTGCTGTTTTTTGTCTTTGACAAGGTCGTACATCAACTCTCTTGCTCTGTGTAATTGTGCCTTTACTGTTCCTAGTGGCGCGTCCAATGTCTTGGCAATTTCGTCATATGACAACTCGTCAAAATATCTCAATCTTACCAGCCTCTGGTATTTAGGAGGTAGTTTGGTGACAAACATTTGTACCAATTCTATCTTTTGACCCTTGATAGTCTCTTCCTGAGGATTTAAATTGTTGTCCTCTACATCAATCGTCACCGACTCACCTCCATCATCAGTAAAAGAAGTATTCAAACTGAACGTTTTTAATTTCTTCTTTCTGATAAAATCAATTGCATTGTTAGTTGCGATTCTGAACAACCAAGTACTAAAGGTGTAATCTTTTTTGAATTTATGTAAGTTCTTGAATGCCTTGGCAAACGCCTCTATAGTGAGATCTTCTGCATCATCCGTATTTCGGATCATCTTCAAGATCATATGATAGACAGGTCTTTTGTACCGATCCATCAATTGTGCGTATGCTTTCTCATCCCCATCTTCGATGGCTTGATCAATCAATTTAAAATCCTTAAGAGCTTTCTCCGAAAACTGTTTTTTTACTTCCATTTGACCTTTTTTGTAAAAAGTGCTACCAACCCAACTATCGAAATGAACCATACATATATAGCATCGAATACGGGAACCAACCAGATGTTAATACGGTCTCCAAACTTTTTGGATGTGTTGAAATGCATAATCATGAGTAATAATGCTCTAAATAATGCAACGCCTCCTAGGATAATGTATAGATCGGTTGTGACCGCTAAAGTAAACAAAGAGAGCCAATAAACTACATTAGATAGGTTTTGAAAGCCCAGTAGCATTTTATCCTTTGATTTATAGAATTTACTTACCGATACGTGCCTGATTTTTTGTGCGAGATACTCACCAAAAGTATTTTTAGGAATCGAGACTGTAGTGGCTTCTGGGTCTATTACAACCACAGTTGTTTTTCCTGTTGCAAATTGATTGACCAGTATATCATCATCTCCACCTATGACGTCTTGATATTTATTGAAGCCCTTGTTTTCTAAGAATAGAGACTTGCTGTAGCATAAGTTACGGCCGACTCCCATATACGGGTTGCCGAGAATTGCCCAGCCCATGTAATTGAAGGCAGTGAATTGTGTTTCGAAACGAATGATTTTGTTTAGCAACCCAGGTTTCTTCTCGTATTGTGAGATGCCGAGTGCAAACGACTTGTCAGCTGTCATGCCTTGGGTCATTTTTTTAATCCAATTTGTGGAACTAGGTCTGCAATCAGCATCAATGAAAAGTAATGTGTCATGTTTGGCTGCTTTTACCCCCAATGTGATGGCGTATTTTTTTGCGCTAATATGATTATGGACTTGATCAATTGTGACTTGTTTGATTTTATCAGATTGCGTTTCCAGCATAAAATCATAAGTTCCATCATCAGAACGGTCGTCTACTATGATGATTTCAAAGTCAGAATATTCTTGTTTTTCTAGAGCCGGGATGAGTTCTTTGAGGTTATTTAGCTCATTGTGGGCACAGACTATGACCGAAACAGCAGGAGACTCCTGATTTTCTTTTAATTTGTGATTGCCAATTGCGATCCAAGGAATGACCCAAAACAAGGTCTGAATAGCAATAGAGCCTAAAAATACGTAAAATAGAATATCAACCATAGCAATTGTTTCTTTAAGGCTGCAAATATATGTTTCTACCTTAAAAGGTTATTTTATAATTCATCATATTTTTGCAGAACGTATGGATTTCAAATTAGAAGTAGAGGATAGCAAGTCAAAAGCACGAGCTGGAAAGATTGTAACAGATCATGGCGAAATAGAAACGCCAATATTTATGCCGGTAGGTACTGGTGGTACTGTCAAGGCTGTGCATCAACGAGAGTTGAAAGACGATGTGAAGGCTCAAATTATATTGGGTAATACCTATCATCTCTATTTGAGACCTGGGCTAGATGTCATAGAGTCAGCTGGTGGATTACACAAATTCAATGGCTTTGATAAACCAATGTTGACAGATAGTGGTGGATATCAGGTTTATTCTCTGAAGCATAGAAGAAAAATTACTGAGGAGGGAGTGAAGTTTCAATCTCATATAGATGGCTCTAAGCATAATTTCACACCAGAGGCAGTGATGGATATCCAAAGAACCATTGGTGCTGATATTATCATGGCCTTTGATGAGTGTACACCGTATCCTTGTGATAGAACTTATGCAAGAGAATCGATGGAGATGACACATCGTTGGTTGAAACGTTGTTGTGACCGATTTGATCAGACCGAACCCCAGTACGGATACAATCAGACTTTATTTCCAATTGTACAAGGGAGTACGTATCATGACCTTAGAGAAAAGTCTGCTGAGACTATTGCTTCTTTTGGTCGCGAGGGAAATGCTATTGGTGGTCTATCTGTCGGTGAGCCTGCAGAGATGATGTACGAATCGACTGATCTAGTATGTAGCATCTTGCCTAAGGATAAACCAAGGTACCTAATGGGCGTAGGTACGCCTACTAACATATTAGAATGTATTGCTTTGGGTGTTGATATGTTCGATTGTGTATTACCAACTAGAAACGCTAGGCATGGATTACTGTATACTTCTGAAGGAATTATCAACATCAAGAATAAGAAGTGGGAAAAAGATTTTTCTCCAATTGATTCTAATTTGGGTGGGTACGTGGATATGGCCTATACAAAAGCTTATTTGCGTCATCTACTACATAGCAATGAATATTTAGGCGCGCAAATTGCTAGTATTCATAATTTGAGCTTCTATTTATGGTTGGTTCAAGAAGCCAGAAATCACATTAAAGCAGGTGATTTTTCAGCTTGGAAAAATGTTATATTGCCGAAACTTTCAGTAAGACTCTAGTCAGCAGTGAGATTAAAAATAATAGATAAATATATATTCAAAAAGTTCATCACAACATTTCTGTTTGTTGTGGCGCTAATTGTGGTGGTGATTGTAGTCATTGATTTCACTGAAAAGAATGAAAAATTCATCAGGAATGAGGTTCCTACGGATCTTATATTTTATTACTATCTAAGCTTTATGCCTTGGATAGCGAATTTGATTGCCCCCATAACGGTGTTTATAGCTTCGGTATTGGTGACTGCTAATATGGCTGCCAAAACAGAGATTGTAGCAATATTGGCTGGAGGGATTAGTTTTCGAAGGATGTTACTTCCTTATGCAGCCGGAGCAGCCATGATTGCTGGTATGACATTTTATGTCAACGGTTGGATGATACCCAATTCTAATAAGTATAGAATTGCGTTTGAAGTAGAATACCTAAAGAAACCATTCTATTTTAATGATCGGGATATTCATTTCAAAGTAGGGCCTGAACAATACTTGTATTTGCAGCGCTACAACAATCGCTCGGAAGTTGGCTACAAAGTAGTGATGGAAGAAATTGAAGGAACAGTGCTCAAAGCCAAATTGACGGGTAAGAAAATGACCTGGAATGATTCATTACAGAGTTGGAAGATATTGAATTGGAATCTAAGGACTATCAATGAATTTGGAGAAACCTATACGACAGGTGATGAACTCGATACCCTTTTGAGTATAACTCCTGAGGATTTTGATAACAAATATCAACTCAACGAAACCATGAACCTCAATGAGCTGAATGACTACATCAAGCTACAGGAGTCACGGGGGGCGGATGATGTCATGATATATAAGATAGAAAAATACATCCGCTTCATGTTGCCATTTACCGCAATCATATTGACTATGATAGGTGTGTCTGTTTCTGCGGAAAAGTCAAATAGAGGAGGAGCTGGGTTCAAAATAGCTTTAGGTTTTTTGATCGCTTTTGTATTTATCATTATGTTCATTTTGGTGAAGGCTATTGCAGAAGCCGGGACAATGGACCCCTTGATTGCTATTTGGATTCCTAATATAATTGGGTCTGTGGCGGCTTTGGTTCTCTATAGATTTGTTCCAAAGTAATGCAAAACCTGAAGGGTACTAATCTCAGTGCCTATCTCCAGCTGCACTTTATTGTGTTGGTTTGGGGGTTCACCGCCATATTGGGCAAGTTGATTACTGTTCCTTCTGTGGAAGTAGTATTCTACAGGACTTTGATTGGTGTAGTGGGTTTGTTCTTATTGTTGAAACTCAAAGGACTCAGTTCGGGAGTGTCAAAGCTGGATGCTTGGAAATTGCTAGGTACAGGTGTGATCATAGGAGTTCACTGGATTACGTTTTTTCTAGCTGCACAAGTTTCCAATATTTCTATTTGTCTCGCAGGCATTGCTACCACTTCCTTATGGACAAGCTTTTTGGATCCATTGATTAGCAAAAAGAAGATCAAATGGTATGAACCAATTCTGGGGATTACTTCAGCTTTAGGTATTGTGTTAGTATTCAATTCTGCCTATGATCAATGGTTGGGTCTTTTTATTGCCATCATTTCGGCTATGTTGGCCGCTACATTTACAGTGGTGAATAGTAAACTAGTTGCCAGTAGAAATCACTATGTCATCTCACTTTATGAGATGATAGGAGCCTGTGCAGTTACGATCGTGTGTATGCTGATATTTGGATTGATAGGACAAGACATCCAATTGGGACTTACACAAATGGACTTTATTTACCTATTGATTCTTGGAGGAGTATGTACTGTGTTTGCCTATTCTATTGGTGTGAAAATCATGAAACGATTGACACCTTTCTCTGTTAACCTGACGATTAACCTGGAGCCAGTCTATGGCATCTTATTGGCAGTATTGATGTTCAAAGAAGAGGAAGAGATGGGGGTTAACTTCTATTTAGGGACTGGTTTGATCATTTGTTCGGTATTGTTTTACCCAATTATCACCAAATTCATTGAAAAATCTAATACTCCCACTTTCAGGAATGAGGCTTAAAGAAGGGTTTTAAGTATTCGTCTATGATATGATAGGATTCATCGAAGAAATGAGGGGAGTATGATCAATTTTTTATTTATTTGATGTATAAGAATTCCAAAAACCAAACTAATCTAACGATAAAGCCATCTGACCTGATGGCTTTTTCTTTTATACATTTCTTAGTAGGGTTTTCTTCTCAATTGCCGTTATATTGATACACTGAGTGTTGACACATATAATGATGAAAATAATTTTAGTTCTTACGGTATTACTATTTAGCATTCCATCGAATGCACACGATCTGAAAACAGCATTCTTTCAAATCTATGAGATTGATGAACAATGTTTCATCCAAGTGAAATTGGACCGCAATGATTTGGAAAAAGCTTTAATGGCAGAATGTAATGTGCATAAGGTTTTGGATGAAGCTGTTATTCAATCTTCGGTGATGAATTATCTGGATGATAGGCTCTCGATTAGTATGGATGGGCAAAGCACTAATTTGAATTATTATGAAGTGACAATGGATGAAGATTACTTTGTAGTACAAGGAGTCTTTGAAGGATTCAATGCTTGTGTTCCAATTAAAAAAATTGCTGTGAGGAACACTTGTCTTGTTGATCAAGTCAGTGGGCACAACAACATCATTCAACTGACTATAAATGACAAAAAGAGATCATTTCGACTAAATGAAGACAGAGTGACAACAACGATTAAATATTGATATAAAATAGATAATATGGATAATAGACTTAATTACTGGATAGGTTTGGTGTTTATACTGGTGGCATTTGTTGCTTGTGATGAAGAAGACGAGCCAATAATAGAGAACAATGTACCCATTGTAAATGTGGTATTGAATGATGTGAATTTGCAAGAAGGTGTTGGAGAAGTAGAGATTAGTGTAGCCAATACATTTAAAGACGAAGATGATGACGTACTAAGTTACGATGTGTCCAGTAGTGATGAGGGAGTAGCGACTGTTTCGGTAAGCGGTTCTTCGATTACAATTGTAGAAGAAGGTCCCGGTAGCACAACTATAACCGTTGTAGCTGATGATGGAAATGAAGGAACTGTTTCAGACATGTTTGTTGTAACTATAAGTGCTGAAGAAGTTAATAATGCACCTACTGTCAAAACGCCAATTGACGATGTTGCATTGGATCAGGGGTTTGTTAGCTCCTCAATAGATATTGCCAACACATTTGCAGATATAGATGGAGATGATTTGAGTTATGCGGTTTCAAGTAGTGATGTTGAAGTAATAAGAGTTGAAGTAAAAGGGTTGAAAATTATTTTAACTGAAGTTGGAATAGGTACTGCTAATGTCGAAGTGATTGCTAATGATGGAAACGAAGGAGTTGTTTCAGAGTTATTTGTTGTAACAGTGAGTGCTGAAGAAGTTAATAATGCGCCAACAGTAGAAACGCCAATAGATGGTTTTGAAATAGTCGAGGGATTTAGTAGTTCAACGATTGATATATCAAGTACGTTCTCAGACATAGATGGAGATGACTTGACCTATGATGTCTCAAGTAGTGATATGAACGTATTGACAGCTACAGTTAGTGGAACGACTATTACTTTGACTGAGGTTGGTATAGGGACAGCTAATGTTACAGTTAATGCTTATGATAATGATCAGGCATCTGTGTCTGATGTGTTTACTGTTACAATAACCGAGTCTTCTGACAATAATGGGGAAGCTTTGTTGACTTTTGGTAGTAACACTGGAAGCTCAATTAATATTCAAAGCTGGCAAAGCATAGATGGTGCGCTCGGGTATGTAGTGGTGGTCAGTGATGAGAGTGGTATAAACGATCGTGTAGATGGTGAAGAAGCACTATCAAGTACAACTTATTTGGGGACAGGAGAGCAAGTAATCTATGTAGGTAGCACATCTGAGGAAATTGATGTGATGTTGTTAGAAGATGACGCTCAGTACTATTTTAAAGTTTTTCCATATACTGGAGACTTCCTATTTACAAATGATTATTTGGAGCAAAATTCTACAACGGCTAGTTGTTCGATTAATAGTACTAGCGAAAGTCAGGTTTGTTTTGATTATTCAGTGGATAATGTCAGGACAATATCTTCTAATCAATACCCTAGTCATGCAGTTGGTAGTTTTCCGAATGCGGACCCTACGGCTATTCAATCAACAAGATCATTTAATATGTCACCTACAGTAGCAGGCAGTGTTACTTATGTGTATAACGAGACAGGAGGGGCAACACCGCAGAATAAAACATTTTACCAGTTTGGGATGGCTATCAATGGAGTAGAATTTCATCCTATGGGCTTGAAACCATGGACTAACCCAAGTGAAGATGATGAAAACTATGGGGAAGAGAATTGGAAATGGCAGGCTAAAGTCACGGAAGAAAATGATACTGGACTAGATGCTTATGGTGCTCATGTAACCACTCAAGGTAATTATCATTATCATGGAGATATTTATGCATTAGCATCTGACGAAGATGGGTCAAGACACTCTTTGATCTATGGTTTTGCAGGAGATGGTTTTCCGATATATTATAAATATGGTTATACTATATCAGACGACCCTTCAAGTGGTATTGTAGAGTTGCAGTCAAGCTATGAGATGAAAAGTGGGGCTCGAACAGGTACGGGTACTGCAGGTGAAGATTTTCCTGATGGTGATTATGATGGTACCTACATTCAAGATTTTGAATATGGTTCAACTATTGGAGATTTGGATGAATGTAATGGTCGAACTGGAGTAACTCCTGAATATCCTGATGGGACCTATTATTATGTGATCACTGCAGATTTTCCTGTGACGCCCAATTGTTTTGTGGGAACACCCGATGATGATTGGCTGATAGGTAGATAAATTTTAAGACAAAAGTGGCAGTCAAATTTGACTGCCACTTTTGATATTTCTACTAATAGTTAGTGGAAATGGTCATCCGCGGGATCATACTCTTTTCCTCTTAGTATGTTGATTTCTTTGGTTTCACTTTGGTTGATCTTAACGGCTCCTATGAATAGTCCCACACCATTTTCTATATTAGTGACTGTAATCGGGAGGATTTCTGTGCTGTAGAGCTGATGATAGTCAGCATAGATAGGTTCTGGAATTACGACCTCATAGTTGATTTCAAGAGACATGTAACCTTTTTCGAAATCCTCTTCACTTTGTGCTATGGTAAAATTCGTACGATTGATTGTGAGGTGATCAAACCCGTAATAGTTTTCTCCTAAATAATGGTTGTCGTAGCTATTATATAGGAATAGGTCGCTACGATACCAATATGAGCTATATACCTCCCATTCACTATTATATAGTGTGAGTTCTTGCGTTGAAAAAGAGGAAATGTAGGTGAAGTCTGGTAATATTGGAAGTACCCATTGCACTTCTGCTTGTCCTATCCAAGCGGTACTATCAACACGTATGTATCCATCGATTGCTGTGTCAGATGCTATGGTTTTGGTTAACCTACTTTCGTTTAGGGTTACAGTATCAGTAATACTCAGCTCAATGTTCTCTTGGTTAATAGTTGGTACAACAGCAGTAGCTTTTGCAGTTCTACCATTGTGTGTCACTACAATTTTGAATACATCACCTTGTGAAATCATTACTTCTGAAATCCCTTGGTACAGTCCATTGCCAATTTGTCGGGTAGGGGTTGGAGTGTCATTCCAAATCAATTCTACATCCGCGTCATCAAGCATGAAATCCGAACTGTCAAAAACGATCAATTCTTTGCCTGGTAGATTGACACTTTGACCAACAATAATAACAGGTAGTAATTCTCCGGTATAAAATACTGCTTCTATATGTAATACCGATGGTTCTTTTGAGTTTACGATTGCTTCGGTCTCACAACTACATATAGTCCAAGCCAGAAATAATAGCGATCCAATTGTTTTTTTTAATCTTTCCATTTTTGATTTTTTCCTAGTCCAATTCTTAAACTGAATACTGGCATGATGGTCATCTGACTGATGTATTTGTTGTTGGGGAAGGCTCTGAATTTACCGTTTGGCAATGCTTCTAAAGAGGTGCTTGATGTGACGGTCAGTACATTGAATTGATTGTATGCATTGATGATATTCAGTGAAACTTCTGTACGATGTTTGAAGAATCTTCGATTTTTCCATGTCAAGTTAATATCAAGTCGATGATAGGCAGGTAATCTGAAATTATTATAAGAGGTAGTGACTTGATTATCTCCTACTTGGTCTCCGATACCCAATGGATCGGGGTTACTCATATAGTTTTGTGTAGAGAAAGTTAAAGGTTGTCCTGTCTTGTAGTTGAATAATGCACCAAGACTCCAATTCTCAGCAAAATCCCAATTGACAAAAGCCTGTATGTCATGTCGTTTGTCTACTCGTGAAGGGAAGGGATTCCCATTATTCATTTCATCAAACTGATTGTAGGCCCACGATAGCGTGTATCCCAACCAGCCTGTGACCTTACCTTTGGTCTTGTTGAGCATAAACTCTATCCCGTAGGCCTCACCTGTTCCACTCAGGGTCTCTTGACTAAACTGAGGGATAAAGCCCTCATTGTCGATGGCCTCAGATTGTTGTTCGGTACTGAAGTTGAGGAGTCCTGTTTGGTATTTGTAATACCCTTCGATACTTAACAAACCCACTTTGGGGATCGAATAGCCTATGCCAGCAGTGATGGTTTTGGATAATGCAGGCGGTCGGTTTTCATTGCTCCAAAACCAACGGTTAGCCGGTATCTGCATAAAGTCTAAGCTCAATGTTTGCAAGTATTGCGAGAAATGCCCGTAACCAGCACTGATCATCAGTGCTTTGTTGACTTGATAGTTGAGGTTGATACGCGGCAGGACATGATGGTAATTGCCTTGAGAAAAATGCTGATAGCGTATGCCTGGGTAGATAGATAAATTACCGAGTTGTATGGCAGCTGTGATATAAGTGCTCAGCTCATGGCTGTTGGTGATGGCGGTATCTCCACTGATGTTATTGAAAATGAGTTCAGAAGGTGGTACGATCTCTTCGAAAAAATCGGAATGCTCTCCTTCAAAACCATATTCCTGTTCTGTTGATATGTTGCTCTCGGTGAATTGATGGAATAACCACTGTCCACCAACAGATAAACTCAATTCATCTGATAGATAGAAAGAGAAGTCTTGTTGCGCACCTAAGTCCGTAAAATACTGTTTGAAATGCTGGTCGAAATAATAGGCTGTTGTGACATAGCCATCAGTATAGCCCCAAAGATCATTGATTTCATCACGATAATATTGGTTGTCTGCCTGATACCAACTGGTGAATAGGTGGGAGATAGACTTGAACTTAGTTCTTTCTTGAATCAGTTTGGCAGATCCTGTAATGTTGCGCCAGCCATATTTTAGCGTGTTGTTATATTTTGGTTGCTTGTCTTTGGGGATGATTTCTGCACCTGGGTACTCATCTACATAAGTATAGTCACTCTCTATCGTCAATTGGTCATTGCCGTAAAAGAACCCAGTTTCCAATCTAGTGTTGGGATTGAATTTGTGTACAACCTTGAAGTTGAGATCAAAGAAGTTGTAGCGATTCTTATACGTGTCAGTAGGTGTAGATAAGATGGGATCGGTAATCCAAAATATCGGGTCCAGATAGGTACGTCTACCACTAATCAAGAAGGAGGTTTTTTGATTGATGGGTTTGCCATAGGAAAAGGATGCACTAATCGGACTGATGGTTAGATAACCTGCTCCATTCTGAGTGTCGCCTTTTTGTAACTCGATATCTAGAACACTACTCAGACGACTGCCATACTGGGCAGGAAAAACCCCTTTCGTCAATTCTACTCTGTCAATGGCCTCTGTGTTAAAGGCACTGAACAACCCAAACAAATGCCAAGGGTTGTAGACAGGTACTCCATCCAACAGAATCAGGTTTTGATCGTTTCGACCACCTCTGACAAAGAAACCTCCTGTGAAATCTGTTTCAGTCTTGACACCCGGTAGGTTTTGGATCATACGGATCAAATCTGGTTCTCCTAACATTCTAGGGATATGGGCGAGATTCATCTTTGAGATGTTGATGGTACTGAGTTTGGCTTGCTGCAATTGTACTGAGGTGATGGCAGATTCTTCTACAAGGACATCTTGAAGTTGTTTTGAATCCACTGTCATCACAATATGTAGATCAGAACTTAGCGGTAGTGTAATGTCTTGCTCAATAGTTTCATAGCCCAAAAAACTAATGCGAGCATGATATTTCCCACTGGGGAAATCTTTAATCGAAATATACCCTGATATATTGGAAACAGCCCCTTTTTCTAATTCTTGAAAATAGATGGTCGCACCAATTAATGGGGTTTTGTATTCGTCACCTTCTATGATACGAAGGTTGTGTCTTTTCTGAGTGAGTGCTGGTTGGTACAGCCAGCAGAGCAGGATGATAGTAAAGGTTGATTTTAAATTCAATAAAGTAGGTTTTGATTAGTTGGTCGAGATGTTTCCTATGTTGAGATTGTACACCCAAGAGTAAACTTCCTGAAAGATCAAGTCAATTTCAAGGCCTTGTTGAGCATTTTCTGTTTGGCTGGTGATAAAGAAAGGATCTATTATCATTTCAACTGATGTAGTATCAAATCTTGAAGTGTTTTCAAAATTACTGGTATAAATCAAAGAATCATTCTAATAGTAAGTGTTTAAATTATATCTGTTGATTTTCTTTTCAACGATTATTCCATTTTGTACAATGAGTTCGGCTCTTCTTTTATCATTCAATTTTGCTAATTTATTTCATTTTCAATTTATTCGATTACGGGTTTCCTCAATTTTATTCGAACGTTGGCAAAGAACAGCTCTTTTGGTTTTTTAAGCGTTGGCTTCTGTGGCGCACAAACACCAAATGTGCTGTTTGTGCGGCTGGTTTTTCTTAATGAAGCATAACAACAATTATTTATCAACACCAAGGTACTGATATATCTTATATGTCTGCAACTTACTACGAAGGGGGGGTAATCGCCATCCCTATATTTGGGTGTATTTTTGATTGAACCACTACAGCCATTTAGGTCTATCTCCCATATAGAGTCTGTTCGATGATTTGTAACTAGTTTTTTACATCTTGATTATCTGCGCCCGGTGGGAGCACCGAAAATAAAAGTTGGGAAAGCTCCCTCCACCTCGGAGCACCGAAAATAAAAGTTGGGAAAGCTCCCTCCACCTCGGAGTACGAAAAATAAAAGTTGAGAAAGCTCCCTCTACCTCGGAGCACGAAAAATAAATGTTTTGGAACCTTCCTCCTATGCGGAGGAAGGTATTAAGTTTTAAAAAGTATTAAAAATCAAATGGTTACTTGAGAACTGTATTGATTTAGAGCAGTTTAAATATGCAACAAATTCTCAATTGCATATTTCGTATTAAATCACCAAAAATAGCGATAGTAAGAGTGGAGAGTGTTGAATCTCAATATTCACTTTAAACTTTCTATTGTACGTACATTGAGTTCACGTGCTTACTCATTTTTTAAAATCCCGATCTTAATATAAGAAGGGTCACTACCCGATCTACCTACGAAGTGTTTGGCAGTGACGAAATCTTCTGCTGTCGCTTCGAAGATGTTGTCGACATAGGTTTGAGGATTGATATCCACCAATGGGAACCAAGTACTGTGTACTTGTACCATGAGACGATGACCTTTCTTGAAGGTGTGTAATACATCCTGCAGTTTTAGTTCGACGGTTTCTTCTTGTTTGGGAGTGAATGGTTCTGGCTTTTTAAAACTGTTTCTAAATCTTCCACGGATGACTTCACTACGCACCATTTGATGATAACCCGCAATCGCTTTCTCTGGTTGGTGAGGAAAGGGTGCATGATCCGTTGGGTATACATCGATTATTTTTACTACCCAATCAGCAGCAGTCTCTGATGTCTTTACCACAAGGTTGGCCATGATTGGACCTGCGATGGTCAGGTCTTCTGTCAACACTTCAGTGAGATAATACAACACATCATTTCTAGATACCAAGAAACCTTGATCCTCGACCATGTATTCTTTTGGTATTTTGTGTGCGGGGTATTGAGTGAACGGCACTGGGTTAGACGGGTCCGAAGTAAACATATCTGCACCAAATTCATTGTCCTTAGGTGGTGTGTAACTCAGCTCATTCTTTTGCTTGAAATACATTTTGGAATACGTGATGTTTTCAGGAGGCCAGCTGTCAAACGCCTTCCATTCGTTGGTACCAGTCTGGAAAACCATCGCCTCTGGAAGATCTAAGTCACCCTCATTCTTCAAATGATATCTGAAAAATGGTGAAAGCACTTCGTTGTTGTAGTAGGTAGAAGTCTTTTGTCCAAAATGAACGTCTCCCAAAAAGTCTCCTTCCGTTCTTCGCCAGTTGCCATGACCCCAAGGTCCAACCACAATTGTGTTGTTAATCTTTGGGTTATTTTCTTCTACTGCTTGATAGATATTCAAAGGGCCATAAAGGTCCTCTGCATCGTACCATCCACCAACTGTCAACACAGCACAATTTACATTGTTGAGATGCTGTAGAATGTTGCGGTCTTGCCAGTATTCGTCATAGTTGGGGTGTGCTACCATGTCATCCCATATTGCAATGGAATCTCCGAGGTAATTTTCTTTGATTTTTGATAGTGGGGTAGCATTGAGGTAAAAGTCATAACCTGTTGTATCTCCAAAATCATATAGAGGAGGGAATTCATCAGTCAGGCCATAACTAGGTGCGCCAAATCTCGATAAGAATGCAAATGCATGAGAGGGAAAGAAAGCACCGTTGTGATGAAAGTCATCAAAAAACCAATCCGCAATAGGTGCTTGCGGGGATACTGCTTTCAATGCTGGGTGAGAGTCAATCATCCCCGCAGCTGTATAGAATCCCGGATAGGAAATACCCCATTGTCCTACATTGCCATTGTTGTTGTCAAGATTAGCTAGTAACCACTCGATAGTGTCAAAAGTGTCTGTGCTTTCGTTGATGTGTTGGCCTTTGATGATCGTGTTGTGAGGCGTCATATCAACGAATTCACCTTGAGATCTAAATCTTCCACGTACATCTTGATAGACAAATATGTATTTTTCTCTCATCATCTCCGGGTTGGGGCCCAGATCTTCTTTGTACACATCTGGGCCATATGGTTTGACAGAATATGGTGTGCGCATCATGACCATAGGATAGGTCTGTGACTGGTCCTTTGGAGAATAAATTGAGGTGAAAAGATTGGTGCCATCTCTCATCGGGACCATGACCTCTTTTTTGTCATAGTTGGCTTCTGCAAATAATACATCTTGCTCTGTCCTCTCAGGCGAGTAAGTTTCCTTTTCTGTTTCACATGCGCTCCATACAGAAAGAGTCAGAATGAATAATGCGATTTTAGTGTAATTCATAAGATGTTGTTTAACAGATTGTATTTTCAGTATGCAGAGTTTTAGTACCAGTCAATACAAGTTTAGGGCTAGTTGATTAGTCTATCAATTCAATATTTATTGGTGGTTACTCGTGTTACTAGTTCAAACCAGTAGGCGCGATTTACGAGACCTCCAATTTGCTATATTTCTTTTTCATGTACCTCAGTACTTTGTCAAATTCTGTATTTTCCTGTTTACTGATATTGATTTTTTTTCCTGAACTGAGTTCCCAAATGAGCTCTTCGTATTGACCACCATAAGTCTTGATAGCAGAGTGTGTCCATTTGTTGATGTCCTTTCCTGTAAATCGGATTTTTTTGAACTTGCAGGGCATGTTGATTTCAAATTTCTCTTTCCGGACTTTTAATGATTTTAAGCCTAAGAGTATTTTGACCACTACAGTCACGCCAATTGTACCTGACCCGAAGGCTAACATTTTCCACAAAAACTGATCATTGCCATTGAAAATCGTAATGAAGCTGTAGATGCTAAAAGCAAATGCAAGGACGATAAATATGGAAACAGAAAATAAGGTATTGATTTTTGGTTTTGATACGATCATTCTTTTACTAGTTGTGCCGTAAAATTATGGATATGATCTGTAATATCTTTGAAAAACGCACGGAATTCTTCTTCTAATAATAGATAGTCTTCTTGGAGGTTTTTTGTGGCCAACTCCATGCCGGATTTGAATTTTGTTCTTCTAGATAACCCTGTTAGGGCAAATTGAATACCTTCGATTCGCTGGTAGTTGTAGAGCCAATCCCCTTTTTGCATATGGTGGATGAGATAGTTGGCTTGTTCGGGGATTATATGTTCATGTTTTAAAAAGAGCTGATAGTTTCTTTTTGTAAAATCTTGGAGTGGCTCGTCAGAATATTCATGCCAGTTTTTAGATAGGAAATGATCGTAAAACATGTCCATGATTACACCCGAATAGTGACGATACTCACTTAGTCTTCTTTTGCCCTGAAGGAAGATGGAGTGTTGGTCGGTATAAGAATCGATCTCTCGGTGGATCAATATTCCATTCTTAATACCTCGCTCGTAATCATTGAATTTATTACCTTTTACGAAATCAGCGATGACATTGCCAACGGTGATCATGTCATGATCAAAAGAAAGATATATATGAGCCAAGTAATTCATTAATGTTAATATAAGCCTTTTGGATTGATTTCTTATATTTGTTAAACAGGCTAAATAATATCCACATGGAAAAAGCTCATTTAAGTATATTAATACAACTCGCAAAAATAGATGGTGAAGTCGCTATAGAAGAATTAGACCTTATCAACGAAGTGGGTAAAGTCAATGGGTTTAGTCAAGAACAAGTAAAAGAAATGCTAGATTCTGAGGAGCCAGTTGGGGAGTTGACTCATGTAACCGACGACCAGAAGTACGAATTAATCTATTCGGTTGTTCAGCTGATGAAGATTGATGGCAAGTTATACAACGATGAAATTAAGTATTGTGCGAAAATGGCAGCCAAGCTTGGTTACGATGAAGGTGTACTATTTGAATTGATGCTCAAGATCTATGCCGACCCTGATATGTGTGCCAATAAAGAAGAGCTCAAAAAGACCATCCAAGATTATTTGATTCGTTAACCGCTTTCAATTTCCAGTATTTGTCAGCTGTAATATGGAGGGAGATATTCATCAACTCAGCCTGTCTTGATAATGTCTTGATTGTTCTATAACTATTGCTATTGCGAAGAATCAATTGATCATAGGTGAAGAGAGAATTAATTTTAGTCAAATCCGAAATGGCATCATTTTCAATAAAAAGGTAATCCGAGTTAATTTTGAATTTTATATTCTCTAATTGATGCCCCTCCAAAACGAATACTAACTTCTCTCCTGCAAACGAATAAAAATACAAACTGGAATCCATCACATAGGCCGTTGACTCAAAAGGTAGTGGTGTTGTGATTGGGTCCAAATATGAGCGCAACCTATTTGGGTTAATTTGATGCGATAACAATTTTAAATTGTCTGTGTCACTATCAGAGTATAGAAATGAGTTAAGTCCATTGATCTCTTCGATGACTAATTTATTTTTAATATCATATATGATGAGTTCCTTTCCATAGTATTTGGCTATGATGTCAGTGCTTTTATTCATACAGAAAAGCAAAGAACACATCATCGCCCACCTCAACCATGAATAGCTTTTGCTATGTAGAAAAGCTAATGTCAGTAATATGAAAGTATAAATACACAAAGAATCGAATGCAGTCAGGTTGATCCAGTCAATCAAACTACCTGATAATATTTCGATATGATAGACGACCAAATTGAGGAAATTCAATGTGCCGGATAGTAGATGTTTTATCCAATAAAATGGTGTTAACCAACCGATGGCAAGCTGAGCTATTCCCAATATCATAATGGCAAAGGCCGTGGGGATGACTACCAAATTGGATAAAAGGAAGTAGCTCGGGAACTGATGAAAGTAGGTCAAACTGAGCGGAAAGGTCGCCAGTTGAGCAACTATCGATACACAGGTAATCGACCAAGCCTTGTCTACCAGCCAATATTTGGGGATATATAGTTTGTATAGCATTGGATACAAATAGACAATGCCTAATACTGCCAAATAGGAGAGTTGGAAGCCCACAGAAAAGAGTTGGTTGGGATTGAAAATCAGGAGTATGAATGCCGATAAGAAGATGGAATTGAAAATGTTGGGCGTACGGTTGAGTGACTGACCATAGAGGATGATGGAAAACATAGTTGCTGCTCTCATGATTGAGGGTGAGAATCCCGTAATCAAGGCATAGAGCCAGAGTAGAATAATACTGATGATGGGTAGAAAGTGTCTTTTGAATATCGCGGATTTGATGGGCTTGAACATCCAAATGATGATGAAATGGATAATGCCAATATGTAAACCAGAGACTGCTAATACATGCATGGCACCTGCTGCCGCATAGGCGTTTTTGGTGTCGGTATCCAGTCTGTCTTTGATGCCCAAGAGAAGCGCTAGTGCAATTCCTTGAGATTCTTTATTGTCTACGGCTTTGAGGATGGTAGTTTCAAAATAATTTCTCCAACGATAGACAGTCGCCATCAATGGATTGGCTTGATTTTGTGTCAATATTGTCAGGTTATAGGGCTTGGTAAAAGATTGATAGAAAATGTTGGAAAGGGCCATGTATCCAGCGTAATCAAACTCATGGGGGTTGCTTGGACCTTCAATTTCAAAAGGGCTACTTTTAACACTGATAAGGTCTCCGTATTTGAGTGGAGGAGTGTTGGCATTGGTGGAGATGTAGAGCTTGACGCTTTGCGAATGTGCAATGACTGTGTCAGGGAGTCTTAGGTGTCTGGTTTCTACTTCATAAGTGTAGTTCCTGCCTTTGTGGATAGGGTAGGAGGTGACCAGAGCAGTATACGATTTCGTTTTGGAGAACAATTCACTGGATAAAGTTTTACTATTTGAATGATCATAATCATTGGTTCGGGTATAGCCAAATGACATAATAACAAGTAGCAAAAAAGTGCCTTGTTGCCAACTAATTGTGATGAGTTTGAACTTGTCAAGGACGAAGAATAGAATAGAGAGAGTAATTGATCCGATGATCAAATAGACAGTGGTGAAGTCAAGGTGATGTTGATAATGATGATAGACCAATATGCCTACAATGTAAGCAAGGGTCAATCTGATGAAAGGATATGCAGGCCATACAAACATGATGAGGTCAATGTTAGAATGCTGCACAATAAATATACGGTTATTTTTATAAATCTGGGTGCTTGGGTTAATATTTGAGTATTTTCAATTCAGTCTTATTCTATTTTTCAATTGATATTTTGCCTATTTTTGGCGTCAGTAAAAAAACTAAGATGATGAAAAATATATTGAGAGTAGCAGCGATGCTAGTGATGGTTTTTGTTGTGGCGTCATGTACATCTGCCCAATCCAAACAAAAGAATATAGAGGTTTATGGAAGCAGTGAATGTCACCATTGTGTGGATTTGAAGCATGCATTAGATTCAGCAGCTATTACGTACACGTTTTTCGACGTTGTAGAGCACATAGAATACCATCAAGTGATGTTGGATAAAGCAAAAAATGGAGGCCTTTCTACTCGTTTTGGATACCCATTGGTGGATATAGAAGGTGACGTGATCGGTGGAGCTACTTTTGCAGATGTCAAAAAAATACTAGAAAAGACTGAGAAGTAGCGGCTTCTAAAAATACTTGATAAACCTGTCGTTTGCAGACAGGTATTAGATATTAGAGGCACGATTCTTTGTCTTGCGTCTAATATCTAATGATCTAGCATCTAAAATCTAACGTCTAATCTCTTGATTTGGATAGCTCCCAACAACGTCCTGCGAACTCTGTTCTGAAAGATTCTATAACCGCACGATCTTGACAAGTCACATAGCAGGTTTTGCCATCCGGTCCTCCAAAGGCGATGTTGGTGGGTTTGCTTGCCGTTAATTTTACTTCTTGCAGTAATTCACCCTGTGGGTTGACTATTGCGATGACCCCTTTGCCATACCTGGCTACATATATATTGCCTTGATTATCTGTTCGCATGCCATCCATGCCATGGTCAGGAAATGCGATCAATAGTTGCTTGTCGGATAATTGTCCTTCAGCATCTATTTTGTACTTCCAGATGTTTCGTTGTACGGATTCATTTACATACAAAATAGAATCACCAGGCGCTACTTCTATGCCGTTGGTGGTACCCATATTTGATTCTAACAATTCTGTTTTTCCAGTTTTATCTATCCTCCAGATGTTTCCGGATTCATTGCTCCAATTGGGGTCACTGGCATATAGGATGTCGGTGCTCGATATCGCAATGTCGTTGGGCTGGTTCATCACGGTATCCATTGCGAAGACGGAGATGCTTTTGGTCGCTGGGTCAATGTTCAGTACTTGGTGATTGGCATAGTCTGCGAGAAACATCTGACCCTTGGATCCAAATCGAATACCGTTGGCCACACTGCCATTGGGCAAGCTGTCGATCCATATTTCAAAAGTGTTGGTGTTGAGATCTATTGCGCCTATGGTTCCATTTTTTAGTGGGTTGACAAAATATAAAGTTCCGTCCTGCACAGCTGGTCCTTCTAGACCTAGTGAAAACTCCCCAACACTTGTCAAATCTTGTGCAGTGTAAAGGCGTTCCTTTGGCTGACAAGCAACAAGGAAAATCGTACAAAGTATAATTATAGATCGAATCATAATACTAAGGTCATCAGTTAAGTCAAGTGATACTAAAATATTAGCTGAGTAGCGTTTTTAATGCCCTCAATGAGACTGCTTTCTAGCAGCCAACAGCTTCTTCTGATATTTGCCCTGCACCAAGTCGATGACGACCAAAATGAATAAGATGAAGTAGAACGTGCCTTTGCTCATAGGTGTGATTTCACTGCCAAAGAGTTCGATATGGGCCAAATGGCCTCCTTCAGACAGTAGCATGATGCCTACCAAAAACAAGATGAACAACCCGAGTATTTCATATAGTCGATTCTTAGCTAAGAAGACGGATACCTTCTCCGATAACCAAATCATTAATATTCCGCTAATCACAATGGCAGTAGCCATTACCCAAAATACATCACTCAATGCCATCGCGCTTAAGATGGAATCAAATGAGAAGATGAGATTCATGAATACAATCATCATGATGATTTTGGTAGTAGAAGATTTTTTAGCGCCCTCACCGTCATGCTCCTCAAGGTACACCAGGTGCCAAATTTCTTTGATGGCCGTATAGAGGATAAATGCACCTCCAAATAGCACAATGATACTATGGACGTTGAACGTGCCATGAATGGAGTCAAACCAATTGATGTGCAAGATGGGGTCTTGGAAATATTTGATCAAATTGACGAGTACGAATAATAGACCGATTCGTAAGATGATTGCTAAGCCTATGCCAAGAGTTCTTACCCTTTTCTGCTGATCTAGCGGTGCGCGTTTAGATTCGATGGAGATATACAGCAGGTTGTCAAACCCTAAAACAGCTTGTAGTAGGATTAACATCAATAACGTAAGAATGTTTTCGATCATTAAACAAAAATAGCTTTTAGATCGAGACTCGCAATTATTTAGGGAACTGATAGCATATTGTTTTCCTATCTAGTAATTGTTGGACCTGTTATTAGAATTTGGAAGAGGAATGAGAGTAAAGTAGTCGAATAGATATGAAGCTGTCACGCGTTAGGTATGTGAAAGTCTAAACGATTGATATTGGGGTATTTAAGTGGCTGTCGGAGTTGAATTTCTTAACCTTCGTCTAATGGGTAGTTAAATATTGATTTGGGGAATAAGCTTTGAATCTCTTCATCATCTTTCCAAGGGTTGTCTTCCCAACTAGACCAACCAAAATTATCATCACTTGCTCCATATTGTTCAGCTAACTTCAAGTTCTCAATATGCTTGTCTCTGTTTTTGTAGGTTGCGTAAAACCTAGAAAGTGAAGTGTAAGTATTTACGTTTGGAGTTATTTGAGTGATGTAAGGCGTTACTTTATTAGCAAATCCTTGATTTTTCCAACGTGCTGCCATCTGTATGGCTTTGTCAATGATCTGTGTGCCAAAACACAAAGGAAGCGGTCTGTTGCTTACATAATATTCAAAAGCTTCAAAACTCTTTTCTGCTTCCATACGCTCCTCAGGTGTACTGAAATTCGTAGCGCCATATCTAACGTCAACTGCTAACTCAGATACGATCGCTTCATCCAATAACAGACTCATGAATGAGAAATCTTTTGTGTTTAAGATAATGTCTGTTTTTTCCGATCTTTTAGCATCATCAAATGCTTTAAGAAATTCTATTTGCTTAGGATCCGTCATTTTATCTCTAGCACTTGAGGAAAAGCAGGCATGACCATCCTCAATAATTTCGGCTAACAGACGAAGGTATTCCCATTCGTAATCGTTTTTTAACTGGATTTTCTTAGTTAGTTCTGCTATTTTTTTTTTGATACCTTCTTCATCTCCCCAGTTTTCACTGTATTCTTCGTGCTCATCAATGTCACCTAAAACAGCTTGGAGTGTATGACAGGTAATGGCTGCTGCGTCAGATTCAGGTAATTGTAGTGATTCGACTACATCATCTATCTCTGATGGCTCTAAAGGGATGCATTTATCAATCCAGCCATACGCAATAGAAGAATAGACCTCTATCACATCCTGTGCATTCCCGTCTAGGATTACCTGGACTAATTCCTCATCTTCTTCTATGTTCATAATTGCTATTCTATTATACTTCTTGTTCGGTCTTATTAATAGTTGGTGTATGAAACTTCTTTAATCTAAGAGCCCTTCGTCGAGCCATCTTAATTACTTCAAATGATGCGAATCTATTTTTCTGTCTAACCATAGACAGTCTTCATCGAAAAGTAATAAAAAATATTTCAAACTGATTAAGATAATTATTATATTCTATAATCCAGCTATGCATCATGTATTAACTAAATAATTCATCATGTATAAACCTAATAATAACTCTACCCCGTCTATTATACTAACCTCCATATTATTCATTTCGTCTATTCTGTTTTCATCTTGTGCCATAGAGGATCTTTTTGAAGATATAGTTGACCCAGTTGAGATTGATGCAAGTCTGCTAGGAAATTGGAAAAATGAAATTGGAGAAGTAACATTTGTAATTACGTCTAGTGTCATATCTTACAATGGTTCTAGTTACACCTATTCTGAAGACATAGACGTGATGTTTGCCAACAACATATATTCTGTAGAGGGTACATCATCATCATCATCATCATCCATCAGTTTTTATTTGACATACGGAAGTGATTCAAATGAAATAGAAATTTCAACTTCATCTGCTAACTCTGGTTTTATTACATATTATAAAGACGTAAGTCAATTAGGGACTGATTTGCCTACACAATACATTGGAGAATGGCTAAACGAAAATGCTGATTTAATTTACAAGATAGGGGCGAGTAGCATTGAATATAACAGTGCTATATACCAATATTCTAAATTGACAGATGTAGCATTGAACAATAATATTTATAGTGTCTCCGCTACAACTTCAACTTCTGATGCTATGGAGTTTCACATAAAAGGTAATAGTGATTCGAATGAAATAGAAATTTCAACTTCATCTTCTAATTCAGGTTTTGTCACCTATTATAAAACGGTAGTTGTACAAATAGAGACAGAGTTACCATCTCAATTTTATGGGGACTGGTTTAACGAGTCTGGGACTTGGATATATTGGATCAGTAGCAATTCTGGTTCAACCAATCATTTTTTCCAAACTAATAATATTCAATACTTCTTTTCACAAACGGATGTTGAAGAAGTAGAAACTGGGGTGTTTAAAATCAATGGTATTTCCAGTTCAAACACCACAAAAGAAATTTTCATTAAAGATGGAGTTGACTCCAATTCAATCAAAATTTCAGAATCTAGTAATACGGAATCGGGCTATGTCAATTATTGGAATAGTGTGGCTAACATACCAACAACTTTTGTAGAAATACCAGGATATGCATACAACGAGTGGCACGCTGTAGGATCGAGTAGCTATACTTATGTAATCTATGTGTACACTGAAGATACGCATACTATATATTGGAATGGCGGTTATTATGACTTCAGTATCAATGACGTTACTGAACCTAGTTCAGGAGTCTTTCAAATCCCGACTATATTGTATCAGACAACGACAGAATTAACCTTCTATTTAAAACTGGGTTCGGATGAAAACAAAATGGAGATATCGACGACAAGCTCAATTTCAGGTTTTACGAGTTATTATGGCGTGACGGGTTATACAATTAACTCAACGCTATGTACTAATGGGAACGTGTTTGGGCGTTATGGAACAACATTAACGTGGTATGAATATACGCCGAATGGGACTTATACTTTCACAGAAACTGGTAGAGATGACTGGTCAGTATATTTAACCAAATCTGATGGAGCGAAAATAAGAGTGGATATGTACTATAAAGAAATCTATTATGCGGGAGCTGGCTCCAATTCATATGGCTATTTATATACCATGGAAGAATATAGCAATGACTCGGGTAATAACTGGTAATCAAAAAATGATTTATTGGCTTTAAAAGCCTCATCATACAAGCCAGAAGATCGAATCTTCTGGCTTTTTTATTATTCATCTAATGAACTCTTCAAAAATGACATCAACTATATGCTATCAAAAGCGAGTCATAGTATCGACTAATTTAAAACTCAAAGTTTCATACCATGTGAAAGAACTATTGTCTCATAGTGCTAAGAAGTCTCTTTAAGCACCAGATGTAATTTTTTGTTGTTGAGAATCATAAAACCTCTTGCGTTTCCATTGTCACTAAACCGCCACGCATCTTATAGACTAATTGTTGTAGAGCGTCTATTTTATAACTTCCAAAAGTTTATACACGTTGAATTCGATGTTTTTGATGAATCCCCCCTTTATATTGAAGTATTTAAAGATTGTAGTTGAGTCATTCTCGTTGATGTCTCCAAAATATTTAATGATTTGAGGATCTTTATTGTAATAGAGCTTTGCTTGCCCAGTTATTCGCCCGTTATTGAAAGTTAATTCAGCCTTTGGATTTCTATGTTTATAGTATAATATCCAGCGTCCTTGTTTTCTATTATTCTTATATTTTCCTATGCCTTTAATTTGGTAATATCTATTTACAGTGTCTACCGAAGAAATAGGTTCACTTTCTTGATCAAAGTCTAGTGTCTGTAATTCGGCAATTGAATAGCGAATGTCAAATTCAATCCAAAGGCCCAATTTCCCACCTTTATGATCCGTTCTGTTTAAAGTGTCTCCTGCCCAAACAAAATATTTTTTTGATTCGAAAGATGGTTTCAGACTATTGAAATATTTATCGTAATCTGGAGCTTGGCCACTGGATGATAATGTAGTAAACAGAAGGCTAAATAAGGCTAGTAACTTTTTCATTACGCAATGATCTACAACAATTAGATAGGTGAATACCGATGCATTCACCTATCTTTTATGTCAACGAATCTAAATGATTGGCTTTAGAATAGCTAGTGACTCCTTGTCCACCTAAAATGTCCCATCGAATTTGATTTAATTGAGTCATGTGCTTTCGTTGGGGGGTAGAGCGGCACATCTGTTTGCAACCTCAGTCCAATATATTTAGCGTCGGGACACTGTGAGGCGAATGTAGTGGCCAATTGTTAGGTGGTGGAGATGAGAGTTGACTAAAAAGGTAGTCAGGGTGACCAGCGGTCATAAAACTCATACCGTAGACCCTCGTTTTTTCCTTGCAACTCAGCGAAATGCTACTGCGGCGCTAAATAATGCGATTGCAGCGCCGCAATTGCCTTGTATGTCGCCGCAACGGCACTACTACACGCCGCAATCGCACTTGTTCATGCCACAGTGGCATATTGTACTGCCGACATGTCATATATTGGTGCTGCAATGGGACTGTTACACGCCGCAATGAGGTAGGGGAGCGCCGCAATCGGTCTAGGTCACGCCGCAATGCCTTTCCTAGGGCCTAGGAGGGGGGGAGGGTGCAATTTCATTTGAGTGTCTTACTAATGGTGATATTCTAAAATAATATGATCTGTGTATTTCACTCAATAATTTGTATTCCCATATTTTGGCAACATATTGTAAGGTTATTTTTATTAAAAGCATGAGTTCCTAACTGACTCTAATAATACCCTGTAAATAAAACTTAAGATAATGACTAGAGAAGATCAATTGGTTTATTGTAAGACATGCTTAAATCGAAAAATGGATTTACAAGAAGGTTTACTTTGTTCTCTATCAGGGGCCAAGGCAAATTTTGAAAGTGATTGTCCAGATTATGCCAAGGATGAGACGGTAAAAGACTATAGCAATTACGAGACAATAGAAAATCAAGGGGACGAAAAAGGTATTAGAGTTTCTCCTGAGGTGTTAGAAAAACTGCGATTGGAGCAAAATCTTGCTTCAGGAGTAATTGCAGGAATTGCAGCTGGTCTTGTAGGAGCTATATTATGGGGTATGATCACCGTAGTGACTAACTATCAAATAGGGTATGTGGCTATCGCTATTTTGAGTTGCTTTTTGGGTAATTTTCTTGGCATTATGGGTTATTTAGCTAACGACGAAGGGCTGGCATATATAGAGATCTTATTGCTCTTTGATTACAATTATTTCATTCCTGTAATGACAGAAACTTTTAGTTTCATGGATGTTGTTTTTTATGGAATTGCGGGCTATGAAGGTTTTAAATTCTCTTTTAGGGTTATCACGGAAGAAGATGTTAGAATGTTGAAGTGAAGGAAGGATCATTGATGTGTCTATGCAGTGATAGGTCTATTGATAGAAAAATACTATAGCACAAGGTTAAGCGCAGAGGTCCTTGCGCTATTATATGCAGTAATGTATTTCAATCTTTTATTTGTTACTGATTGCTTTTTTAGAAGATTTTTTTCAATGTACCGTAGAGACGGGGGTCTGTGCGATTAACATGAAGGAATTGTAGGTCGCTTTTTATAGGTGGATTCTCCCACTTTTAAGGATTATTATTTAGTTTGTCTTTTTTATTATCTGCACTTTTTAAGAAATTTTTTAATTATGTATTACGTGAATCGTCCAATTTTAGTTTGCGCACTTTTATTAATTTTCACTTTGAACGCAATTAGCCAAGATTCTTTTTCGAAAGAAGAGGTGATCAACAATATGATTACGATATCAGTTAATGATAATGTGAGTGCAGATGGAATGAGAATTGAGTTGCTAATCAATAATAAAACTAATAATTATGTGGTAATTGATTCTGCTAATATCAATTATAATATGGAGGTGGATGATGGAAACCGAAACAAGAGTGTTGATTTAAAAAGTATCGTATTGGAGCCGAATGGTAGTTTTAAAAAGACTAATCATTTTAACGATGACTTTATATTTAAAGGGGCTTTCTTTGGAATTTCTAGCTATAGCCATAATTTTGATCCTTTTATAGTTGATCCAGATAAAATAAAATCAAAACTTTCTAAAGAAGGATTTAAAGCCCCTTCGGCTAGTAGTGTAAGTATAACAGATGTAGGGACCTTCAATTTTTCGGAAGCAGAAGGGGAAATTAGTGGTAACTTCTCTAATACGAGTAATATTAGCCAGGTAGCTTTTATGTATTGCATGGCCTACTCCCCAGAAATAAAGAGAGGACACGTTTACTATACAATGATTGCAGCTTTTAAAACCAAACCAGGGAAATCACGGAAATTAAATGGGTCAAGTCGATTATCAAATGACAGTTTCATTGATAAGGAGCAATTGCTCTTGCCGTATTTTATATTGAGTGGAGAAAGTTTAAAATCCATGAAATATCGTTCCTTAATCAATGAGGAGGAAGGAATTATGACAAGTAAAGGTGGTGTTTCTACTACGTTTACCTTGGTGAGTAATCGTGATGGGGTAACGAAAGAATTTACATGGAGTGATTCTGAAATGTCATTATATGCATTTATAACAAGGGATGGAGCAGGGATTCCTCAGGCCGATAAAACAGCAAGTACTAGTAATGATGCTATGGACAGATTAGAAAAGCTTAAAGTCTTACACGAAAAGGGGTTGATTACGGATGAAGAGTATAATGAAAAAAGAAAAGAAATTATGGATACCTTGTAGGATATGAAGTGATTATTCCATTATTAGCATCTTTTTTAAGACAAATATGAGGTAAATAATTTTTATTATGCACATCATTATTGTATTTGAAATGTCCTAAAATCGTTGCATTAGTTTGTGTCTATACGAACTGAATGCTCCAAGTAAATTTGAAAATGGTCTAGGGAAGGAGATTCCATTTGGCGTATTTTGAACTAAGTTTTCCTAGTTTTTTGAAGGTTAAAGAGTATTGTGTAGATGCGAATTTTCATAAAATTTGTTAAACAAGCCGAATTGATTCCCAAAGCAGACTTATTTTCTTGATGTTACTAGAAAACCATAGCCTACCGATCAACTACCACGATTTCATCAGCAGATTAGAAAAACTTTCGGATCAATGTGAAAAAAAATATAAAAAGCCTTTGATCAAAGGCTTTTTAATGTTATAGTGCTTTTAGCTAATTACTTAGCTGCAGCGAATCTTTTATTTACTTCTTCCCAGTTGATCACGTTGAAGAAAGCCGCGATATAATCAGGTCTTCTGTTCTGGTAGTTCAAGTAATAAGCATGTTCCCAAACGTCCATTCCTAAGATTGGTGTTCCTTCACATCCTGCTTGTGGCATCAATGGATTGTCTTGGTTGGCAGTAGAACAAACTTCTAATTTTCCATCCTTAACACATAACCAAGCCCAACCTGATCCAAATCTTGTTGCACCAGCTTTTGAAAATTCAGCTTTGAAGTTATCCAAAGAACCGAAATCAGCATTGATAGCATCAGCGATTGCTCCAGTAGGGCTTCCGCCACCGTCAGGGCTCATTATTGTCCAAAACATAGTGTGGTTGAAATGACCACCACCGTTGTTTCTTACTGCAGCATTGTCTGCATGATTCTTAACTAATTCTTCGATAGACTTTCCTTCCAATTCAGTACCTGCTATTGCATCATTCAATTTAGAAATGTATGCATTGTGGTGCTTGCCGTGGTGGATTTCCATTGTTGCCTTGTCAATGTTAGGTTCTAAGGCGTCATGTGCGTATGGTAACGATGGTAATTCAAAAGCCATTTTGTTATCTTTTTAGTGTGAAAATTATTGAATAGTAAAAGTAGAAGTTCTTTTAGAGAATAGTCTAATTTTTAATCATTCTATTTTATATCCTAATTGAATTTATTGATCACTCTATAGAAAGGGAGAAGTTTGTGAAATTGAAAGTAGTTACTCTCTCAGCTTTGCAAAAAACTCTTTTATTAAATCACTACATTCTTTTTCCAATATGCCGCCTTTTACAACAGCTTTGGGATGAAGAGAGTCAGGAGCTAGTTTGGAATAGCCACGTTTGTCGTCATATGCCCCAAACACGATTTCGTCCAACTGAGACCAGTAAGTTGCACCGGCACACATCGTGCAAGGCTCCATTGTTACATAGAGTTTGCATTTGGAGAGGTACTTAGCCCCCAAGTTGTTGGCTGCTGAAGTGATGGCTAACATCTCAGCATGTGCTGTGACGTCATTGAGTCTTTCACTCTGATTGTAGGCACGTGCAATGATTTTGTTTTCACAAACGACGACAGCTCCTACAGGAACTTCACCTTCTTCGAACGCATATTTGGCTTGTTTGAGCGCTTCTTTCATAAAAGCCTCATCACTGTGAAGTCCCTCTATCATTTTCTTTTTCCTTTAAATACAGCACTTTTCATTATCTCAGTGACGCTACTTTGCCACTTGGATTTTAATTCGATTGGAGTAGTGAAATTGAAAACATAAGTCTGGCCTTTGATAATCACATATTGCATGTACGTGTATTTCCTGATGGCTGGTTTTGGGCGAATCGACTCTGTTTCGGCGTTGATGGTTGATTCGAATTCTAGATAGACGTATTTTCTATCCTCAATCATTTTGGTGCCTTCGGAAAGGATGTCAATCTTATCGTATAAGCTGAAGATGTTAGCCTTTTGAAATTTGACCATCATCTCTATGTCATCAGGGTTCCATTGTGTAGTAGACTTATTGATTCCTAGGTCAACAGTCATGTCGGGGTTAGTTAGTAATACAAACGGTTTGGTTGTTGTGTAATATTTACTAACTATTTCGTCATCTGTCATTGGACGAAAATCATCAGGGATGTTCATGAAGACATTATCCGCGACTTCTCTTTTGACTAAATTTTGATTGATAGAGAGGAAAAGAGAACTGATTATTATGATTGACTTAATCATTGCTTTCTAATAATGGTTAATTGATACTATCGAATGATAGCCGTTTATTCAATAATAATAGGTTGAATAATTGACAATCAAATTGAATTCAGTAAGTACGAAAGAAAAAAACAAAATTAAAGTACTTGGCTATGAAGCCCAATAGATGACAATGATTAAATTTGCGCCTCAATTTTTACTACTAAATAAAATAGCATGTTAAGGACACACACTTGTGGTGAACTAAGGATAGCAGATACTGATCAAGAAGTAATACTTTGTGGTTGGGTTCAAAAGGTTAGAGACAAAGGTGGAATGGTCTGGATTGATTTGAGAGACCGATATGGCATTACTCAATTGATCTTTGAAGAAGGTTCTAGCAACGCAGCTGCTATAGAGACTGCCAAGTCTACTGGTCGTGAGTTCGTATTGAAGGCCACTGGCCAGGTAGTAGAAAGGTATGCCAAGAACGATAAGATGCCAACTGGTGAAATAGAAATTAAAGTATCTGACTTAGAAGTATTGAATGCTTCTAAGGTGCCTCCATTTATTATTGATGATAATACTGATGGTGGAGAAGAGTTGAGAATGAAGTATCGATACCTGGACTTGAGAAGAAATGAGGTAAGAGATAAATTGATACTTCGTCACAAAATGCTGCAGGCTACAAGAAAATATTTGTCTGATCAATCATTCATAGAAGTTGAAACTCCAGTATTGATCAAGTCAACTCCTGAGGGAGCAAGAGATTTCGTCGTGCCATCTAGAGTGAATAAAGGGGAGTTTTATGCATTACCTCAATCACCACAGACTTTCAAGCAGTTGTTGATGGTATCTGGATTCGATAGATACTTCCAAATAGTGAAGTGTTTCAGAGATGAAGATTTGAGAGCGGATAGACAGCCAGAGTTTACACAGATTGATTGTGAAATGTCATTTGTAACTCAGAAAGATATATTAGATACATTCGAAGGACTAACAAGATTCCTTTTCAAAGAAGCATTGAATGTAGAAGTAGGTGAATTTGTTCACATGCAATACGATGATGCCATGAGATTGTACGGTTCTGACAAACCAGATGTAAGGTTTGGTATGGAGTTCGTTGAGCTGAACGATGTAGCACAGAACAAAGGTTTTAACGTATTTGATCAAGCTGAATTGGTAGTTGGAATCTGTGCAGAAGGATGTGCAGAGTGGACTAGAAAGCAATTAGATGGGTTGACTGATTATGTCAAGAGACCTCAAGTTGGTGCCAAAGGGTTGGTTTATTTGAAGTGTAATGCAGATGGTACATTCAAATCATCTGTTGATAAATTCTATTCGCAAGAAGACTTGAAAGCTTGGGCTGATAAGGCAGGAGCTAAGCCAGGAGATTTGATCTTGGTATTGTCTGGAGGAACGGATGCTGCTCGTAAGCAAATGAATGATCTTCGTTTACATATGGGTGATTTGTTAGAGTTGAAAGACCCAATGAATTTCAAACCATTGTGGGTATTGGATTTTCCATTATTAGAATGGGATGAAGATTCTAAGAGATATCATGCGATGCACCATCCATTTACTTCTCCTAAAGCAGAGCAGATCCCAATGTTGGATACTGATCCTGGAGCTGTAAAAGCCAATGCATATGATTTGGTCATCAACGGTACGGAGATAGGCGGTGGATCTATTAGAATTCATGACAAAGAGACACAAGCTTTAATGTTTAAGCATTTAGGTTTTAGTGATGAAGAAGCAAAAGATCAGTTTGGTTTCTTGATGGAAGCATTTGAGTATGGCGCACCTCCACATGGTGGTATTGCTTTTGGGTTTGATAGATTATGTTCTATGTTTGGTGGGTCTGAATCTATTAGAGATTTCATTGCATTCCCTAAGAACACTTCGGCTAGAGATGTAATGATTGAATCTCCATCTGCAATTTCAAGTGATCAATTGACTGATCTTGGAATAGATTTATTGCCAAAGGAATAATTATGACGAAATACCTTTTTGTATTGTCTCTTTTCTGCCTTTCGGCATGGAGTTCAATTGGACAGAAGAGCGACAGTATAAAAAGTATTGCAAAAAAGGAGAAAAAGATTAAGACCGCTTTCTATCCGGCTCTTGGCTATACGCCAGAGACAGGTGTTAATTTAGGTGTGATTGCATTCTTTGTGATGCAACCTAAGGACACTACAAGTGAATTCTCACGCCCCACAGTTATCAGTCCATATATCATTTGGACGACCAATAAACAATTTCTGACAAGTATTGAATACGAAACCTATTTGCCCAATGGGATCAATATTAATTCTCAATTACGTGTTTTTAAATTTCCAGATAAGTATTTCGGTACAGGGCCTGAAGTTGAGAAAGATACTTATGAGTCGCTAGAAGATAACTATTTCAGTTTAGAGGGAAGTGTGTTGAAGACTTTTAATCAAAAGAGTTTTTTCGGGTTGCAATATGATTGGCAATACAATAAGATTGCCAATGTAGTAGAAGGAGGGATGCTTGAAACTCAAGACCCTGTAGGGAGATCTGGTGGCTGGAATATGGGAATAGGTCCCGTGATGACTATTGATACAAGAGATAATACTTTGTATCCCAAAAAAGGTTCTTATTTACTATCTGGGTTTAACTTCTATGGAAAAGGCTTGGGTGGAGATTTTAACTATGGTGTTTTCAATTTTGACTACAGGCAATATTTCAGGACCTTCATTCCTAAGAATGTGATTGCCTATCAAGTACAGACTAATTTTACTTTATATGGAGATATTCCATTTTATAAAATGAATCAAATTGGTGGTGCGAAAAGATTACGTGGGATTGATCATAAGAACTTGTACCGTGATAAACATTCAGTTTTTGTACAAGTGGAGGCGAGACAAGAACTCTTTTGGAGATTGGGAGGTGTAATATATGCTGGAACAGGTAAAACATTTGGTACAGAAAGTGAGTTAGAAGAGGTGAAACCATTTGATGATTTAACTTTTATCTATGGTCTTGGTGGTCGATTCAATGCATTAAAAGATGAAAAGCTTAATGTTAGACTTGACCTTGGTTTTACTTCTGATGGGCAATCTGCTTTTTACCTTTCTGTGAAAGAAGCATTTTAAATTTTTTCAAAACAGGATAAATTTTGTAGTTTACGTTCATCAATAAGCTAGAGAAAACAAACTAATATGGCAGATAAGAAGAAGCTATTATACGTGGATGATGAGGTGGCCAATCTCAATGTTTTTAGAATCGCATTTAAAAGAAGATATCTCGTAACTACAGCTGTGAGTGCTGAAGAGGGTATGGTGTTGTTGGAAAATGAAAAATACGATATCATTGTTTGTGATCACCGTATGCCAGGTATGACTGGGGTAGAAATGCTCTCAATTGTAAGTGAGAAATATCCGCATATGAAAAGAATTATCATCTCTGAATATGTCAATGACGAAATTATCAGACATGCTATTGCCTCTTATAATTTGGATGGTAGCGTAGGGAAGCCTTGGGATGCGGGTAAATTAATAGAATTGATCGAAAAATAAATGGCTGTGCAGTTAGAAATCTCTACGCCTGCATTGTTGTTCCCTGCTATCACACTGTTGATGTTGGCCTATACTAATCGGTTTTTAGCTTTGGCTACTCTAATAAGAGGATTGCATGCTCAGTATCAAAAGAATCATGAGTTAAAACATGTTGTTCTACAAATCAAAAATTTAAGACAACGTCTGGTACTTGTCAGGCGAATGCAGGCTTTTGGAGTATTGAGTTTCTTATTTACAGTGGCTTGTATGTTTGTACTGTTTCGAGAGTATCATACTTTGGCCAACTATCTTTTTGCAGCTAGTTTGCTTTCACTCCTTGTTTCTCTCCTTTTTTCCCTTGTCGAAATTCAAATTTCTACAAAAGCACTTAAGTTAGAGTTAAGTGATATGGAAGGGGTAGAGTAGAAAGTTTAACCTTCCGTATAAAACTAGTACTACTGTGCCTTTCAGTATTAGTGCTTTGTAAACCTCCTTGAGAGGTACTCAAGAAACTTTCTCAAACTATCAAAGTACAACGTGATATAACATATAGCTGTGATCAGCCATATCAGCATCAAGTTGAAATAGAATGTCTTGATCTCCAAATTACCTAGTGCCTTAACAGGGGCATAAAAGTGTGCATTGCCAAGTTTCGATTCAGGGGTCATGTAAATAGGGTCCTTCTTTTGAATTAACTCTTCGTCACCCTCATATACCTTCCGGATTTTGGACCTGTTAAGCACTAGCGAGTGTAAGGCGTCATTGTGATGGTTATGCTTTAATGTGACGAGTCCATCTTTCCCGATTTGGCTAATGAGCTCTTTGTATACAGAATCTCGCTCATGGACTGCAATTTGTTTTTTCGCCTTGTACTTCTTTTTAAGATTGCGGAGATAGTCTAGCGTTTGTGTATAAAGAGCAGAATCTAGATTTTCAAAGTATAGATCATCTAATTGAGCGAAGTTTCGATTGCCATCTTTGTTCCCCAGCTCACCAATTTCATTTCTACAAATCATCAAATTGTAAATAGCCTCATTGCTATGATTGTTTGATAAAGCGCTATTATAGGCGCTTTTAAGCTTTCCTGAGAGGTTAGGGATCAAGTAGGCAAATTGATAACTGGCCTCACTCATTCTCTTGTCATATGCAAAGAAGTTTCTGCGGTAATGATTGTTGGCTGCTTGTTCTACTGCTAATGCCTCGTACGCCCACCTAGATACCATCAAATTGCCTACTATAGGGACATTCTTCTTGTCTCCTATGTCGTGGTTCAGATCATCAAATTTGATCATAGCCCCACCTAGTAGGAGTTGAGGGACCAATATTAGCGGGATCAGAATATATATTGTTACAATCGAATTAAAGCCCGAGGATATATTAAGTCCAACCATATTAGCAAAACAAGCAGTAGAAAAGAGGATCAGCCAATATTGAAAGGTGAGCCCTGATAATTCTAATAGATAATTGCCCAAAAAGGCGAATGCCAATGTCTGTAAAGCTGATAGACCGAAAAGGTAGAATATTTTCGAATTGATATAACTGAACCTACTTAAGTTAAGAAAGGATTCTCGTTCTAGTATTTTTTTGTCCTTGAAGATCTCTTCTGCACTGACAGTAAGTCCCATGAACATACTTACTACTATCGTCATGAATAGATAGACTGGAATATTTCGGTTTTCACTGAATATATAATGTGATGTTTCTGAGTATTTGGCTAAGAAACCAAGAAGTATTGCAAGAATTGGGGGCTCAAATATGTTGAGCATGATGTATTGGATATTACTTTTCTTGGAGAGTAAAATTCTTTGTAAATAGATGGTAGACTGTTTGAACAGACCGGGGATTAAGAAATTAGAGGGGGGTAATGCAGTTTCATAAGTCTGCTTTTTCTTTTGAGAACTGATGTTCTCTTTGAATTTTTCATACCAGCCTGTTGGGGGTATTTTTCGATGTTTGGTACTATGTCCTTTTTCATCAATTTCCTTTGTTTCTATGATGTGTAGGATTTGCTCAGGAATCACATTTCCACAAGTTCGACACTCACTTTCCGCAGCGTTGACTTGCGTATTCATGGTTTTGAAATAGACCACTGCATCCACAGGATTGCCTGTGTAGATCGGGTAGCCTCCTTTGTCCAATAACCATAACTTGTCAAACAATTTGAAGATGTCGGAAGAAGGTTGGTGGATGATGATAATCACCAATTTTCCCTGCCTTGTTTGGTCTTTGAGTAAGTTCATCACTTTCTCCGAATCCATTGAGGACAGTCCTGAGGTAGGCTCATCTACGAAAAGTACAGACGGCTCACGCAACATTTCCAAAGCTATGTTTAGACGCTTTCGTTGACCACCACTGATGGTTTTGTTTAGTGGATCGCCAACTTTAAGGTCTTTTATATCTTCAATGTCGAGGTTTTCTAATACCTTATTTACTTCCCTTTCTATCCTGGGTTCTGGAAGGTCACCAAAGCATAATTTTGCATTGAAATAAAGGTTTTCGTAGACCGTCAGTTCTTCAAATAACAAGTCATCTTGAGGTACATAACCAATCACACCAGCCTCTATGCTTTTTTCAATACTATAGCCATTGATTTTAATGCTTCCCTCACTAGGTTTAAGTTTGCCGTTTAGTAAGTTCATCAAAGTAGACTTACCCGTGCCGCTACCTCCCATGATGCCAATTAACTGACCAGACTCTTCAATGAAACTAAATGGTTTGATGCCATTGTCACTGTTTTTGAAAGTGAAAGCCATCTCATCGGCCTCCATAATGATTTTAGTTTTTCTTACATCTAGTAGGAATTTTTTACTGATGTCCGACTCATAAATGGGGTTGATGGTTGTTCCTTTAATGATCGCTCCTGGTCTGAGGATATAGGACTTGCCATTATGGATTTTGTTACCCTCTACGAATAGATTTAAAGGGCCGATATATCTGAATGCAAAGGTGTGAACACTTTCAATGAACAAAACTGTAATGGTGCCAAACAGGTTCTCAACTTGAATATGTCGAAAATCAGTTATGCCAGGTTCATTCTTTTTCTTCATCATCCAAGCAATTTCTTTAGGCCACTCGGTGACTTTGCTATCGATAACCATACCATTAGCCTTGTTGACATTATGGATGTCAGATTCAAGGATGAAAGAACAGATGTTGTCAGACTCTTGCTTCGAAATATTGAAATTTAAAGCAACCAGTTGCATGAAGTCATTTTCTCTAGTAGAGACTTTTTTATCTGTATTGATAAGTTCTACGAGTTGGATGAATACCAAAACCCGTTCTTTTTGTAGCAGTTCTTTGTTGAGCTGTTGACAGATTTTGGTTACTTGAATAATGTTTTTGGTTTCATTTTCTATATCTACAGATGACTCGTTGGCCTCTCTGCGGTAGAATTCGACATAGTCTTTGAACAATTGAAGGTATTGTTCAGATAGCTCATGGTTGAGCTGTTTGTCTAGGTAGGGCTTGACAATCAATTTTCCTGAATCAACTACTTCATCTTTGACACTTTCGATGATGGCAAAGAGTCTCATTAATGCATTGATAATCGATTCACTCATGGTTATAGAATAGGGTGTTTTGTTGTAACGAAGATAGAAATAAAAAAAGGCTGTGTCAAAAGTCTATCTTAAATATACCTTGTCAAAATAAAATATTTGACTTGACGTATACAAGACTTTTGATACAGCCTCCTTTCGGATTGCTAGACTAGCTTATTCTATAATTTCATTTCTGGTAGATACTATGTTAGCTGTGATGTCATTCAATTGTCCTTCAGTTATCCCTACAGCTGTGTCTACTCCTTCATATGCCAACTTCATGAAGTTTAGCAATGGCATGATTGAAGATACATCTTTATCATCTCCATATTGCAAAGCAGATTTAGCCAAGATGTCAGCCGCATTTTTTTGATCAGCAATGATAGACATGATTTTTGGATCGTAATTACTTGAGACTGCCAATTGAGTTGTAATATACAACCCTTCGATCCAGCTACCTGTCACGACAAGGAAAGAGATCTTGTCTTGTCCAGTCTGGTTCAGTTGCTCATAAGTGTTGTAGAAAGATTCGGTGATAATCAAAATCAATGAATCTTGGTTGTCGATATTTTCTTCTACTCTTGCCACCATTGCTTCATTGAATACACCTGGGATTTCTAATCCATCAATCAATTGTTTAGACACTTTTAAGAAAGCCATTGTTTCGGTATTCATATTGTAAGTGCTTGCATAACTCAAGTCAGCACCGTAAATACCAAGATTCAAGGCCTTAGATCTTTGTGTTTCGTACTTGTCAACGTTTTCGATAGGATTGGTGACATTCAAAACGAAAGCTGCATTTGCCTCCTGAAGCAATGTGGTAACTTCGTATGAAGTAGGTATTGGATAATTAAATTCTTTTTCCACCTTTTCCTTAACATTAGAAGTAGTGACTTTTTCTTCTTTTTTGCCTCCACAGGCAACAATCAGAATTGAAAATATGATAACTAAACTTGTGTTTTGTAAGATCTTCATGTGATGTGATAATAGATGATAGTGATATAGATGGCTAATTTAGGAAATGAACAATTAATGCGGAATTAAAATTGACATTCAATTATTGAAATTTTATGATGTAGTCAAATTGGATGGTTATTCATCCCACATATTCTCAACGGTATAGTCAGATCCCGGCAAGGCAAAGAATTTTCCATGGACATAGCGATAATGCTGATCTATAGAATTGATCACGTCCATTTCTGCTGCTGTGAGATCGATCTCAGCAGCCTCTAGGTTTTGTTTGAGTCGCGCTGGATTGGTGGATTTTGGTATGACGGTAGTTCCTCTATTGATCGCCCAGGCAAGTAATATTTGTGCAGGTGAGAGATTATGTTTCTCAGCAATCGTGATTATAGCTGGTAGCTCAAATAAGTTCGGCTCATCATCGGCTTTCATTGCATCAGCACGGTCTCTTGATCCTAATGGTGAGTATGCTGTGAGGATGATGCTCTCTTGATCGCAATATGTTTTCAATTCTTTTTGGGCCAATAAGGGGTGCAACTCGACTTGATTTACTTCTATTTTAACCTGTGCAGTTTTATTTACCTGAGCTAATTTTTTTCTACTGAAGTTGGCTGTACCTATATGTTTTGCCAACCCTTTGTTGAAACAATCTTCCATTCCAGACCAAGTCTCTTCTAAACTGATCTCTTTTAAACTAATGAGGTCTTCTCCTTGTGTGGGGAATGCTATATCAATTTTTTGTGCAATAGGCCAGTGTATTAGGTATAAGTCTAGATAATCTAGTCCGAGATCTCCAAGAGTTGTTTCAATCGCTTTGACTACATCAGCTTGTCTATGATGGGTGTTCCATAGTTTGGATGTGATCCATAGTTCCTTTCTCGTTACTTCACCTGCTTGAATTGCATCTTGAAAAGCTTGGCCAATTTCTAGTTCATTACCATAGATCAACGCACAGTCAAAATGGCGGTACCCAAGCGTGATGGCTTCTCTTATAGCATTGTAAACCTCTCCTTTTTCAGATTTCCATGTTCCCAAACCCAGCGCAGGGAATTGATCGCCGTTGTGCAAGTTGAAATGTTTCATATTTTTTTAGATTTTTGGATATTAGAGCCAATATAAAAGAATCAATTCTTATGACAATTTATAAATATTAAAAATGAATCTAGAAAACGTAGTTAATTTCTAAATTAACCAGGGAATGACTTAAAATGTTGGGAAATAAAAAACGCTGAGGAAAATGAATTTTCTCAGCGTTTCAAAAATGTCTTGATTCTAAAGTCTAGAATCTAGTATCTAATTAAGCTAGTGCTTTTGCAATAGTCTCTCCAATGTCAGCAGGTGAATTCACTACATGTAATCCACATTCACTCATGATTTTCATCTTAGCTTCCGCAGTATCGTCTTCTCCACCAATGATTGCACCAGCATGACCCATTCTTTTACCTTTAGGAGCAGTTTGTCCAGCGATAAATCCAACAACAGGCTTTGGATTACCTTGTTCTTTGATCCATTTAGCAGCTTCAGCTTCGTAGTTACCGCCGATCTCACCAATCATGACGATTGCGTCAGTGTCAGGGTCAGCCATCAACATTTGTACCGCTTGCTTAGTAGAAGTGCCAATAATCGGATCTCCACCAATACCGATGGCAGTTGAGATACCCAAACCAGCTTTTACTACTTGGTCAGCAGCTTCATAAGTCAATGTTCCAGACTTAGAAACGATACCAATTTTTCCTGATTTGAAAACGAAACCAGGCATGATGCCTACTTTTGCTTCTCCAGGAGTAATAACTCCCGGGCAGTTAGGTCCAATCAAGATCAAGTCTTTACCTGAGATGTAATTTTTTGCTGTAATCATGTCTTTCACAGGGATTCCTTCCGTGATAGTGATGATTACTTTGATGCCTGCGTCAGCAGCTTCCATGATCGCATCAGCAGCGAATGCTGGTGGTACGAAAATAATAGAAGTATCAGCTCCCGCTTTTTCTACTGCATCAATAACAGTGTTGAACACAGGTCTGTCTAGGTGAGTTTGACCTCCTTTACCAGGTGTAACACCTCCAACTACATTGCTGCCGTACTCAATCATTTGAGAAGCATGGAATGTACCTTCAGTACCAGTGAAACCTTGAACTATGATTTTTGAATCTTTATTTACTAATACGCTCATGCTATTTCAATTTTGTGCAAAAATAGGATATTTACTGTCATTAGCAAGGTGCTAGCGAAGGTTTAAATACGTAAGTGCTCAGTATTTGACTTTCATGTATTTGTCAGCGAATTCTCTGACACAACCGTCACCACCTTTTGCTTCCATTACAATATCCACATAGTCCTTTACTTCTGATGAACTGTCACTTGGACATGCAGAGATTCCCACCTTTCGCATAGCGGGTAGATCGTTGAGATCATCACCGATAAAAGCGACCTCACTGTGATTGATATTGAGTTCTTTTAGCCATTGGTCAAGAATGATGTCTTTTTCTTCTTGTCCCCAATAAACCTTCTTGATTCCGAGCATGCTAGCTCTAGCATCGATTGCGGCACCTGTACTACTATGACTGATGATGGCAACCTCGATACCCTTTTTGATCATCAATTTGATGCCCAGGCCATCTTTGGCGCTGAATTTCTTGAATTGACTCCCGTCATCCATTACATTGATGCTACCGTCGGTCATCGTTCCGTCTACATCCAAAACAACCAATTTGATATGCCCAGTTTCAATCATGCAGCAATATTATATCAATGTCGTTTAAATATGATGCTGATTGTATAATTTAGCGCCGTATTTTATATGAAGCATCTATACACCATATTAATCTTAGTGATATCCCTTAGTGGTGTGTCAAAAGTTCATGGGCAAGAAAAGGCCCAAGGAAGAAAAACCTATATAGGGGTCAAAGGAGGTTACAATATTTCTACTGCCAATATCTATCACAATATATATCGTTACAACGCAGAGATCGGTTGGAATTCAGGTTTTCAAGGTGGTCTTGTTGTGATGAATTTCCTTCGTCATAATATAGGTATACAAGCAGAGTTGAATTATACACAAAAAGGATACGTGCAACGGTTCGAAGGGCAGGAGGATTATCAAGCTAATTTTGATTACATGGAGCTCCCATTACTTTTTAATCTCCATACAGGAAAAGATCGTTTACATATTTTCTTGAATGCAGGATGCTACTTTGAATATCTAGTAAGGGTAAAAGAGAAAAATGTCACCAGTGATCCTGGGGATGATGATTTTTCGCACTATGATGAATCTAGAGATCCTAAATGGGGTTATGGTTATCGAGCAGGTGCGGGGGTGTTCTACGATTTTAATTTTGGTACATTGATGCTAGAAGGAGCCTTTAATTATAGCCTGGGTAATTTTATAGATCCTATAACTTTTGATACTGGGATACCAAATTTTTCTAATCATATTGGTATTGGGGTTACAATTGGGTACCTGTTCTCTTTTGGAGATATCAACTAATTTTGATTCTTGCTGTTGATGAGATAAATTTATGAGTATATCATGCTCATGAAATTTTCCTTTCTAAAATATATAACTGTCTTTACGATTCCTTTGGTGTCTTATTTTGCCATGCACGCAAGTGGTTGGGTGACACTCTCTTCTTTGATTTATGGCTTTGTATTTATTCCTTTGTTGGAATTGTTGGTTAATAGCAATGATCACAATCATTTGGCGGATGAGGAGCCCAAATTATTAGCCAATAGAGGTTTTGATATTGTCCTCTATCTAATGGTTCCTACTCAATTGTTTTTGCTTTGGGAGTTTTTGTGGATCATGAAAAGCTCAGATTTAACTGTCGTGGAATATGTGGGGGTTATTAGTTCTATGGGGATTTCTTGTGGGGTCATAGGGATCAATGTAGCACATGAATTGGGACATAGAAAGGAGAAATACGAACAGTGGATGGCACAATTGCTTTTGTTGACTTCTCTGTATTTACAGTTCTTTATTGAACACAATCGCGGACATCATAAAAATGTTGCGACTAGTGAGGATCCATCTTCCGCGCGTAGAAATGAATCGGTTTTTACATTTTGGTTTAGATCTATCGGGATGGCGCATTGGACTGCATGGGGAATAGAAGCAAAACGTTTGAAGTCAAATAGTCAATCTCCATTTTCTCTATCTAATCAAATGTTGAGATTTCAATTGCTGCAATTGTTATTGATAGTTGTCATCTATTGGTATTTTGGATTGATGGTGCTGTTTAGTTTTATTGGAGCAGCTTTGATAGGAATTCTATTGTTGGAGACGGTTAATTATATCGAACATTATGGGTTGGAGCGAACAAAAAAAGGGAGTGGACTTTATGAACGTGTACAGCCTTGGCACTCTTGGAATTCCAATCACATGATTGGTAGGTTGGTGCTATTTGAATTGTCTCGGCATTCCGATCATCATTACAAAGCGAGTCGCAAGTATCAAATCTTAATAAATCATGAGGGGAGTCCTCAGTTGCCAACTGGTTATCCTGGTATGATGTTGTTGAGTATGATCCCACCACTTTGGTTTGCCGTGATGAACAAAAGGATTGATCAGAGGGTCAATGAAGGTTCCAGTCTCGCATGAACGGGTCAATAAATTCAAATGCCCGCTGATCCATCCAACTGTAGTTCTTGCCTCTCAAGGAGAATCCTACATGTCCACCACATCTAGGTGTTTCTAATGCGAGATGTTTGTGATCTTCGCAAGCCTTGTATGGATAACATTTTTCTCCAAGCATGGGGTCGTTGAGTGCATTGACAATCAAAGAAGGTACTTGTATACTAGGGAAATGTAAGTCGGATGTAGAAGTAGTATAGAAATGTCTCGCGTTCCTAAAGCCATGAAGGGGCGCAGTATATCGTTCGTCAAACTCACCAAACGATTTGATTTCATCTATGCCGTCGATATTGATTTTGTCAGGGTATTGGGCATGCTTTCTTTTTACCTTTTCAATCAATTTTTTCATGAACCGATTATTGTAAAAGGAGTTTTCTTTGAAAGACAACTGATGTGCACTATCCCAGAGGTTACATGGTACTGAAAAGACAGCTGCTGCAACGATGTGCTTGGGTGTCGTATAGCCACTTTCTCCCAAATATTTGAGGGTAGTACTGCCGCCCATCGAATAGCCGACTAGACCAATGCTTCTGTATCTACGAGTGTCAATTGCATGTTTAACCACCGTTTCTAGATCATCAGTGACGCCATGGTGATAGAGCCTGAGATTTTTGTTCATCTCACTCCCACATGATCGGTAATTCCAAGCAAGTATGTCATAGCCTCTTTCGTGAAAATATCTAGCGCAGCTTCTTACATAATGTCTGTTACTATCTCCTTCGAGTCCGTGAGAAATAATAATGAGTTTGTTGGAACTACCAGTCAGCCAGTCCAACTCTAGAAAATCATCGTCAGGTGTATTGATTCGCTCTCTCTGATAGTTGATACCAGTTATATTCCTGAATAGACTCGGTGTTAGAGTCTCCAGATGACCGTTTCTAAACGGGTGCAAAAAGTTGCCGTATTTAGATTTTTTAATAAGGGGCATTTTTTTTACCTAAAGCCATTAAAAATTTGAGATTGAGTCCTTTTTATTTAACTGGTGTTCTAAATTAGCGATTTAATTTATACAATATGGCTGAATATATACTAGGAATTGACATTGGAGGTACGAATACTAAATTTGGGTTGGTAGATAGAGAGGGAGAAATCTCTCATGAGGGGTCTTTTTCCACTCAAGCAGATCTTGACTTCCCTACTTTTTTAGATAATTTGGAAGGCCATATTGGCGGTTTAATAAAAGAATATGCAGTAATAGGTGCAGGTGTTGGCGCTCCTAATGGTAATTATTACAAAGGGACAATTGAGCATGCTCCTAATCTGAATTGGGGTGAGATTGTTGATTTTAAAGATCAGTTTACGGCAAGATTTAAAATTCCAGTATCATTAACTAATGATGCCAATGCTGCCGCATTGGGAGAAATGAAATTTGGTGGTGCTCGAGGAATCAAAGATTTTGTTGTTTTTACGTTAGGTACTGGTTTGGGTAGTGGTATTGTAGTAGATGGCAAGTTGGTCTACGGGAATACCGGAATGGCTGGAGAGTTAGGACATGTCAGTGTTAATCCTGAAGGTAGATATTGTGCATGCGGTCGTAGAGGGTGTCTTGAGACTTATGTGTCTGCTACAGGAATTAAAAGGACAGTTTCTAAATTGATGGCTGATTATACTCGACCAAGTGTATTAAGAGACATCTCTTATAATGATTTGGATGGTAAAGCAATCACTGAGGCGGCAAAGAATCATGATTTTATTGCAATCAAAGCATTTGAATATACTGGAAAAATACTAGGGCAAAAGTTGGCCGATACGGTATTGCATACGAGTCCAAAAACAATTTTCTTGTTTGGTGGATTGGTACATGCAGGAGAGTATCTATTGGATCCAGCCAAGCATTACATGGAAGAGAAAATGTTCAAGCCGTTTAAAAATTTAGTGGATTTGAGACCGTCTTCTCTGATGGATAAAAATGCTGCTGTTCTAGGGTCAGCGGCTTTAGGCTGGACGGAGTTTGGTGAATAAGTCTGTGGCTTTATTTTTGCTTACAACTTTTATATGCTTTTAAAAATATGGTCCCTTCGGGGACTACTTTTCTTTCTATTGTTTGCAACGACATCCGTAGCATCAAGTCAGGAATTATTTATTAGGGAATACGGGACGAGGCTTCCGATCGAGGATGCTTCTGTCACCTCAAAAACAAGTGGTCAATTAGCACTGTCGAACGAAAACGGGTTGGCTTATGTAGAAAATAGCGACTCCTCGGATGTCTTTGTGATCAGTCATCCTGCCTACAATGAAATATCAATCTCTGCCGATCAGATTGGTAATGATCAAGTCAAAATATATTTAGAAGCGAAGATTTTTCAGTTTGAAGAAGTTGTAGTCGCTGCTACTAAGTGGGAACAGGGAAGTAACTTGTTGACACAAGAAGTCTTAAAGGTGACGCCAAAAGACATCGCATTTAACAACCCTCAAACATCTGCAGATTTATTGAGTTCAACTGGTAAGGTCTTTGTTCAAAAAAGTCAATTGGGAGGAGGAAGCCCTATGATACGTGGGTTTTCAGCTAGTTCATTGCTGTTGGTTTTGGATGGGGTAAGATTAAATAATGCAATCTACCGAAGTGGAAACCTTCAAAATGTAATTGTCATTGATCCAAATTTACTTTCCTCTTCGGAGGTTGTGTTTGGTCCATCTTCTGCTTTGTATGGAAGTGATGCGTTGGGAGGTACGATGACTTTCAATACCATCAAACCTAATTTTATAGACGAGGATAGTCCGGAGGTTTCTGGTAAGATGATGCTCAGGTATTCGAGTGCCAATCACGAGCGTACAAGTCATGCTCAATTTCAATTTGCGTCAAAGCGATTCACAAATGTTTTAGGGTTTAGTTATAGTGGGTTTTCTGATCTTAGAACAGGCTCACAAAGAGCTACTGACCATCCTGATTTTGGTAAAAGATTAGAATATATCGATAGGGTAGAAGGAGAAGATCAAATCATTCAAAATAATAATGTCAATGTGCAGAAGTATTCGGGTTACCACCAATATAACTTAATGAATAAAGCCTCATTGCGCTTGTCCAAAAAATCAGATCTTTCTTACACCTTGTATTACAGTACCTCTTCAGATGTGCCGAGGTATGATAGATTGACGCAGCGTACAGATGAAGGTGCGTTAAAGAATGCTGAATGGTATTATGGCCCTCAGGAATTTGCTATGCATGCTTTGACATTCTCTAACTATAGTGAAAATGCATTGTATAACGGGGTGAAGTTGACTGTTTCGTATCAAGATGTAGAAGAATCTAGACACAATCGAAAGTATCAAAACGCAAGTATTAATCACCGTAATGAACAGGTGGATGTCGTGACAGCTAATTTGGATTTGGATAAAAAAATAGGTGCGAAAACTGAGCTTTTCTACGGAGGTGAATTTTTGTGGAATGACGTGACATCAACAGCTTCTGTAGAGAATATTGAGACTGGAGAATCAGACTACTTGGATACCAGATATCCTGACGGTGGTAGCCAATATCAGTCTTGGGCTGCCTATGCAAGTTTGAACCATAAAGCGACGGATTGGTTGTCCTTGACCTCTGGTTTGAGATATACAGATATTGTATTAGATGCTCAGTTCGATAACATCTCTTACAGTTTACCTTTTGATGATATTCATCAGAGCAATGGAGCATGGAGTGGGACTTTGGGGACTGTCGTGACCATTAACAAATACTTGAGATGGAAGGTATTGTTTTCATCAGGTTTTAGAGTGCCAAACCTGGATGATGCTGGGAAGGTGTTTGATTCGGGTGATGTGGTGGTGGTGCCCAATGAGGATTTGGAACCTGAGTATACTTTGAATTATGAAACGGGTATAGACTGGAAGGTACGTGACGCGTTTCAGATCGAAGGAGTGATATATTATACCCAATTAAAGAGTGCGATGGTGAGAAGGCCTTACAGTTATAATGGTGAATCTACAATCATATATGAAGGAGAAGAATTCCCGATGGCAGCATTAGTCAACGTTGGTGAGGCATATATTTGGGGTTATTCATTAGGCGCTAAAGTATTTGTGTCTGAGCACTTGGGTGTGAAAGCAAATGTCAGTAATAGCTTTGGGGAAGACTTGGTAGAACATGAGCCACTGCGTCATGTCACACCTCTATTTGGAAATGTATCTGTAATTTATCAACGTCTAAAATTTAAATCAGAATTGTTCATGAATTTTCAAGGTTCAGTTCCGTTTGATAAACTGGCTCCATCAGAGCAAAGTAAAGCTTATCTATATAGTTCGAATGGTGCTTTGGCTTGGTATACCGTCAATCTTCGTTCGTCGTATCAATTCAATAAAAAGTGGTCCATGACGGCAGCTTTAGAGAATATACTAGATCAACACTACCGCTCTTATTCTTCTGGAATAAGTGCGGCTGGCTTTAATGCCCGGGTTAGTGCTTCGGTATTATTTTAGGCAAAGATTTAATTAAACCATTCGGCCCTTTAACTCTCCCAATAATCCTGATAAGTCCATCTGGTCACTCAGTTGATCAATCTTTGCCATTACTTCTTGGATGCTTTTTTGATATTCCTGGCTTTGTGGGTTGTAGGGAGCGTGATGCATGCTACTTAGCAAGTCTTCAATCGCGAGGATGTCATTTTTAATGTCTGGGTGAATATAACTTTCTACAAATTTCTTGAAGATATAATCTGAGGCCAATTCCGTTGGGTGGATCAGATCCTTTTCATAGAAGCGATAATCTCTCAGGTCACTATTCAAGAACTCATATGCCGGAAAATACTTCACGTAAGGAAATTCACTCATGATCATATGACAAGCCAGCCTCAAGGTGGATTTACTCACTGCATTGAGGGTGAGAGAATCTTTGGTGTGTTGCGTTGGACTGACGACTAAGATGATATTCTTGACTTGGTTGAGTTGTCCATATATAGATCGAAACCCATCAACGATAGCTTGAGGTGACAACAACTCTTTGTTGAATTGATTGTTGGGAGCTCGATGGCAGTTGGCGACCACATGATTGTCTGAGGCTAGTTTGTATACAAATGCAGATCCAAGTGTAATGACTAGGTAGTCAGTTTGATTGAGGTAGTCATGCGTTTTTTCAATGGTGTCGTTGAGCTTGTTGATTAACTCGATTTTTGTTTCAGATTTTGTCCTAGAATGAAACTCGAAGTGATTCCAGTACCCATCATTTTCAGTAATATACTTTTGACTGATGTCTTCGTTCTTGAGAGTAGTGCTAATCAGATTAAATATGGAAATGGGGTTGTAGATTGTTCCATATGGATTAGACAAAACATCAAAGTTGTACTTGGATAGATGATCTTCAAATAGCGTTGAAAACCCAGATCCTATTGATAAAATTTTCGAACCGTATTCAATTTTGTCTGGGTTTTCGTCGATGAAGAGTTCTGTTCTGAAGTGTGTCATTTTGATTAAGTTTTTATTAAGATAGAATAATTAGCGGTCAATTAATTAATTAATAGTCTCTATTCTTACTCAAAATGATATTTCTCATTTCTATCGCCAGAATAGTTACTCACTTTCTAACCATTGATTAGTTGATAACTCTGATTTGCGATCTCTAGTTCTTCATTAGTTGGTATGACGAGTACTTTGACCACTCCTTTTTGGATTTCGTTGAGACCATCTGTCAACTGATTGTTTTTTGATTCATCTACTTCTATGCCAAATGCAGATAAGTTCGAAACAGAATGTTGGCGCGTCCAAGCATCATTTTCCCCAACACCAGCAGTGAATACAATTGCGTCAATACCACCCAATGCAGCCATGTAAGAACCAATATATTTTTTGATCCTATAGACATACATCTCTAAAGATAGTTTTGAATTAGTATTACCTTCATTGGCATCTTTATGAATGTTTCTCAAGTCATTATTCCCCGTCAAACCTTTCATACCACTTTGCTTGTTGAGTATATTTTTAACTTCATCTAAGGAAAATCCTTGCTCTACTAAATAGAAAATTACTGACGGGTCAATGTCTCCTGATCGTGTTCCCATGATCAAACCACCTAATGGTCCTAGGCCCATAGAGGTGTCGATGCATTGGCCATTTTTTACTGCTGCCATGCTACAACCATTACCAAGATGTACGGTGATGATTTTACTGTCTTTGCCTTCTAAACCTAGATGTCTGATGGCCTCTTTAGAGACGTATCTGTGAGAAGTGCCATGAAATCCATATACCCTCACACCATAATCTTTGTAGAGTTTTTCGGGTATAGCAAATCGATAAGCCTCTTCTGGAATAGAAGAGTGAAAAGCTGTATCGAAAACAGCTAGCTGTGTGGCCTTCTTAAATACATTTTCTGCAACTTCTACTCCCTCTAAATTGGCAGGGTTATGAAGTGGTGCCAGAGAATAAAGCTCTTTTATTTTATTTTTGACCTTATCATCAATGATGGTGGTTTGACTAAAACTCTCACCTCCATGCACGATTCTATGCCCAACTGCATCTATTTCATCATTTGATGATAAAACGCCATAATTCGGTGATACGAGAATGGTGGAGAGCAACTCTAGTCCAGTCCTGTGGTCGGGAATAGTTTGGATCAAACTATGCTTCTCTGTTTCTTGATCTTTGTAGATTTTGTGAGTTAATTCTCCTTCGGTCTCTCCAATCTTTTCAATTAACCCCGAGCAGATGAGTTGTCCTTCGGGCATGTTAAGTAACTGGTATTTCAGTGATGAGCTACCAGAGTTTAATACGAGTATTTTCATGTTAGTCTTTTTGTGATTGTATAGCTGTGATGATGACAGTATTGATGATATCTTCTACCGTACAACCTCTACTAAGGTCATTTACCGGTTTGTTGAGTCCTTGTAAAACTGGTCCAATAGCAATAGCACCTGTTTCTCTTTGGACTGCTTTGTAGGTGTTGTTTCCAGTGTTTAGATCAGGGAAGATTAGGACTGTAGCTTGACCGGCTACTTTGGAATCAGGCATTTTTGCTTTACCCACCTCAGGATCTACAGCTGCATCATATTGTATAGGGCCTTCGATCAACAGATCAGGGGCTAATTCTTTTGCTATCTCGGTGGCTCTTCTGACTTTTTCAACTTCTTCACCTTTTCCAGATGCTCCCGATGAGTAAGATAGCATGGCGACCTTAGGCTCTATTCCAAAAGCCAGCGCAGTCTTAGCAGATGATACTGCAATCTCTGCTAGTTGCTCAGCGGTAGGGTTAGGGTTGACTGCACAGTCTCCATAGACCAATACTCGATTGTCGAGGCACATGAAAAACACAGAAGAAACCACTTTGATGCCTGGTTGTGTTTTGACAAATTGCAATGCAGGGCGTATCGTATGCTGTGTGGTGTTGACTGCTCCTGAGACCATGCCGTCGGCATCTCCTAATTGCACCATCATAGTGCCGAAATAGGAGACGTCAGTCATCAAGTCTTCTGCAATATCAATAGTGATACCTTTTTCTTTTCTGTATTCGAACAGTTGTTTAGCGTATTTTTTAAATCTCGGAGATTCACCTGGAGACTCTATTCTTACCTTTTTTAGATCAATATCTAATCCCAGTTCATTGATTTTTTGTGTGACGGCATCCACGTCTCTATATAGTAAAGTGAGGTCAACTATATCAAGTGCTAATAGCTGTTCGGCTGCTCTGAGGATTCGGTCATCATTACCTTCTGGTAATACAATGCGCATTTTTTTAGACAGCGCTTTTTGGTTCAGTATATATTTGAACATTTTAGGCGTCATGCCTTTTGGTTTGAACCCTATGATTTTGTTCTCAAGATTCGTCCCATCTATTTGGTTGTGAAAATATTGAAGCGCCAAGTTGATTTTTTCTGGGTTTTCATTCGATAAGTTTGGTTTCAAATCATTGAGTGCGATCGAAGTGTCAAACGTACTACTGTTCACTTTAATGATCGGTACAATCGGAGGTAGTCCTACTAGAATTTTAAATACAGAATCGGGCATTTCGAACCCTCCTGTTAGGATAATGGCAGATAATTTAGGGTAAGTTTCTGATTGATGTGCATGTAGCGCACCCATCACAATTTCTGCTCTATCTGCAGGAACGACAACTGCACAGTTCTCTGTCAGGAAGGTTAAATAATTGGCCAAGCTCATTCCTGCAACGGAGTATCTTCTCACCAGTGTGTTATGAATCAGCTCTTTGCCAAATAGTACTCTGGCATCCAGTTGGTCTACTATCTCGGCGACACTAGGACTACTCAATATGGAGTTGTTGGGGATCACTGCCAGTTCTTTGTCTTTGCCAGTTGTACCGAGTTTTTTTCTTAGCGCACGCTGAAAATCTTCAATGCTTTTTTCATTCACTCTATTGAGAATAGCACCAATTACTTCACATTCTTCGTCTTCAAATGATTCCAAAGCAAACTTCATAGAATCTGCTGCATCTTCAGGAGTCTTGTGTCTACCCGTGCCAACGACTAACACTGGGCTACTCAAATTCTTGGCAATTGCGGAATTAAGTTCAAATTCAAATGCAACATTGTCTCCGTCAAAATCTGTTCCTTCTATCAGAATGAAATCATATTGCGCTTCAAGTTTTTTATAATGAGAAATGATTTTGTCAATTACTTTTTCGATCTGACCTGATCCCAACATTTTGCTTACTTGATCTCCCGTAAAGACAAAACAATCCTCATAGCGCTGTTCTAAATTAAAATAGTCCAGCATCAAGGTAGTGTGGTAGTCTCTGTTACTTTTCCCTTTTTTGATGATAGGGCGGAAATATCCAATTTTATCTGATTTTCTCAGTAGGAGTTCCATCAGGCCTAAGGAGATAAGGGATTTACCAGAATTGGCCTCTATGGTAGAAATGTAAACTGATTTTGACATGTGAGTATGAATATTGTTAACTTGTAATAATGCAAGATTAGGCCTGTTGAGGTCTTAAAATCATGATCTAGATCACTTAAAATGATGTTCAAAAGCAGATTCATCGTGCTTGGTAAATGTAAGATATTTTGAAGAAATTAATAGTACTCACAGGGGCGGGAATTAGTGCCGAAAGTGGAATAAAGACGTTTAGAGATTCTAATGGTCTTTGGGAAGGGCATGATGTAATGGAGGTCGCGTCACCCGAGGGTTGGGAAAAGGACCGACCATTGGTTCTGGACTTTTATAATCAGAGAAGAAAGCAGGCCTTGACGTCCAAACCTAATGCTGGACATCTAGCCTTGGCGGAGCTTGAACAGTATTTTGATGTGACTATTATCACGCAAAATGTAGACAATCTTCACGAGCAAGCTGGATCCACCAAGGTGATCCATATCCACGGTGAATTGTTCAAATCTAGAAGTACAGTGGATGAGCACCTAATCTATGATGTGGAGGGTTGGCAGCTTAATGAAGGTGATCTATGTGAGAAAGGTTCACAACTCAGGCCTAATATCGTTTGGTTCGGAGAGATGGTGCCGTTGATGGACTTAGCTATGGAAGAGTCGTTGAAGGCGGATCTATTTATAGTAGTAGGCACTTCGCTGGTGGTATATCCTGCCGCTGGTTTGATTAATTATGTTCCTGGCCTCACTCCTAAATATATCATCGATCCTCATCTCCCAGAAGTAGGGCAAATGCCTCATCTGCATTTGATCGAAGAGACAGCAACTGTGGGAGTGCCAAAGGTTGCCCAAGAATTGATTGAATCGTATGGGTGAAAATGAAACAGATATAATATTCGTTGCGCCAGTTGCACCGGGATATAAATTAGAAGGTGAAGTGTGGGTAGTGTTCATGGGACAGGTATCGAACTGGTGGCTGTTTGACTGGATAGGTGCATGGATGGCGTTTAGGCTGAGAAGGGCAAAAGGGAAGACTGTTTTCTGGGGCCGTCTGACCAAAGTCTTATTGGAAAGTAAAAAGCTTCATCGAAATCAATTAACGGTGTTCAATTTTCAATCGAAAAAAAGCTTGTTAGACTTAATCAAAAGTAAACTGAGTAGGATTCAGTTTGAATGGATTCGCTCAGCAACCACAGATGCAACTGCAGGGTTGTCGACCAATGCTGTGGATAACTTGGGCCTCCAAGAAAATGCACAAGGTAAAGTACGGCTGGTTTATATGGTTCATGTATTTGAAACCAATGAATTGATAGATCTTGAACATATCAAAGAAAAATTGATCAAGTATGATATTTTCGTGCACTTTGCAGGGCTGAAAAGTGCTTTCATAGGCTATGAAGACCAAGGGAAAAGAACAGTACCATTCGATATGAGTGGGGTACTAGTACTAGCAGCATTTGAAGAGGTACAATTTACCGCTTTACTCAATAGCCAGTGGTTTGAGGAGGTAATGGGGCATAATCAAGATAATTTTTCAGGGATATTTATTCGAGATTACTAGTTAGCTATACTACTGAGCCAAATGACAATAAATAGTGATAGGTGTGTTCTCGTTCAGTATTGAAGGATAGTAGATTGAATTATTTGTTTGTCTTTAATTTACATAAAGTACTGATATTTAAGTTGTTTGTATGGTCTTCTTAAATATATTGTATATATTAGGTGTTGTAAGATGAAAAACTTTCATTGATCAGTTATAATCTGAATTATCTGTCTCGGCTATGGCATCAAACCTGGAAATTAGAAGTAGTTATTATCATCCTGAGGGGTTACATCAACTGACACAATCAAGTCAGTTAAAAACCAACTTGATGGATACGCCTGTATCTTCTTTTTTAAACGATCCTGCTGATGATTTAAAATTGGAGTCATCTTTCAATGTGGCTACTCACATGAGTAAAACCATCATGAACAACTTGGGAGAGGAGCTAAAGTCTATTTCTGAAAAGTATTGTGTCAGAAAGTTGGCCTCACATATTAAAGGCCCATCAAAAAATGAAGATAGATTTTCGTTGTCTGACATAGCGGATAAACTAGAAGGCTTTGACTTCAATTCTAATAACTTGTTCGCTGAAGGCGTAAGGTCTAAGTTCTTTATAAAGCCAGGTGCTCATAAAGGGAATGCAATCTTACATATTCCGGCATTTGTGCCTGCGCTTGATTTGTGTGTTCCAAAAAATGCGACGAATTTTAAAATCGTGGCGAGAATGGTAACTATTTCTGATGTAAATAGATCTGGCGAGAGTTTTGAGCGAATGCTGCCTAAGTTAGATGGTAAATTTGGTTCTTTTCAGACGTCTATGCTGCCAGTTTTGAAGATTGCTACTTCACCTATTACTGCGCAACTCAGAGTGATGGATGTACCGTCTATTACAAGCAATGCTTCTACGGTATTGGTGTTCGCGGTGAAATTCTACGAGTACAGTGACCGTACATTTACACTGCTGAATGAAGATAGTATGATGTCTATCATGAGAGTATTTTGATTACCCCCCTATAGTAGACATAGACTCAGTGATATTCTTGTCTTTGCGCCTATTTAACTCAGCTTCAAACCCATTTTTTTCTTTTCTATCTACGGTCTGAATCAGTGCTTCTTTAATTTCATGGTCCGAAGCACCATTTCTTATTAATGCTTTCAAGTCAAGTACCCCCTCATCGTAGAGACAGTTTTTTATCTCCCCCAGTGAAGTGATTCTAATTCTATTGCAACTCCCGCAAAACGTACGGCTAAAGGCAGGGATGATCCCAATATTGCCTTGATGGCCTTCGATACGGTAATTTGTGGACGAACTATACGATTGACCATCTACCAATTCTAATTTTCCGTATTGTTCTTCGAGTGCATTTTTGATATCGACATGACTCCAATTGTCATTTTGCTTAGCATCGCTACCATTGAATGGCATTTCTTCAATATACCTGACGTTGATAGGACGATCTTTACTGAGCTCAGCAAGCTTGGCGACCTCATGTTCGTTTTTGCCTTTCATCACCACCATATTGATCTTGGTTTTGATGTTATTCGCTAAGAGGTCGTCTAAAGTCTTCATGACTTTATCAAATTCATTGCGTCTCGTGATTTTGAAAAAGTTCTCTTTATCCAAAGTGTCTAAACTCAAATTGACAGAGTCAATCCCTAAAGCCACAAGCTCTTTCATATACTGGCCAGTTAGTATACCGTTAGTCGTGAGATGTAAAGACTCGATACCGTTGATGTTCTTTATTCCTTCTAGTAAATGAATGATGTCTTTTCGGAGGAATGGTTCTCCTCCTGTGATTCTTACTTTTTTAATTCCTAGGGAAGCCAGTATCTCTGTGGATTTGATGATTTCTTCAAAGGATAGGAGTTCTGTTTTTTTGAGGTAATCAATGCCTTCAGCTGGCATGCAATAGAAGCATCGGAGATTACATCGATCAGTTACTGCGATCCTTAGATAGTCAATTGTTCTTCCCCACTTGTCGGTCAATATAGATGGTAATGCTGCCAATATGATTACCTTAAGTTATCTGCTAAAGGATTTGGGAAATTGTCACTTTCATTTTCTCCAGCTCTTTTGTGCAGGCATTGAAAGTCTTTTTCGACTAAAATTCTCATTTTCGACTGGTCGCTATTTTCAAAGCCAACCTCAGTATCTTCTAGCCATTTGTCAACTACGGCATTGGGTACAGAAATTTCCACTCTTGAGCCATCAAAACTTGAACTGACTGAATCTCCTTTGTCATCTCTAATGATCGAATATACTAGAGTGCCATTGTCGAATTGGGTAACTGTTTCTAGTTTTCCTGTTTCAGCAAATGATGTTAATTCAGCTTGGTTGATTCTGAATCGAATGAAGTTTCCTTGAACGCGTAATTTCATATGGTAAAAGTAGAGCTTCCGCTTCATTTTATTGCTGCTTTCCAAATGATAGTTGTCATCTAAACTATCTTGGGCTTATCTTTGAAATATGAAGCTTTCAATCATTTCGTTTGGCATAGTCAAAGATATTATTGGTCAACGCGCACTGGAGACAGAGGTGGAGGGCAATACTGTTGGAGCCACTATGGCCATACTCAGAAGTCGTTATCCAAAATTGTCAGAATTGGAGTCTCTCTTGGTTGCAGTCAATGAAGAATATGCAGAGGATAGTTTTGTGGTCAAAGAAGGAGATGAGGTGGTGTTGATTCCACCAGTAAGCGGAGGTTGATATGATAGAAATTACGAAAGAAAGAATCGATACAGCTAA
>JAOPTS010000092.1:0-72046 GCA_051531955.1 Reichenbachiella sp.
CTCCCATTTTGTAATTGACCTTGGCAGCAGACAAGTTGTACATGGCATCTTGGTTTCCAGAACCCTGCGATTTAGCTGCTTTGAACATTAGTTTAATATTCTCTTGTGCCAATTTTAATTGCGAATTAGCATTGTAGCTTAAAGCCATCTCTTGATAGGCCATTGCTTGTTTGTCCAGATCTTGGTCTTTGGATCTTTCGAGTGCAAGTTGATGATAGTAGATAGCACTGTCGTATTTCTCCCATTTCCGGTATTGCACACCTAGGTTGATGTAGGCATCAAAAACCTGTTCATCTTGATTGTACTTAATCAAGTAGTTAAGAGATTGTTTGCCGTATTTGATGGCATTGGGGTAGTCTCCCCATGCATAGTAAATTGCCCCGATATTGGCAGCCAAGCTGGCTTGATCTGTTGTGATATTGTGTTGAATAGAAAGTGCCAATGCTTCTCTGGTGCTATGAATGGCATCTGCATAGTATCCTAGTTCTCGATTGCAATGTGATAGCCATGACAAAATGGAGATGGTCCAGGCAGGTTGTTTTTGTGGGTAGTCTTGATAAGCATCTAGACTTTGATGGAATAGGTCGCGAGCAGCATAGTAATCATGTGCCTGGGCCAATGACAAGGCCTCTTGGTAATATCTAGGAAAACCATCTTTATCAACAGGGTTTTCATTCTCGACTTCTTTTATTTTGAAATTGTAATTGTCGAGGACAGGGAAATTTTCCTTGTACATCGGCAAATAGGCTTCCGCAGCTGGGTTGTTTTTCAGTGCAACTTTGATAAGGCTAACAGCTTCGGTGGTATTACCACTCATCAGTTCCACTCCTCCCAGCATCATCTGTCCATAGCCAAAGTCAGGAAAGTATTTTATGCTTTCAGAAAAATGATGTCTCATCTTTTCGAGATCTCCCATGCCCCAATACACTTTGCCAAGTGAGAAGTTAGCTTTGTAATTTTTAGGAGAAATAGCAATTGCTTTTTCAAAAGAAGTGATGGCTTGATCAGCCATCCCTAATCCAGAATAATAGGATCCCAATTCTTGATGCAATTCGAATAGATTGGGATCCAAGGTCAATGCTTCTTTGACGTATGGGTGCTCGATTTTGGACAAGCCTTCTGCTGGTTCTAGTACCCATAGGTAGTAGTACACTCTGCCATTGTCAGGGTAAAGCAACTTGACGTATTCATAATCCGTTCGTGCGTTTTCAAACTGACTATTATAGATGTAAAGCAGACCTCTTAACAACCGGTTTTCATCATTGGATGCATTGCCTGCCACTAATGTTTCTGCCAAAGCCAGACCTTGGCTGAAATTGTTTTGACTCTTGGTAGCATCTCCGTTGAATTGATATTGGATACCTAATTCAAGATGAGATCTGATGAGTCCACGGAGTGCTTCGTCACTCTTCGTTTGGTCATAGGCTTTTGTATAAGAGTCAATTGCCTTTTGGTATTGTAGGTTGTCAAACTGCTCATTTCCTTGATCTAATATATTGGCTTTTCCTTGCCCAAATGAAACCAATGATGTCAATAGAATACAAAGAAGTAGAAGAGATGATTTGTTCATAGCTGCAGTCGTCAAAATTGTGGCCTTTTGGCCCCATAGATATTGAGGCTGCAATTTGATTGATATTCCTGAGATACCGAATTTTTATGTGCTCAAAAAAAGAACAATATGGGAGGGAAAATGTAACATTTGAGTCAGTATTAAACATAATTCAAATCCAAAACCACCTGTGGAATAGCATTCCATAACTGATGCCTGGTGCTTTTGGCTTCATCATACACCACCCCCTACAGTATGTATAACGATTTCTTCTAATTCACCTAATTAATATTTTCCTTTAGTCAATTCTCTTTTGTAGTATTCAATTAGGTATTTAAAACCATGTATTAAAATATATCTACTGTTATACCGAAGAAAAAAAGCGGTGAACATCACTGCTCACCGCTTGGGTCAAAAACTATCTTGAAACACACTTATTCTTAGCTGGTTGAATATTCAATAAACACAATACGAATATTTAAAATCTCCAATTGCATCCGCATCAAGTAGTACAGATATGTTTTTCCATTATTCTGATTTAAGACTTTGAATCGGATTATTATATGCCGCTGTCAATGCGTGATAACTCACCGTCAGCATGGTGATAACTATTGTTAATACACCGGTAAATAGAAAGATCCACCACTGGACATCCGTACGGTATTCAAAACCACTCAACCAGTCATCGATGAAATGATAGGCAATAGGTGCTGCGATTAGACAGGATATAATCACCAGTACTATGAATCCTTTGGAGAGCATTTTCCATATCGTAAAAACCGAAGCACCCATAACTTTTCGTATGCCTATTTCCTTGGTGCGTTGTTCTGCAACAAATGAAGCCATTCCAAAAATCCCCAAGCAACTAATCGCAATTGCCAAGAGTGCGAAAATTCCTGACAACTTACCGATTCGCTCTTCTTCTTCAAACTTGGAGGAATGTGTCGCATCAGTAAAAGTATAATCCAGGGCTACCGCAGGCATCACTTCATTGAACACCTTTTCCACTCTGCTCAAACTTTCTTGTGTACTTAGGTTAGGGTTTAACCTGATGGTCATACAATCCATGTCCCAGTTCCTCATCACATAGAGTGTTGATTTTGGTTCTTCGAATGGTGACTCCATCAGGATATTCTCTATGACCCCAATTACTCTAAACCGGCCAGCATCAGTTCCTGTTCCCCAGCGCACGATCTTACCCAAGGGGTCTTTTAAACCCATCTTTTCTACTGCCGCTTGGTTCAAAATCACAGCAGTAGAATCAGAAGACATGCCGATAGAAAAATCTCTCCCTGCTAATACATTCCAGTTCACTGTCTTACCAAAACCTGGTGTCACATGAATCGTGGCGAAATCCAATTGATGATTTGGGTCCTTTCCTTCCCAAAATATATCAAGCGTAGAACGGAAAACATTCGTTAAAGGACTGGAGGACTCAGCCATTTCCTCTATGGCTTGTTCGCTTTTCAGCGCTGTCCGGAGCGTTTCAAACTTACCCTGAAAATCAGGCGTATTACTCCATACCATAATGGTGCCGTCTACATCATACCCCATAGGCCTGTTCTTTGCGAAATCAATTTGATTTTTCACTGTCAAGGTGCCAATAATCAGTATAATGGATACGGTAAACTGCACCACCACTAAGAATTTTCTAAAAACCAAAGCACCCTTAGCTGCGCGAAAGGTTCCTTTCAAGACAGATACGGCACTGAATGACGACAGGTACAGCGCGGGGTAACTCCCTGCTAACAATGCTGTCAACAAGATAAAAGCTGTAGACGTCAGCCAAAAACTGAATTGGCCAAAAGGAATGATAAGGTTCTTTTGGGCGATATAATTGAAGTACGGCAGTAACAGGACGACCATGATAAGTGCAATCACAAAGGCGATCAACACCACTAAAAATGACTCAGTAAGAAATTGACTGATCAGCTGGTTTCGATAAGAACCAATAGCCTTTCTAAGGCCTACTTCCTTGGCCCTCCTTTCAGACTGTGCGGTACTCAAATTCATGAAATTGATACACGCCAACAGCAGAACGAAAACACCTACTATCCCCAATAGCCATACATATTTAACCCTTCCGCCAGTTTTTACGCCATTTTCCCAAGAAGACTTCAGATGCCAATCATTCATCGAGTGTAACAGGATTTCTGGATTGCTCTCCTGCAGTGCAGCATTAACATTGTTGTATTTAGCTTTCTTTATTTTACTTGATACCGTTTCCATGGTTACATGATCCTCTACCTGAGCATATAGCTGAAAATAGTTAGCATCCCAGTCCCTGGTCTCTTTGATACCTTTAACCCAACCTTGGCTGGTCTCCCATAACTTCCAAGGGGCAATAAATTTGAGTTCATGAAAACTTGAGTTCATGGGGATATCTTCATACACCCCTGTGACCTTCACACTCATCTCATTATTGATTTTCATCAACTGACCAATTGGGTTTTGATCCTTAAAAATCACTTTGGACATACTCTCTGAGAGAATAATAGTATGGGGGTCACTCAAGGCCTCTTCGTTACCATAGACCATATTAAGAGACAGCATCTTGATGATATCTTTCCCTATATAATTCCCTTGAGTCATCAGTTTTATGTCTTGATAAGACAACATTTGGTCCTGTACCCAAAACGAAAGTGCCAAATATTTAAAATTCCCACCGTATTTTGAAATCAGTTCTTCTTCTAAGGGTATGGGGATGTTCTCTACTACCTCAATCACCCCGTTATTACTCCTGCTTTGCATAACCTGCACTAGATTATTATGATTGCTGTGCACGTCGTTAAAAGAAATTTCATCAATCACCCATATCCCTAAGAGCATGGCTACAGCCATCCCAATGGCCAATCCACCGATATTGATACTTGAATAACCTTTGCTTCTAATTAAATTTCTATATCCTATTTTGAAATAATTTTTATACATACCTATATTAATTAAGTGCTTAGACTTAGTTTTTCTTAAAGCGAAGGGACGTATGTAATGGAATACCTCATAGTAGTAGTTCCGTCTTGCTAGATCGTATGATTCGTCCTCAACGGTCGTGTAAAACTGCTCGTCCAAATCTCCCAAAACTTCTTCTGCTAACTCTTCTCTGATAAACCACTTGAGTAGTCTCTCAGCGAATCGAGGGGGGCTGATGGGGTCTGTGTTAGAATTCAACGTATAGGACTTAAATCATGACTATTTATTTCTTAGATGCTAATTGAATGAATATCGAGTGACTAACCCAATAGACTTGATAGCGTCAAAAAAGAAAAATTAATCTTATTTATGGCAAATCCTGGAAACTGATTCCATAATGACAGCTTGAATTCTCTAGAATTAGCGAGGGCTCGTTGACCACTAGCAGTAATGGTATAGATTCTTTTTCTACGACCACCACGCTCAGCAGTAGGTTTTCCCATCTCTGAACTCAAAAACCCTTTTTCAGACAACCGATCCATTGTAGAATGTACCGAACCTATAGATACCGTACGCCCTGTCTGTGACTGAAACTCACCCGCCACTTTCAAAGCATAAGCAGACGCTCCTAATATTCCTACCAGTAAGAGGACTACCTCCTCAAACTCACCCAATTTGGTCTCCTTCATAATCTTAAAAACTATATTAAATACTTAATTGTAGAACAAATATACGGAGACTTGTTTATTAGTTCTACTTTTAAGTATGTAATTATTAAACAGTACTAAATCAATGATTTAGTACTAATCATCCCCATTGATCTCCGACTAGGGCTCCACTACTCACACCAGATGGCCTTGACAAGACTTACATCGCTTCTTCTGAATAACAATAAAATCCTATCGTCTATCTGTATCTCGGTAGTAATCAATCACAGCGCTTTAATTGATTAACTACTCAATTGTAGAACAAATATACGAGAGCCAGAATTCATTTGTTCTACTTTTTAGTAACTAATAAGAAATTAAGGGAATTGTAATCGAGAATCAACCTATCTAAAAAGACCTACAAATAATGTTAAACCTGCCTTGAACCCATTTTAGATGATATATCACCAAAAAATTGAAAAGTAAATAATACCCGAAAAAAAATTGGCGCTAATCGTAATACATACAATTAAAAACTAAAATCCATGCTCTTATTTTCAACCATTGGTATTACTGTACCTGATATCAAAAAAGCATTACTCAGTGGTTTAGAAATCTTTTAGTCATCTGCAGATTCTGGAATAGTAAATACGAATAATAGAAATATTCAAACGAATAATCAATGGATCCCAACGGATATGTAAGTGTCGGTTTTACTTAGTGGGTATAATTTTTATTTGTTCTGGACATAACTTAAAACTCCAGATATATGAAACAAAAATTACTAATCTCCCTTTTCGCTATGATTGCGATATTCAATGAGGGATACGCGCAAGACTGTGTTACACCGGTTCAAAATATAATAGAAGATTTTAATACTATACCTGACCCAAATAATAGAGCGGTATTGACAGACTGCTGGACATTATTAGGAGGGGGAGCTCAAATGGACTCGGGAGGGTTGCTTTTAGCTCTTTTGGGAAGTACAAGCCCCGGTATTGTGGCGACACCTACGGTAGAAAATGGAGAAGGAGTTGTCACTTTCAGAGCACGTAAAACATCTTCGTATGTTGTCTACTTAAGCGTTGGGATATATTCTGGAGGAAACTTTATTGAGGCAGCCACCTATACACTTGGTAGTAGTTTTGTGACTTACACTTATGACTTTGCAAATTTTGCTTCAAAAACTTCTTCGGCTACTAATATTGCTTTTAGAATAACTTCAGGGCCTAACTCTGGCGTACAAAGATTATTACTTGAAGATATTGAATATAAAAGTTTTTGTCTGCCTGCTGCAGTTCCTACAGCTATTGCGAAAGACATAACAGTACAACTCGATGATACTGGGAATGTCATTGCTAACCCTTCATTAGTTGACAATGGCTCTACTGATGATTGCGGTGAGTTTATCACTAATTTCAGCCTGGATAAAACACTTTTTACTTGTGATGACCTTGGAGTAAACAATGTTACAATGACAGCAACAGATAGTGAAGGTCAAACAGCAACTGCTACAGCGGTTATCACTGTTGAGCCTAGTTTTGTTTTCAATTCAAATCAATTGGGTGTTGACGAAAATGGTGAGGTCAATGTAGAACTATCGTTCTTAACGAACTCAAAAACAGAGTGTGATGCAGTCACCTATGCCTTAGATCAATCAAGATTTACATGTTCGGATGCCGGTTATGTAACGCTAACAGTTACTGCTTCTTATGGTGGTTTGACATCAACATTTTCAGCGGCTAAAAATATTAGAGATTATATCAACCCAGTGGCTACCGTTCAAAATATTGCCGTCAACATAGATGAATCTACAGGTTTAGCAATAATCACACCTGAGATGATAGATGATGGCTCTACTGATAATTGTGGTATTGCTTCCTTTTCTCTTTCTAAAACTTCTTTTGACTGTGCTGATCAAGGTGAAAATTTAGTGATAATGACTGTGACGGATGATGCAGGTCTATCATCAACTGCCCTTGCCGTAGTGACAGTAGGTTCTTTTGTAGAAGATGTAGTATTATCAACTAATAGTGCGACAGTATGTTTTGATGGTTCTAATGAAAATTCAGGAGCTACAATAGAGACTGATGGTTCTATCATTGGCACCCAGTATTACTTGAGAAATGATGCTGATAGTTTAGTAGTCGATGGCCCATTGGAGGGTACAGGTAGCGGTTTATCTTTCACTACAGGAGCCATTAGTGAGAACACTACTTTTCATGTTTATGGTGAAATACCTTTTTCTGGAAAGGCATTGGATTTAAGTGCTAATTCAGCTCATTTGTCTGTAAATACACCTGGTGGATTTGACTATTCTACGGGTTACACTATCTCTGCTTGGGTTAAGCTAGATGGGTCATGGAATAGCACTTATTACAATAGTATTTTTTATGCCGGCGGTGCAACAGGAAGTGATATAGAAGTTTATGAAGCTTCAAATGGGGTTTTGACGATTGTACATAATCGAGGCAATGCCGGAACTCAAAGCTATTATACAATAGCAGGTGATGTAATTACTAACAGTACTTATGTTCATTTTGCGGTTACTTATGATGGGGCAACTTCAAGAGTGTTTGTTAACGGTGTACAAAAAGGCAGTGCAGCACTTCTTGCCCCAATTTTTACTGCATCAAGTGAAATGACTTTCGGTCACATGAATAGCTCTTCTTTTCCTGCAGCACAAACTTATGATGGTAGTATGGATGATATTCGGGTATACGATGTAGCACTTACTTCATCGGATATTCTTGCCGATTACGATAAGTGTATTTCTGGAGCTGAGGATGATTTAGTTCTATATTATGATTTAGAGTCAAGCAGTGGATCTATTTATACGGATTTAGTGAGTAGTACTTCCGCACAAATTAAAAATGGAGCAATCTCTACGGATGAAGGAGCTATTTCATGCACATTTACCTGTAACAGAATCATGACAAATAAAATTACCATTGGTGATGATCAAGCACCTGTGGCTACTACTCAAAATATTTCAATGGTGTTGCCTTCTACAGGAGTAGCAACGATTACTGCTGATATGATTGACAATGGCTCTACAGACAATTGTTCTGCTGCTTTGACATATGAACTAGACATTGCCTCATTTGGATGTGACGATATTGGTGATAATATTGTGACGCTTACTGTGACCGACGCAGCAGGGAATAGTGAATCATCTACTGCAACTGTATCTATTTCTTCACTTCTCGAAGATGCAAATGTGACTGTTGCATCAAATAGTATTTGTCCTGATGATGAGGATGGCACGACAGTCTCCATTGATAGTTCGGTTGAAGGACTAACGTATTATTTGAGAAATAGTGCAGACAATAGTGTTATCGGTGAACCTGAAAGTGGGACAGGGAATGCGATTGAATTTAGTACAGGTAACATTACAGAAAATACCACTTTCAATGTTCTGGGGACTACAGGTGATATATCCACTCCTCATGCACTCGAATTTGCTAAAAATAACCAATATGTAGCAGCTGGAGAAGATGTTGATTTCATGTATAACGATGGCTACACAGTGGAGGCTTGGGTCAATGCTCCGTTTGCCACGAATACTAGTCATGCGATTTTGGAGTACGGTACTAATGCCCAATCGGATCTTCAAATTTACGTCCAGGGAGGAGGTACTGGTCTTTTGACTATCATTCATGATAGGTCTGGTTCTGCTAAGACTTATTTTCAATATCCTACCCCACCTCGGAATCAATGGGCACACATTGCGATTACTTTTGATGGAGGTACTACTGGTATAAAAGCTTATTATGATGGTGTTGAACAAACAGCAGTGACTGTATTTAACCCAACAGGGCCTTTGCCAAAAAGGGAAGGTGCAACACTGAATATTGGACGTGCACTCACGTTCGGTAGCTCCAATGATAGTTACCAAGGGAAAATGGATGAGGTGAGAATCTGGGATGTACCAAGATCTGAAGCTGAAATCAATGATTATTCAAATACTTGTCTAAGTGGGAGTGAAGATGGCCTTGTGAGTTATTTTAAGTTCAACGAAGGGGCAGGTACAAGTGCAACAGATCTTTCTGGTGGGAATGATGGTGTACTCACTGGCATGGATGAGAATACTGATTGGGTAACAGATGTCGCTTTTGAGTGTCAGGCTTGTGAACTTCAAATGTCTACTGAGGTGGTTGTTACTGTAGGAGATGACGAGGTGCCAACCGCAGTTGCTAAAGATATAACGGTTGTATTGGATGCAAATGGTTCTGCCACTATTACAGCGGGAGATATTGACAATGGTTCGTCAGACAATTGTACAGCTATGTCTAGCCTAACCTTGGCGTTGGATGTCAACACTTTTGGTATCGATAACCTTGGAACCAATACGGTAACCTTGACAGTTACAGATGCGAGTGGAAATATAGGAACTGCTACTGCAGTCGCAACAGTCTCAGATAAAAATGAGCAAGTAGTTACTTTTGATGCTGTCTCCGACAAAACTTTTGGTGATGCGGACTTTAGTTTTGTCGCTACTACAGACTCTAGCCTACCAGTTGTGTTATCAGTAGTGAGTGGTGATATTTCCATCAACAATGACATGGTAAGCATCACTGGAGCAGGAGTGGCAGTGATTAGAATTTCTAACGATGGTGATGATACTTATGCACCATTGCAAGAGGATGTTACTTTCAATATCGCTAAAGCAGATCAAACACTCACAGTGGAAGTGGTTGCTGATAAATCAACAGAAGCCTCTCCTATATCGATTGTGGCAACTGTAGATTCGGAACTGGTACTTACCTATGATGTTACTGGACTCGCTACTATAGTTGATAATGTGATCACTTTAGATGGTACGCTAGGTACTGTAAGTGTTACAGTGAGCCAAGTAGGTGATGATAATTATAATGAGATTTCTGAAACCTTCACTTTTGAAGTACTAGAAAAACAATCTCAAGCCATCACTTTTGAGAATATAGCGGATGTGACATATGGGAACTCTGGGATAGCACTCAGTGCATCAACTGGCGCATCACTGCCTGTTAGTTTTGCAGTCATAAGTGGTCCTGCTACGATAAGTGGTTCTAGTTTGTCTATCACAGGAGCCGGTTCGGTCACCGTTGAAGCTACTCAAGTTGGAAATGTAGATTTTGTAGCTGCAGCACCTGTTCAGCGTTCATTTGTTGTGAACCCAGCTCCACTTACTTTCACTGCTGAGAACAAGGAAATTACTTTTGGTGACGAGTTACCTACACTTACTTATACCACGAGTGGGTTTGTACTTGGAGAGGACGAGTCAGCATTACCTATCAGTATTGAAATGAATACGACTGTTAGTGAAACGGCGGATGTCGGAAGTTACATGATCACCTTATCATTAGGAGCGGTTAGTGTGTTGAATTACGCAATTACTATAGAGGAAGGAACACTATTGATTAATCAGGCTGGTCAAGTAATTACTATCGAAGACATCGCGGACCAAATACCATCAGACCCCGCGTTTGATGTAGTAGCGAGCGTTGATAGTGGTTTGCCATTGGTTTATGAGGTTTCTGGTCCAGCCACTATTACAGGGACAACTATTACATTGAATGGTGAAGGGACTGTGACGCTGACTGTTTCGCAAGAGGGTACAGTTAACTATGCAGCAGCATTTGCATCTACAACGTTTGATGTAGCCCAAATTTTGGGTGTGGGTGATGTGAATATGGAAGTGTCCTTGTACCCCAATCCATTTACGGATGAATTAATGATTAACTCGAAAAATATCGAGCAAGTCAAAATATTCAACCTCGAGGGGAGAGAGGTTCTTGTTCAAAAAAGAGTTTCAGAGACAATTGATACGAATCAATTAAAAGCAGGAACCTACATAGTGAAAATATACTTTGATCATAAAATCTTGACTAAGAAAATGATCAAACAATACTAAAGTAGTATCCGCAACAACAACAACAACAACAAGGAAAGGCCACCTAATTACTAGGTGGCCTTTTTTTTGTTTATTGTGAGGTAGAGAAGTTTAAGGAGGTTGAGAATTAACAATTATCCTTTTTGGCACTACGTACTTTTGTTAAAATTTCAATCCTTGAGAAAGGTCACCATAAAATAAAATGATTTTTTTCTAGCCCTGATTAAACATTTGTAAGAGATAGGTATCTAAGCTTTAAATGAATGTTAAACAAAACGAATTTTAATCATGAAATATTTACTGATAAGACTAATGGCGATTGTAGTTGCACTAACCGGATTTGTAGCATGTGAACAAGAAGCTGATCAAACTGCAGGTGCGGACGAAGTGATATTGGCGGATGAGTTGGCAGCCGTGGAGGAATTGATCGATATGGAGGATTTGTTAGATGAGGATATGTCGCTGATGGATGCATTGGATTATGGTGATAATAGTAATGCTAGACATAGAGGAGGAAAAGGTGGAAGCGATTCTTGTCGGGTTGTGTCGGTGGATTCGGTAGCTAAGTTGATTACTGTATCGTTTGTAGAGGATTGTGAAGGTTGCTACGGTAGAACTCGCTCTGGTAAAATTCTAATAAGCTATACAGGATCGTTTGAGGACGGATTAGGAGATAGAGAGATTACCTATGAAGATTATTATGTGGGTAAAAAAGCTATTAGTGGTATGATCACAATAGAAGACTTGGGTGAAAATGAATCAGGTCAGCAAGTGTTTGTAAGAACAAAGATCGATCACCTGGTGACGTTTGACAATGACAAGTACAGATTGACCAATGGGTCTACGACACGTGTCTTTTTAGAAGGATATGGAGATGACGATATCTCAACCAATGTTGTGCAGGTGACGGGTGGTTTTGAGAGTGAGTCAAGTAGAGGAACGCATAGCTATACGATCTTGGAGCCGATACTATTAGATTTTGATTGTAAAATCAATAATGATGGAATGTTAAGATCTGAAGGAATAGTTCAAATCATTAAATCTAATGAGGAAGTAGTTAAAACTAGGACGGTGGACTATGGTGCCGGATGTGATAATGAGTATACGGTCACTGTGGACGAAGAAATAATAGAAGTAACGCTATAAGATAGGCGCATGAGTGGAGGAGGGGTAGCTATATTCCCCTTCACTTTTTTTAAATTGTCTTGGTACAAGCAGTTGATTGGTGATCGAAGAGGAACAAATACTTATACTCATTACAAACCCTGAATCTAAAAGGGAGGGTTTTAAACTATTGGTCAACAGCTATGAAAGGCCGCTCTATAGTGTTATCAGAAAAATGGTGTTTAGCCATGAAGAGACCAAGGATTTGTTGCAGGATACTTTTGTGAAGGCCTGGGAGCATCTCGATGCATTTGAATCCCAATCGCAGATTTATACTTGGGTCTATAGGATAGCAGTCAACAATTGCTTGCAGTATTTGAAGAAGAAAAAGAGGAGGGGGTTGTTCAGGGGCAGTATGGAAGATGATATGATCCGTCACCTCAAGGCGGACGAAAGTATCGGTGGTGATGAATTGCAATTGAAGTTGCAAACTGCGATTCTCAAACTGCCTGACAAGCAACGGCTGGTTTTCAATATGAGGTATTTTGAAGACATGAGTTTTGAGCAGATTGCAGCGGTGACCCAGACAAGTAGCGGGGCCTTGAGAGCCTCCTACCATTTAGCTGCTAAGAAAATAGAAGAAATGATTCAAGCATAGTTGAACATGAAAAAGAAGAAAATACAATTAGGGGATATTCCGAAAAAGGAAGTGTTCGAAGCTCCAGATGGATTTTTTGATTCATTCAATGATGAATTGGATCAGATCATTGATCAAAAGGAACAACCTCAAGCAAAGGTTGTACGCATGAATAGCGCTTCCAAATGGATGGCAGTCGCGGCAACTGTATTTTTGGTGATGACGGCAGCTTGGATTATTAATACGAATAACGGTGCTTGGTCAGATATGAGAGTAGAGGAAGACTTGCTTGCGAGCGTGAGTAGTGAGGATATCGCTTTGTATTTGATGAATTCGGCAGTGGATACGGATATGTTGTTGGAGGAGGTAGATCCCCAACTGTTATTGTTGGATGAAGAAAATCTCCTTGATGTAGATGATTTGTCTGTAGAAGAAATGAATATATTACTTGAAGAATATGAAGACATTTATTAAAGCCATTGGCATAGCGGTGATACTGTTGGTTTTTCAATTGACCGTACAGGGACAGAGCAAAGAGGCACGTGACAAAATCGAAAGTGCACGGATTGCCTTGATTACTGAGCGCTTGGAATTGAGTCCTGATCAGGCGGAGAAATTTTGGCCAATGTACAATGAATATACAGACAAAAGAAGAGGTCTGCGTCAGGAGTACAGGACGTTCAAACAGCAAAGTGCGAGTAAGGAATTGACCGAGCAGGAAAGCAAAGTGTTGCTCAACAAAGGGGAGCAGTTCAGAGAGCGACAGCTGCAGTTGGAAAAACAGTACAACAATCGGATGACGAGTGTGATTACCAATAGGCAAATGGTACAGCTCAGAACGGCGGAAGATGATTTTAGACGGATGCTCATCGAGCGCATGGAGCAGCGGTCGGGTCAGCAACAACGCAATCAAGTTGACAACCAACAGCGTCAACAACAGAGAATGAATAGACAGAAAAATGAATAAAAATTAGGTGCATGATTTTCCTGTTTCGGAGTAAATATATCGGTAGAAGATGGAGTTGGAGGTTGGCCTTTTTAGGGTTAACCTTTTGCTGTTTACTGCCTTTCCATACGCTATTGGCTCAGGAAGATTCTTTGCGAGTAGAACAAGATCAGGTCAAAGTGATGTTTGATGAGCTAGATGCACTTTTCCTAGAAGGTGATGCGGAAGTGTTGTTCGAAATGGTAGACAGTATATTGGCAGCCGAGCCGATCAAAATATCCTCTCTTCATCCTCGTCTTAGTTATATCAGTCAGGTGACCACAGCCGGACGGGATTTGGATATCGAGCAGTACGGCTTGTCCGCTGGAGCAACTTATTATCATCACAGTGGGTTTTTTGGAGATGTATCTGGCTTTCTCAATAGTGAGTATGACCCCAATTATTATTTGACTTCTGCGAGTGTAGGCTATATGTATAGTTTTAAGAATTTGCTCACGACCTCTTTGTCTCATGATTTTTACTTTTATAATGATACTTTGAGTAATCGCTCTTTTGACAAGAGCGTATCCTTCAACAGTTATTTGGACTATAAGTTTCTCAACTTCGGAGTGGACTATATGTATCTGTATGGGGGAGAATCTGCGCATCGTATCAATACTAGGTTGGGCATAGACATACGTTTTGAGGAGGTGTGGTTCATGGATCGTGTGTCGTTGCATCCCAATTTTTCTGTCCAGTGGGGCAATGCGGATGTGGTATACTATCGACAATCAGATACTCCTTTGACGGATTTGAACCAAATCATCACTAACGGAGATTATCCGAATTTGAGAGCTGGTGAGCTTAGGAAATTAGTCTATTTATTGACGGAAGAAAGATATATGGCTGCTGCAAATTTCTTGGGCAGCAAAGGGTATGATGCGGAGGAGATCACCATGCTCAATGATGATTATCAGGGCTTGCAGATCAACGATGAAAATGTGTTTGGGATCATGAACTATTCTTTTTCCTTGCCCATCATCTTTTCTCTCACCAAAGACCTGACACTGATGACGGCCTATACCTACAACATCCCCGTCGCACTTCCCAACGAGACTTTTGAATACGAGAACAATGGCTTCTTGAGTATGAGTCTGACCTACAAGTTTTTGTTTGTAAGGTAGGTGAGATAGTTCTTTTGTGAGCTAGTGAATGTGATGGCTTCCTGCTATTTTACTTGTATTATAGATGTATCAATACCAGGGTGTTGGCATTCAATTGTTGGCGATAATTACTTGAACTTCTCATGAACCTCAGAGTCTCCATATTCACTGCTATAATAATAAATGGGGTCATAACCCCATTTATTGATTCCTTTACGGTGATTCAATTCTTTTATCTTCTAATTCCTCTTGCGATTTACTTCGTAGTAACATTAATTACTCTTATAGTTACATGGGTAACCAAGAACCCAAATCGAACTAAGGCATTTTATCTATTTTTAGCAATACCGATTTTTCCACTATCCCAACTGGGATCAACAATTATGGTATATAAGTTTCAAAAATTTCGAGCTAACAAAGTCATTGATAGAATCCAGAAGAAAAGAACAATCTCAGGTCAGTTCCCAACGGAAATGGCTACTACTTTTGGTATTCATTACTCGAAAGCAAAATATATTGACGAATACACGATAAGCTACGAACGAGGGTTTATGGTAAAGGAAGAATACTCCTCAGAAACGGAGAACTGGAAAAGCAGAGTTTGGAATGATTAAACTATCGCCAACATCATACATTAATTCATGCTTTTGACTGCTAGATGAAGGATTTGCGCTTAATCCAGCCCATGAGAAATGAAAAGGAATGAGCTGAATCACAGATTCAGCTATATTGCAACCGAAACAAACTACCCTACTATCAGCACGAATGATGTATAGGCGTTCTGCCAAATACATAAAGAACTATTTTAATATAAATGGAAGAATCTACAAAACTATACTCTCAAAAAGCGATTGGGATTGCGACGTATTTTGGAGGCCCTTTGGCTGCTGGAATACTTATAAGAAGAAACTACATCAATCTAAAAAAGGAAAAGTTAGGTCTCAATACTCTTATTGTCTCAGTAATTGCAACGTGCTTACTTTTTGGAGGTCTATTTTCTATCCCTGAACATATTATTGATAAAATCCCAAATTCTGTAATTCCTCTTATTTACACTGGTATCATTTACTTAATTGTTGAACGTATCCAAGGAAAAGAATTAAAGGAACTTAAAGAGTCAAATGGTGTGTTTTACTCTAAGTGGAGGGCTTTTTCTGTAGGTCTTGTTTCAGGGATAGTGATTGTCGGAGGAATATTCGGCTTCCTATTTCTAGAAGAAGGGAGTTGGGATTCTGATACGTACAATTCAAAAATGGACCTTCATACGTCTAATGAAATAGAAGCGATGAAACTGTTTGATATTCTTGATACTGGATCCAAGAGCGAACTAAAAAGGTTCATTAATGATAAAGGAATTCCTAAATGGAAAGAAAACCTAGTATTGTTGAATAGCCTGAATGATATTGAAGACATTCCAGATGAGTATCTAAAACAAGTTCGGTTACTAACCGAATATACTAGTTTAAGAATAGAGACGTATGAGCTCATTTTAAAAGCTGTGATATCTGACTCATCTGAGTATGATGAAGAGGTTATACAAAGACATACCAGGATTGAAGAAATCATAGCAGAACTTTAGAAAAGAAGCCTATGGTAGTTACTTCTAAGTTTATTGCTGACTCCCCAACGAGACTTTTGAATACGAAAACAATGGTTTATTGTTATTTTACCGATATTATAGATCTATCAAAACCTGGGTGTTGATATTCAATTGTTTCAATCAATCAGCTGTTTTTATGAAGTGCACTTTGCTGTTTTGAATTATGTACCTTCTGTTATTGCATGAAATTTCGGGTCAACCTACTAATACGCATAAGACCGATAGTACAGGAATCTATTTCTATTCACTAGACTCCTTAATGGAACTAGTTCTGAGTATTGATAAATTCGATAAGATGTTAATCCATATTCCTCATAGGAGAATGGATTCGAACTTTAATAAAATTTCTAATAGAGAAGTAATAGTCTATTCAAACATCAGTACTATGCGATTAAAAAAGAATGAACTTCGAGTTAACAACTTGCTAATCGAGGATTTTCCTGTATTAATAAATGGAGATATAATTGAATCGGCATTTGCCGTTCTCAAAAGAATGAATGGCGATTACAATATGTATGGAAATGGATTTTATTCACTTATACTCTTCTGCTGTTCTCTTTTAAGATGACTTTACGTCATGACTAGGCGTATAGTATTTCACGAAGGTCACTTCATCAAATTCTACTCTAAACTGCCAGAAGGTGTTCAGAGGAAAATTCAGTAAGCTTTTGAACTCATCCAACAAGTTGAAATGGTTCCAAAGAAGTTCTTGGCTCCTATGGCTGGCCATAGTGGTTTATTTGAAATCCGAGTAGAATTTCAGTCAAATATTTATCGAATATTCGGCTGTTTTGATGAAGGGCAACTAGTTATCCTTTTCAATGGGTTTCAAAAGAAGTCCCAAAAGACTCCAAAGAAAGAAATTGAAAAAGCGGTACGGCTAAAAAACGAATACTTTGAATCTAAAAACAATAAGTGATGAAAAACTACTCAAAAGTTACAACATTCGATGAACTATTGGAAGTTGAACATGGCTCAATTGGTACAGACACTCGAAATGAATATGAAGAGGGCGCTCAGATGTTCATTGTGAGTGAAATGCTCAAAGAAGCGCGCAAAGAGGCTAATTTGACACAAGAACAATTAGCAGAACGGGCTGGAACAAAAAAGAGCTACATATCGAAAATAGAAAATGCAAAAGGAAACATTCAGCTTTCGACGCTCATCAGGATATTTGAAAAGGGACTCAATAGGCGTATTGGACTAACTTTCTTATAAAAAGTGCTCTAACCCGCTGGAATAAAATCAATTCAGCTATAAAAGAAAGCTCTCATCATCCATTCCTATCTCGACTAGTTAGCTAACGACCGTCGTGGAGGCCTCTCAGGCTCGAAGGGCTCCACAACAATTGTCGGAGAAGCATGTCAGCCTGGTAAGTGTCTCCGACAGTTGTCGGAGAGGTGTTTCTGTCTCGATTGGCTCCAAAACGGTTGTCGGAGAGGTGTTCTTGTCTCATCAAGGTCTCAGACAGTTGTTGGATAGGTGTCTCGGTCTCTCATGGTGCTGCAACGGTTGTTGACTATGTGTCTCGGCCTTTATCAGCTCCCATCGTTCTTCCGTTGTCTACATCGCTTTGCCAGTGGTCGTTGTACACCACTCTGTTTTGACCAAAGTCACGACCTCTTACCAAAGGATGGTTGCTGTATTCGGGGAATTTTTCAATTAATATGGGAGATTTATCTATTTTGTAGCTGAATCAAAAATAGATACCAGTACCTCAGTAGATAGGCTGGCGTTGTGAGTTATTTAAATAATTGAATAATATGAATAGAATTGCAATTATGAACATCTTAATGATTTCATTCTTTTTGCTATTGCAGGTAATTGGGGTTGCTCAAGAGTCCAAAGTGCCTATTTATACTTCTCCGATAATAAATGCAGATAGGACTGTAGTATTTAACACATACGCCCCAAAAGCAGAAAGTGTAATTCTTATATCTTCTATTCGTCCTCAGAATATTCCCATGATTAAGGGAGAAAATGGCCTTTGGTCCATTACCATAGGTCCGGTTACTCCCGAAATTTATCACTATCAATTCGATGTTGATGGAGCCAAAATAGCTGATGTGAAAAATCAGTCGCCGTATCCTTGGTTAGAGGGTAAAAGTGAATTGATAATCCCTGGGTCTCCGGCTCTTTTACATGAACTATGGGATGTCCCTCATGGTACGTTACATGACCACATCTACCATTCACAAACAATCGATGCGCCTAATTCAGTTAGGGTGTATACGCCCCCCAATTACAACCCAACCGATGAGAAGGAATATCCAATTTTATTCCTTCTTCATGGATTTGGTGAGAAGGTTTCATTTTGGTCTGATTTTGGGAAAATTAATTTAATCGTAGATAATTTAATCTCCCAAAATAAAATTATAGCACCCATTATTGTAATGCCAAACGGAGATCCAGTTGAAGCCGAGTATTACAAATTTTTCACTTCTCAAGTAGACGGCAATGCTTGGATGGAAAACAATATGGAAACTCTGAATAATGATCTACAGCAAGACTTGTTGCCATATTTAATCTCCAAATACAAAATAAAATCAGACAAGTCTTCTAGGGCAATAGCTGGCTCATCCATGGGCGGGATTCAGGCTATTCAAATAGGAGTTGAAAATGCGCCCGAATTTGGTTGGGTAATTGGTATGTCTACAAGCTTGAGTGTTCCCCCGTTTGGTCTAGAAAATAAAGAGGTGATAAATTCACTGAATCTTTTACAACTGAATATTGGAGAACAAGATTCTTGGGGGATTGGCCAAAGTGACAAGGTTCATGCTTGGATGCTTGAAAATAATGTGAATCATAAATATGCAATCAGTAAAGGGGGGCATGACTGGGATGTATGGAGAAAGGATATGATTGAATTGTTACCTCAATTGTTCAGATAACAACAATGTACTGATACATCATGATAGAATACCTAAAATCAACACTATGGCTTATTCCAATTTTCTTGTCAAACCCAAATGGCTACATGAGCATTCAAAAGATGATAATTTGGTGATAATTGATTGTCAGTGGGACATTAATGCCTTCTTAAGGGCACATATTCCAGGTTCAATAATGAGGCCTGGACATCCTTATGTCAAATCAGAGAAAGACGGCAAGCCCACCAAATATTTGCCAACCGAACAAGAATTCTCAATACTGATGGCACAATTGGGGATAGACAATGAGACGCAAGTTGTGTGCTACGATGAGTGGGACAACCACTTTGCTACTAGATTTTGGTGGGTTTTATCTTACTATGGTCATACCAAAACAAGGCTTTTGGATGGTGGGTGGCAGGCATGGGTTGATTCTGGGTTACCAGTGTCTTATAAAGGGTCAAAACCTCAAGTACAAAAGAAGGGGTTTATTGTCGATCAAAACAATAAATTGAAAGTGGATATGGCAGAAGTATTGGCTAGTCATCATAAGCCTGAGTGGCAAATATTGGATGTACGCTCGAAAGAAGAGTTTGAAGGTCAAAATCTAAGTGGAAATAAAAGAGGGGGTCACATCAAAGGGGCGATCCATTTGGAATGGAAAAAAATGCTAGTTCAGTCAGGTCTATCAGAAGGTGCCAATTATTTTGGGTCTGAAGAAGAAATGTTGGCACTACTAGATGGTGTGGGTTTGGTTAAGGAAAAGACCGTTGTTGTCCACTGCCAATCTGGTGTTCGGGCAAGCTTAATGGTGTTTTGCCTTGAAATGCTTGGTTATTCTGACGTGAGACTCTATGACGGGTCGATGAGCGAATGGGCAAATGAGGATCATATGCCTTTGGAGATTTAATGATACATTTTATTTATACTGCTTTCAACCCGATACTTTAAATTACACCAACGCCAAATACTATGCCGTGGCGATAACATTGATACAATATGAATGAGAAAGAAGTTTTTGCTGTTATCGAAGAACGAATAGCGCAAATAAAACAGGTAAAAGATAAACCAATTCGAATTGCTGTCAATGGAATTGAAGGGACTGGTAAAACCATATTTGCTCAAAACTTAACGGAATATTTAAACTCGATAAGCATTAGTGCTATTCAAATTTCAATTGATGGGTTTCACTTCAACAAGGAAGTACGGTATAAGAAAGGTCGTGATTCAGCTAAAGGATATTATGAAGACTCATATGATGAAATAACATTCGTTGAGAAAGTCTTAAAGTCATCACAATCAAACTGTCCGACTTACACTAAAGCAACTCATGATTTAGAGACGGATGAATATCTCACTTTACCGCCAACTGAACTAAACAATGGAGTCGTGATGATAACTGATGGTGCATATCTACTAAAACCGAATTACAGAAACCATTGGGATATTATTATCTATTTGAAGACGAGTTTTGAAATTGCGTTAAACAGAGGGGTTGAACGAGATAAAAGCAAACTTGGAGGAGTGGATAAAACAAAGGAAAAGTTTGAGAAAAGATACCACGAGGCTTCCAAAATGTACTTGAATGAAAACAACCCTGAAAACCTGGCTGATATAGTGATTGATAATTCTGATTTTGAAAGTTTAGTTATACTTAAAAAATAATGTTAACATTTGATATGAGCCGCTTGGCGTTGTGTTAGACCAACCAGCCTTTATTATTAAAAAAGATTAGCCATACACCACATTACCTAATCTCTCCATGGCGGTTTAGTGGTAGAGTTGACTTTTCTAATTTCTGCCAGCGCCGAAAAATCCTCACTTTGCCTCGGGGATGCCCTCTCACTTGATTGAATGAGGTGTTGATGAAAAATCGTGAATTTTTCCTGCTTTGAGTCCGATAGTTTAAATTACAATAGCGCCACATTATTTTGACAGGCGTGAGGTCTCATTAAATAATGTAGCATGAAATACTTTAAAAATATTTACTTTTTTTTGGTTTTGCTCTACTCAGTTGGATGCCAAAATAAGAAGTCTAATCCTCCAGAATTAATTTCTATTGACTTACTCAGAGGAGATATTGTTATGTGCAGTGGGGGCAAATTTGGCGAGGTGAGCTTTGTCCTATCATGTGATGAATCTACACAAGAAACTTTTGATCTTGCTGTTTCTTTATTGCACTCCTTTGAACATGAGGAAGCAGAGAAGGCATTCGTCCAAGTACTGGATGTAGATCCAGGATGTGCTATGGCCTATTGGGGTGTCGCCATGAGTAAAATCGGACATCCAAAATGGGCGCCAAGTCAACACGATTTTGAGGAAGGGATGAAAATTCTGGAAGTAGCCGCAACCTTAAAAAAAACGGACCGAGAACAGGAGTATATCAATGCTGTAACTGCATACTATGATTATAAAGCTGAATATGATAAGGCTGATCATGGGCTAAGATCCCAAAGAATGGCACAAAAAATGGGTGAAATTTACAAGAGATACCCTGATGATAAAGAAGCTGCCATACTATATGCACTGGCTCTTTTTACGACAGCAGACCCTGAGGATAAGACGTACGCATTTCAGCGAAAGGCCGGTCAGATTTTAGAGTCAATTTACCCTGACCAACCAAACCACCCAGGAGTTGCACATTACATCATTCACAATTATGATAATCCCGAACTTGCCCACTTGGCGTTGAACTCTGCGAGAGAATATGCCAGAATTGCTCCATCTTCTTCCCATGCCCAACACATGCCGTCTCATATTTTTACCCGACTTGGACTGTGGGATGAGTCTATCAACTCCAATATCAATTCTGCCAGTTCAGCAGTTTGCTATGCCGAAGAAATACAAATGAAGGGACATGATGGTGCTGAAATTCACGCAATGGATTATCTGGTGTATGCGTATTTACAAAAAGGGGATAACCAGAAGGCCATGGAGCAGCTAGAATACTTGCAAACGATGAAAATTCTTGAAAGGGCAGGCTATAACTTCACCGCCATGCCCGTACGAATGGTCCTTGAAAACAAGAGATGGAAGGATGCTGCAGGACTTGAGTTTCAGGAGATAAACCATGAAATTGAAGATAGCCCATGGCCAAAAGCACTGGTTCACTTCGCCAAATCGTTGGGTGCCTCACGTTCTGGGGATTTGGAAGCAGCCAAAAATGAATTGGCTCAATTAGAAGCTATTCAGCAAAAACTGATTCAAATTAATGATCCTTACAAAGCGAATCAGGTAATGATTCAGATCAAGGCAGCTCTGGCATGGATAGAGTTTGCGCAAGGGAATTATGAAGTAGCCCTTGCCTCCATGATTGAATCTGCTGATATGGAAAACGCTACAGAAAAACATCCAGTCACCCCGGGAGAAGTATTACCTGCACGTGAAATGTTAGGTGACCTGTTGATGGCCCTTGATCATCCCGAAGAGGCATTAATTGCCTATGAGATTAGTAATGAATTAAGCCCAAACAGGTTCAATGGTGTCTATGGAGCAGCTGTTGCTGCAAAAACACTAGGAGATCAAGAGAAAGCGGTCTTGTATTTTGAGCAATTACTAAGGTTGACAGAAGGGGTGAATAGCAATAGACCCGAATTGGAGGAAGCAAGAGAATATTTAAAAGAAACTTGAATAAGTCAGTAGGAAGCAAGATACTAACGCCTTGATAAAATGCTTTTTATCAAGGCGTTTTAGTGTGGCTTATACTTTATATCGCACAGCCTTTTTTAATGAAAGTATTTCGGGACTGGTTAAGTAAATAGACTGACGTAACATTGTTGGTCTCTCCATGGTGGCTTTCTGCTTGAGTAAAGTGATGTAGTTTACCTTCCAGTATTGGAAGGTAATCCTGTTTGGTAGCAGAACAAGGAGAAAATCATCTCAAAAAATCTTCATTTCTTTACATATGTAAATGCACAGTTGTTTTTGATACCCTTAATTGCAATTCAGTTTTAATCAAAATCGATATTATAATGAAAAGCAAAGAGATTACTTTTTTCAAAGTCTTATTTATTATTTCAGCCTTGTGGAATTTGGTAGGTGCAATTTTTGGGTATTTCAACACTGCTTTCACCTTCAATGCTATTTTTAACAGAGAGTTAGTAGACCCACTTTTTTATGCCATATATAAGGGGGCATGGGGGACGACGCTTGTATATTTTATAGGCTATTCCATCGTAGCGTATAATCCATTGAAACATACAGGAATTGTAATTGTTGGCCTAATTGGTAAAGTTGGCTTTGCTATTTCGTTGTTGAAGTTTTACCTATCTGGGCTTGCCGGACCTGTTGTACTTGTGGTCATAGTGGGTGACTTTGTTTTTGCACTCCTCTTCATGCATTACTTCCTAAGGTTGTATCAAACAAAAGAAAGTATAGTCTAATTAACAGTAATCGTGAAAGTTAAGATTAGAACCTTGCTAATAAGTGTATTCGGTTTCATGTCAATAACATCATATGCTCAAAACTCATGGGAAATTGACATAGACAAAGAGGGTATCATTGTTTATACGAAAGTAGAAGAAGGTTCAGATTTCAAATCTTTTAAAGCTGTTGTGGTCGTCCATGCATCAACGGATGCAATATTAGAAGTACTGAAAAATACAGGTGGGTATACCAAATGGTATGGCTTTACAAAAACATCAGAACTCCTAAAGCAAGAGAATGATGCTCAATACAATTATGTGGAGACCATTTTTCCATGGCCTTATAGTAATAGAGATATGGTTTACCGTATGTCCATTGCTGTATCTACCCCTGGAGTAGTAAAAATTTTGCTAAAAGGAATCCCTGATTATATACCAGAAAAGAAAGGTATAGTGAGGATGAGAAAAGCAGAAGGGTATATTTTATTACAGACTATGGACGAAAAAACAGAAGTAACTTATGTGTTTCACTCCGAACCCGGAGATAATATTTCGTCATGGCTGGCTAACAATTCAATAGCTGAACTACCTTTTCAAACATTATCTGGATTAAGAAAAACCCTGAATGAATAAAATGAAGGCAACAGTTAGCATACACTATTATCCATAAACTAACTGGTCCATCCTTTATAGTTTGAATAGCGAATTATTTGATAATGAGCTGCCCAATGGTTGGTATGTAACTTTACGGTGATTTTTTCTAGTAATACCACTTTAAAATCATCCTTGACTATTATTCTGTCACTCTTACCAATATATTTTCAGGTAATACGACAATATTTTGTACCAATACGCTCTTTTTATGGGGTATTACGTATTTTTCAAGCACCATTACGCGAAAATTGAGGCCATTATCACCTTTCTAAGGGCCATTATGGTCGTAAGGGTCACAGAATGAGCGTAAGGGTTGATTTATTTTGTGTAATGGTCACAGAATTACAGTCAAACCCCATTTTTTCTGCGTAAGAGGGCATTTTTTTGTTTTATTAAAGTAGTCTTAAACTACTCAGTAGTCAATTCAGCTTTCCCTTCTAGTTGCCCAACCATCGCGTCACCAGTTTTGATTAAGTAAGAATAGCACCTCACAACATGTTGTATGGAGTCATGGTGATTTGTGCTAGACAATAGTCCACCTTTAATGGATAGTTGTCCGATCTAAACTGTTCATCCATAGGTACTTTAGTGAGATGTGCTTCTGAAAAAACTGAGGGAAAATCTTTTTTTCACTTTCATCAAAGCATAAAAATGAATGTTTAACAAACCAAAATTTTATGAAAACTAAAGCTAAACTTATGACAGTATCCGATTCGCAAAAAGGGAGACCTTCGTGGATTTACACATTTTTCCTTCTGGTATATTTCGGGTTAATTTCTTCTGCAGTGATGGCACAAGCTCCTAGCCATGACCCATCTACCATGATTCGAAACAATGACGGTAGGTATTGGATTTTCACTACTGGAGAAGGGCCATGGTGTATGTCCTCCAGTAATGCCGATTTTACGGATTGGAGAGCTGAGACTACCCCATTCGCTCCAGGGACGTATCCCCCTTGGATCGATATCTATGTAGATGGTTTCGGAGGTGGTTTTTGGGCACCCGATATTATTAAGATAGGAAGTACCTATTATTTGTATTACTCTGCAGCGGGCATTGGTGCTCCTGCGGCTATTGGCCTGACTACTGCACCAGATTTAAATGGTCCTTGGACCGATCAAGGAATGGTGGTTGCAGGTAATAATGCGATAGACCCTGCATTGTATATGGACAATGGAAGGTTGTGGATGTCTTGGGGCAACTGGCAGTCGGGAATTGATATTTGTGAATTGAGCCCTTCTTCAGGAAAGCGGATCAGTGGCATTACTAATCTTGTCAACGATCAAGTGGAAGGTCCTGGACTGATAAAAAACGGGGATTACTATTACCTTTTTTATCAACGAGGATTGTGCTGTAGCGGACTCAATAGTAGCTACAACATGGTGGTGGCTCGTTCGACAAGTATTACAGGGCCTTATACAGACGAAAGGTCATTTTTGGCCAATCGAAGTGGTAATGAACATGGACCCGGTCACTTTGGGTATGGAGAAGGACGATTGACGTATCATTATTATGCGGTCAATGACAATGGAGCAGCCAAATTGCGAGTGACAACTCTTGGTTGGAGCAATGGCTGGCCTGTCGCCGGTGGTTCAGGTGGATGGGAAGAAGCATCGCCTGTCTATAGACTTCAGAATCGTGAGACAGGATTGTTTTTAGATGGTATGGGGCGAACAGGTAATGGTGAGACATGTGCACAATGGGCGGATACTTCTCACCCCAATTCTCAATGGCAATTTATAGATGCAGGTAATGGTTATACTCAATTGAGAAATGTGGGTACTCAACTATACTTAGATGGTATGGGACGCACAAGCAATGGCGAAGACTGTGGTATGTGGGCGGATACTTCTCACCCCAATTCTCATTGGTCTGTTCAGCAGTTTGATGGTAACTATTACAGACTTCAAAATCGTGAGACAGGATTGTTCATCGATGGAATGGGACGAACTGATGATGGAAGCTCATGCGGTATGTGGGGGAATACCTCTCATCCCAATGCCCAGTGGCAGTTGGTGTCTATGTCTGGATCTAGGATATTGGCTGACGACATCTATAATAGAGATTTGGAAATTGTGGAAAGAGAAACAGTGGATGTTATGATTTATCCTAATCCAGTGAGTGATGTGTTAAATGTTCAACTTGGAAACCTGGACCCTTCAGGAGTGTTTAATATTTACAACACTTCTGGTCAATTGATGATACATGAAAAAATCATCAATGCAAGCCAGGAATTAGATGTGAGCCACCTGACTAAGGGACTGTATTTTTTGGAATTAAATACCCTATCGGGATCTCAAAGAACCAAAATTATTAAAAACTAACTCTGGTTCAATATTATAAATGAAGGCAGGTGTTTTGGGAAAACATCTGCCTTTTTTATTTCTACTTTAATATTCTCTTCTAGTTTTGGAGCTATTCTGACACATTGTCTTGATCATGGAGCTAAAGTAAAAGTGCCCGTTCGACAGCATCTATTTTTAGATGATTAGTTGTCTTGTTCTTGATAGATTTAACTGGCAAATTGATTGACTTAAAAAGTGAAAATGCATCATGCACAGGATCGAGTAATGCTCTATTTTGCTAGAAGCTTATTTTAAATTGTATTATTGCCGTGTAAACTAGAAAGAGGATGTTGTTAAAAGGTAGTTTGAAACTTGTTGTGATTGGAACAGTTATTTGTATGGGTAGCTATGCCTGTGAACAAGTATGTGAGGCCACTTTGATTGATTCGGCTAAGGTGGGTCAAGTCGATTGTGTATCATTGGCTTTGGCAAATGGACAAGAAAAAGATACTGTTGACTTAGTTGGTTTTACGCCACTCATGTGGAGCATATTCAATGGTCATGAAGATGCCATGAAATTGCTCCTCAACAGTGAGGCACAATTCGAATTGCGAGACAGGCAAGGAGAGACTGCATTGCTGGTCGCTACAATGAAAGACAGGGTGTGGGCAGCCAAGGAGCTGTTGGAAGCGGGTGCCAATGTCAATGCAATTAATAAAAATGATGTTTCACCACTCATGTACGCTTGTGGTTATGGTTTTACGGAATTGGTGGCGATGTATTCAGCAGCTGGTGCAAACTTGGAAGCCATCAGTCAAGAAGACCTGACCCCTCTAGCCTATGCTGTATCGGCGGGATATGATGAGGCTGTCAAAATACTAATTGGCCATGGCGCGAATGTTAATTATGCCACGCGTGATGATGACACGATGTTGATGATGGTGGCTATTCAGGGCAAAGAGAACATTGCCGAATTGTTAATCTCGGGCGGTGCTGATGTCAATTATATCAATAAGTATCGTAATACACCTTTGATGGCTGCTTGTCGAAACCAGCATTTGGAGGTAGTGAAACTGCTGGTTGATAAAGGGGCTAACATTTTAACTAAAGATGAAAATAATGAAACGGCTCTTGATCACGCCGTAAGAGCAAATGATGAACAGACGGTTGCATATCTGAAGTCGAAAATAAAATAGATACGCGGAACTAAGTTTTACCTCGAATCCCGCGCGTCATATAGAAATAGGAGACCAATTACATGGTCATTCAATTTTAAGTTTTCTTAGTAGATTCTAGCGAAAAGACCTTTTCCGTTTCCAGATCCATTACTATTCTCCATGTACATATGTCCTGAGTTTCCGTTTCCATCATAACCCCATGCAAGGTTGTTGTTAGATACACAGTTACGCGCATAGTGAGTGACGTTTTGTCCTGCACTTCCTAGTTTGAACCCATTGCCATCACCATTGCTGCCATATCCATTTCTTTCAGCTTTACAGTTATAGATTTTAACTGTGTAGGGTTGTCCGTATAGATCCCAACCATCATCAGAGTTGTGATTACCGTTACACTTGTAGAATACATTGCCAGCACCACCTGAAAGCTTACACGCAAACCCATCGGCATTTTCACCGCCATTGCCTGCATCATAGTTTTCATTGGAGTTACAAAATTGAATCCAGTTGTTGTAAGATCCATTGTAGATCTGTAGTCCAGAGTCACCGTTTCCGTAGAAATTCACTTTGTTCACATAGTTGTTACCACCATGTTGAAAAACAAGTCCACAATCAGGAGCGTTTTTAATAGTCAAGTGTTGAATGTTCCAGTAGCTGCCGTTACATTTTACACCCCATCCAGCAGACTGGTTCTTACAATCTAGGGTGCCACCATTTACACCGTAAAAATTTATTTTAGAACTAGATGTTCCGCTATTCAATAATTGAAGTGTTTGGGTTAGGTAGATAGTACCGCTAATTTTAATTTCATCTCCAGGTGAAGCATTTGCAACTGCAGATCTTAATTGGCTTTCTGTCGTCACTGTCGTGGAGGCAGCTCCTTCGGTTTCGGCATCTTTTGAATCAACAGATAATAAGTCATCATCTGCGCAACTTGCCAGCATGAAGCTGATCGGAATGAGACATAGTAATAGTCTGGTTATAGTCATTTTCATAATCGTAGTAATTTTTGTTAAGTATCCAATCTAGTGGGAAGAATTAGGGAATAACACTAGGGATAAAAAATGAATATGAATTATTGTAAAAATGAATACTATTTAAGTGTTGTTATAAACCTTACGTGTAAGTGTCTATAAAACAGCGTCTTGAAATTGGCGATACTACTTAGTTTAGGACAATAATTTTCTCTCTTTGGATAAATGCCATTTTATTAGATTGCAAAATGAGGATATATATGCCTGAGCGAGATGGGGCTGGATATAATAAGATGTTTTGTGTGGGGTATTGCAAGTAATCTGATAGAATAAGTTGGCCATCCAAATTATACAGCTCTACTTTGACGTCATCTAGAGAGGAGGGGATTTTTATACTTATCTGTTCGGTAGTTGGGTTGGGGTAGACGGTGATGATAGCAGAATTGGACGTAGACCAGCCTATTTCATCTAATGTAGCCAAAGTTCCTTCATCTATAATGTGTTGGGACCACCCTGTCTCGATAAATGGTATCATGAGTGAGTTAGATGATTCATGAAAATGGCTCAAACTGATGCTATTTAAAAATGTTTCTGACGTAAAGACCTCTTGATAATCTGTGTTATTTGCGTTTGGTGTATATACGAAGGCTTTTTCGTTTAAAGATGAATGATCGTCTAGTCTGACGAGCCTTTGTCCATATTGGTCAATGAGTAAGTGATCAAAACACGAAAAGGAGTCATCCGATGAAAATGAAATGCCACCCCCTGTGTCTTTCGCATCTGAAAGAAAGCCTAAGCCGTGCGCTATTTCATGCAATAAGATACTCAATAGGTCGTATTGGTCGTCTGCTGGTAGTTGATCCAACCCATAATACCAATTCCCCATTTTATTGATAACTATTTCTATTTCATAGTCTTGTGCGTTATTGAGTTCCTTCCCCGCTATTTTTTCGGCGAGTGCTATTGGGTACCATACAACGGCTGGAGTCTGGTGACTGAAATTTTTCAGGTAGCTAGATGGCTTAGTTTTGGCAAGTGTGCTACTGCCCGTATCAGTCCATTGTAATTTTATTTTGATCGGTACAGTTGTGTTGATTTGACTGTCCCAGATCAAAATTGCTTCTTCAATGGCAGGGATGGCCGATTCAGGTATATCGATTGACGTGACATTAAAATTTCCTTGCTGAATAATTGAGGAGGTTTGGCGATTGGAGGGCAGAAGCAATCTTGTGTTTATTGGTTGATCTATCTGACCACAAGGTATCCACCTGCTAGATAGGTCTTCTTGTCCAAAGGATACTAGACAGTTCATTATGAACAAGAGAAGAAGGCTAGTTTTTAAAAGAGCTATGTATGGATGACTTTTCAATGAGCAGATTTATATTTTAACAATCAAGATTTCATTTATGATCAACGATTTTGTATTTATTGAAATTGCAATCTAAATGTACTTGCCTTATGATGAGGTAAATAGCATTATGATTATTTTGATATGTTACTTTATCGTGAAGAAGACTTTATAAGTGGAAGTATGAAGCCTTAAAACAAAAAAAGGAGGTAGCTATTAGCACCTCCTTTTTTGTTTTCATTTCAGTAGATTTAAACTGCCTTAGTAGTCAATTCAGCTTTCCCTTCTAATAAACCAACCATCACGTCACCAGCTTTTATTTTTTCTACACCATGAGCAGGAGTTCCAGTCAATAGAATGTCACCAGGGTTCAATGTCATATACGCTGACACGTAGGCGATCAAATCTTCCAACTTGGTAATCATCAAAGAGGTGTTTCCTTTTTGCTTTTCTTCACCGTTTAGTGTCAAAGAAAAGTTGATGTCATAGATGTTTGGGTAGTCTGCAATAGAGTGGAACGGTCCGATTGGAGTAGCGCCATCAAATCCCTTAGCCAATGCCCAAGGTCCTTTGTTTTCTCTACTTGCTTTTAGAACATCTTTGGCGGTCAAGTCATTTGATATCGCCAATGCGTCTACATAGCCTACTGCATCTTCTTTCTTGACGTTTTTACAAGTTTTGCCGATTCTGAAGGCAATTTCGATCTCGTACCATACATCAGCAGTGATGTTGGGTAGAACCAAATCTTTGTCATCAGTCAACAGGGTAGTATCTGCTTTGGTAAAGATCAATGGAGTGACCTCTCCTTGCGGCATATCCTTTATGTCATTGACATAGTTTTTGCCTATTCCTATTATTTTCATAGTAGTTCAAATATTTATTGTTCTGCAAGATAATTCGAATGACCGTTAACGAGCACATCTTTACCTATCAATGTTTTTAGAATGTAATTAAATATCAACTACACTTAGAGTGACCACAATTTTTGCAAATCAAACAGCCTTCTTGGTATTCCAGTGCATCTGCTTCGCAACTAGGGCAAATATCTCCTTTGACTTGTGTCCCATCAGGAATGAATTTGGACAAAGCACGGATCACTCCGCTTTTCCAAGTGTTGAGATAATCATCATCTAGGTGCAAATGTGAGACGACATCTACCACAGATTTGATGGGCATGCCGTGTCGTAATACGCCTGATATCAACTTGGCCAAATTCCAATATTGCTTGTCAAACGTTCTGGATAATCCTTCGAAGGTCACTTTGTACCCGTCCTTGTCTGAAAACTGAAAATCATAGCGGCTCTTCTCTTCGTCTACTTTGCTTTTGATGATAAAGCCTGTATCTACAAAACTCGGGATCAAGAAAGTGTCTTCGGACAACCCTGTGAAGATTTCGTAAGGTCGGTTGTGCATCATGCCAACTACAGCGATCCATTTTTCCTTTTGATTCATGAACCTGACAATTTTGGCAGGTAGTATTTGAGGACGTGCTGGAGCTTGCGTCTCTCCAAATACATCATTTGTTTCCTTCTCCTTTTTACTTGGCGTATCAGCAATCAATACACCATCTCTAGATCCATCGCGGTAGACGGTGATGCCTTTGCATCCCACTTCCCAAGCTTTGAAATAGATGTCATTGATCATGGTCTCGGGCGTGTCGTTGGGTAGGTTGACGGTCACACTGATCGAGTGGTCCACCCATTTTTGTACAGCACCTTGCATTTCTACTTTTTCGATCCAATCGATATCGTTGGAAGTGGCTTTCCAATAAGGTGATTTTTCAATCAATTTTTGCAGTTCGTCATCACTCATCGTGGAGGCGATGGTGGTATCATAGCCAATGGCTTCTAACCAATTCAAGAATTTGTGGTGAAAGACGCGGTGTTCTTCCCATTGATCACCGTTTTGGTCTGAAAAGTCAGCGACAGTGTCTTTATCTTGATGATTGATTTTTCTACGTCGCTTGTACGATACACTGAACAATGGTTCTAGTCCAGAAGTAGTTTGCGTCATCATACTGGTAGTCCCAGTAGGTGCGATGGTGAGCATGGAGATGTTGCGTCTGCCATAGAGTTCCATGTCTTCATAGAATTTTGAGTCTTCATTCTTTAGACGATTAATGAATGGATTTTCTTTTTCCTTTTCGATATCAAATAAGGGAAACGCTCCTCGTTCTTTGGCCAGCTGAACCGAAGATTTGTATGCAGCAAGCGCCAGACGTTTTTGAATGTCAGTAGAGAAAGTTGTACCTTCTTTGGTGCCATAGGTGATACCTAATGCGGCGAGCATGTCACCTTCGGCTGTGATTCCGATTCCGACTCTACGACCCTGGAGACATTTGTCTTTTATTTTGTTCCAGAGATCAGTTTCGGTTTGTTTGATAGCGTCTGATTCTGCATCAGATTTTATTTTGGCAAGTATGCCATCTATTTTTTCAATTTCTAGATCCACGATATCGTCCATGACACGTTGCGCCATAGCAGCATATTTATCAAATAGATCATAGTCAAAGCTGGAGTGATCAGAAAAAGGATTTCGGACAAAGCTGAACAGGTTGAGTGCCAACAGTCGGCAGCTGTCATATGGACACAATGGAATCTCACCACAAGGGTTCGTCGATACGGTGGTGAACCCATCTGATGCATAGCTATCAGGTACAGATTCCTTGATGATGGTATCCCAAAACAAGATGCCGGGCTCAGCAGATTGCCAGGCATTGTGGACGATCTTCTCCCAGATGTCTTTTGCTTGGATCGTTTGGACTACACTAGGGTTGTCGCTGTTGATCGGGTATTGTAGGGTGTAGGAGCTGTCTGTTTTGACGGCTTGCATGAACGCATCATCTATCTTGACAGATACGTTGGCCCCCGTAATTTTACTGGTGTCAGTTTTGGCATCAATGAACCCCTCTACGTCAGGATGTTTGATCGAGATGGAGAGCATCAACGCTCCTCGTCTGCCATCTTGGGCTACTTCTCTAGTAGAATTTGAAAACCGTTCCATGAATGGAACGACCCCAGTGGAAGTTATCGCACTGTTTTTGACCGGTTGTCCTTTTGGACGCATTTTGGACAGATCATGTCCCACACCGCCTCGGCGCTTCATGAGTTGAACTTGCTCTTCGTCAGTTTTCATGACAGCACCATATGAATCAGAATCTCCTTCATGCCCGATGACAAAACAATTGGATAGAGATACGATCTGTTTGTTGTTGCCGATTCCAGACATGGATCCTCCTTGTGGTACGAGGTATTTAAAATCTTTAAATGCCTGATAGACTTCTTGGTGTGACAAGGCATTTGGGTATTTAGTTTCTGCGCGAGCCACTTCTGACGCCATGCGGTGATGCATTTCGTCAGGGCTTAGTTCAAAAAATTCACCTTCGGAGTTTTTCAAAGCGTATTTGCTAATCCATACATTGGCAGCTAGTTCATCACCTTTGAAGTATCGGATAGAAGCTTCTAATACATCGTCATAAGGGACCGGTGATGCTCTTATTTTAAATGAATGGGGTGATGAGGCTTTGGTAGCTATTGGTTCAGGGGTTTGAGATTCACTCGTAGAATCAAATGGGGATAAGGAGGTTTTTTTCATAGTAAGTCAATTAAGGCCTCAATTTATGAAATGAACTATTCTTATAAAATGACTAAGATCATGAAAAGAAAATTAGTGTCTGTTTATGTATATTTATTCTGATTTACAGTGGTTTGACTCTGTTTATTATTTATCGAATGTTTAGTTTTAAATTGTATTTTAAGAATATGACAGGTTTAATATTTTGTTTGCAGAGGACTAGTGAACAATTAGAAAATCAATGACTTATGAGATTGTGGAGTGCTGAATAGCTTTGGATAAAATATGAATCCATAGTGTTGTAACAATTATCTGATGAAAAAGCAGATGATATAAATCATATGTTGTGAAGGAGTATTTCAGTATGCTGATAAAAGTCATGTTTAATTGATAGAATTCCCAGAGGCGCTGCCTCGGGGTTGTTCATTGAGAGATGGATCTATAAGTCATTATCAGATAGGGTGATATAATAATAAGTGGTCAGTATATAGTGTGTCTATTATTCCTTATTTTAGGGTTCAATTGGCTTGGGGAATAATCAAACACCTAATTATAAATAATCTAATTATGAAAAAAGTAATCAGAATAAACCTATTGACAGCCGTTGTGATTTTAGTTGTATCTAGTATGTCTCTTGCGCAAGGGTTTGTGGCACCCTACCCTTTGCCAAACCTGGGAGATGGAGCCAAGGTGGTCTTAAAATCTGGTGATGAAATATCAGGTAAATGGTATGGAATGACAGGTACACCTAAAAATCTAAAGAACATTCAAGTCAGAAATGAAGAGGGTACACGTATCAAATATTTAACCCCTGATGTAGAACGTGTCTATATTTCTTTATCCGGAATGATGAAATTTTCCATGTTGATGGATGCTTCTACTGCCACAACTACTAGTGGTTTTATTGTTAAGACTGAAACGGTCAACAAAAAGGAATCAATTGTCAACATGAGTATGAATTGGGACGAAGTGATGAACAATAGCAAGGATATTATCTTTGATTTGGTGTCAGAGACCGAAGGTAAATATGGAATGAAGCAATTGTTGAATCCAGGATTTGATAGTAAATATAGAGCTTATTCTTGGGGTCAAGCTGTGCAAGCGATGGGTAAGAATTATCCTGAAATGATGCTGATCAATCCAGAAGGAGAAGTGACCGTGGTGAAGATGAAGACTTATGGGGAGAATTTCGAAAAGCTATTTGGTGACAATGATGAGTTTATGGAGATGTTTGACGTAACTTAAGTAGACATAAATGATCTGGCATTTCATCTGTTCTTGTTTACCGACATGAGTAATAATTGAGTGTTTTGGTAATTGACCGTTGGGTAATATGGAACTCTGATGGTCAATTACTTTATTGGTCTCAAGGATGGGTAAAAAGATTGCTGCGTCCGGTAGGTGTTAGGCTTAAGAAAAAAATAATCGAATGTCTAGTTTCTTACATCTAGCAATCTGAAATATTGCGTCTAATATCTAACCTTGTGGTTTGCTTTCAGCTTCTTGAGATAAGAAGCTGTTGGGTGAATTAATAAATGGTAGGTTTTGAAGAGAAAAATGATTGATGTCGTTGACCAATTTGCCTAAATGGCAATATTTATGATTAATCTATCGTATGAATTTTAAGATAAGTAAATAGTTTTGAGCTCAGAAAGGAGCTTTTATTATACTTGCCCTAAAACTAATTAACCTGTTTATAAGCCTATGAAATCGAAGATTAATTTATTGATTGTATTGTTAGCATTTTCTTTGGTGGGAATTGCCCAAGATAATAGTGATGCTGATTTGGCCAAAGCTTCACAAAACCCATTAGCGGCGATGTATAGTTTGCCTTTTCAGAATAATACGACTTATGGCAATGGGCCTTATGATCGCGCACAGAATGTCATGAATATTCAACCAGTAATTCCTGTGAAGCTGAATGACAAAGTAAACTTGGTCAATAGAATTGTTCTTCCCATCATTTCACAGCCATCTCCAACAGCAGATGAGAGTTCTACTGGGTTGGGTGATACCAATTGGTCAGCTTGGTTGTCTCCTGCTAAGGCATCAAAGATTGTTTATGGCGGTGGACTAGCTGTGCAATTACCAACGTCTACTGGGCGTGAGTATGGCTCAGGTGAGTTCGGTGTTGGTCCATCACTTGTGATGTTGACCATGATTGACAAATGGGTGGCAGGAATAGTGACGAATAACATTTGGACATTTGGTGATGCGGAGGAGAGTAAGTTCCTTTTTCAATATTTCGTTAATTACAATTTGCCTAAAGCCTTTTATTTGGTCACTGCACCAATATTGACGGCCAATTGGAATCAGGATTCTGATGAGAGATGGGTAGTGCCATTTGGAGGAGGAGCTGGTAAAATATTTAGAATAGGTAAGTTGCCAGTTAATTTCAATGCCCAAGTGTATTACAATGTAGACAAGCCTACTGGGGTGGGCGATTGGCAGTCTAGGTTTCAATTGCAATTCTTATTCCCTAAATAAGTTGACAAGATATTAGATTAAGAAAAGGCCCATCAAGGTTTTTTTGTCTTATTGAGGACAAACAGTTTTAGGATGGTTTAAGTAGACAACTTTAGTTGTACTGATCAGTACAATGTGTAAAGCTTAGACATATGAAAACTAACAAAGAGAAGATCGCCTTAGTAACAGGAGCCAATTCAGGGATAGGGTATGAAACTGTCCGTCAATTGAGTAAACGAAATTACGGCACGATAATATTGGCTTGCCGATCCATCGCCAAAGCACAAAATACTAAAGAAAAATTGCTTACAGAGGGTTATCATTCCAGCTATGAGTTATTGGCTGTCGACGTATCTGAAAGGTATTCTACAGAGGCTGCACTATCTGACTTGATCAAACTAGGACAGCCCATTGATTTGTTGATTTTGAATGCCTGTATGAATCCAGGGAGTTATTTGGAAAACCAGAATGGGATGGAGCTGACAGTTGCTTCTTCTTTGCTAGGTCACCATATTTTAACACAAGGCTTATTGAGGAATCAATTATTGACTGATGACGCAAAGATCTTGATATCTGGTTCTGAAGCTGCAAGGGGAGATGTACCGATGATGGGCTTGCCTAATTTGGAAGAAGAAAAGAATCAATCAGAGGTAACAATTAAAGAGGTATTAAAAGCACATATTTTCAATAAAGGTGAGAAGTCTTACAATCCGTTTAAAACATATGCCTTTTCCAAAGTATTAGTAACGCTATGGGCCAAGTCATTGGCTAGAGAGTTGCCTAGTGGAATGATCGTGAATACGATTTCTCCAGGTGGAACTCCCGATACTAATCTAGTGAGAGATCAGGCTTGGTTTATGAAAAAACTGATGATGCCGATGATGTCTGTTGTAGGTGTGAAGTTGGGGGTGATGGGGACTTTAGCTCAAGCTGCAGATAGATATTTAGCCATAGAAGGATTTGACTCTTCTACTTCGGGAGATTTTTGGGTCTCTAAGAAAGGGAAAATGACTGGGCCATTGACTATATTTAATTCAGATATGATTGACAATAAGGATTATCAAGATACGGTTTGGGAAATCATGGAAGAGGTAACAAAAAATGAAGCACACTATGAAGAAGTTTAGTTTATTCATCATTGTTTATTGTCTATCGTTGAGTTTGTTTGCTCAAGATTGGGAACTGGAAGCCGATAAGGAGAATATAAAAGTTTATACAAGGAAGCTGGAAGTGTACCCAGTCAAAGAGTTTAAAGCGGAAGTCGTTTTTCCGATCTCATATGAGAAGTTGAAATTGGCAGTTGAGGACTTTGAGAATTACAAGCATTGGTACGATCACTGCGAAGATGCTCGACTTTTGAAGCGAAATGAAGACGGGAGCTCTGTAAGTGTTATAGAAGTTGAAATGCCATTTCCTTTTAAGAATAGAGATATGGTAAGTAGGCTAACCAAAGAAGAAAGTGCAGACGAGATAGTGATATCATTTAAACAGGTAACAGGGATTCTCGAACCTAGAGAGAAATATGTGCGCATGCCAGTAGCAATAGGTAAATGGAAATTGACTAGGCTTGAAAATAATAAAACGGCAGTTATTCATCAGTTTGTGGGTGATCCAGCAGGGAATATCCCTACTAGTATCGTCAACATGTTTATAGTAGATGGTCCCATGAATACTCTTTCTCAACTGAGAGATTATATAGAAAACCAATAGGGATACTTGCCCATTTGATTCTTGTTAAATGATCGTTGGGGTATCTCAGCATTCATTTAGATTTGTGGTATCAGTCTTAATATTATGGCGAAGAAATACGACTTACAAGAAGTGCTTAAGAAAGGGGTTTCTCTTTTTTCAAAGAAAGGGTATAACAAGACGGGTACGGATGATATCTTGAAGGAAGCGGGTTTTCCTCGTAGTAGTTTTTACCACCATTTTGGAAGTAAGGAAGGTTTTGCCCTCAAGACTATAACATACTATGGTCAAAATACATTGGCTTATATGGAGGAGGTTTATGCCAATACCGAAGACCCAAGTCCATTGTCGAAACTGAAGACTTTTTTCTTCAATATCATTGATTTCAGTGAAGCTAGAGATTTTGAAGTATGTTGTGTGATTCATCAATTTTCTGTGGAAGAAGCGGGAGCGTCAGGGCCTCTTCAGGAAGAATCTATGAATCAATACGAAACATGGGTTGAACTAACGGCTCAATATATCAGTAAGGCTCAATCTGGGGATGAATTAACGACCAAGTATAGTGCAGAAGAAATTGCACATTATTTATTCGGTCAGTTGTATGGGCTTTTTACCTTCACTCGATTGACGCGAGACTCCAAAAGGTTTAAAGCCGTAATGGCAATGGCCTTTGATTTACTAGAGAAATAATCTATTCTAATTGTCTGCAAGCAATTTTTTTGTAATCCGATATAAAAAATTCAGAATCAATAGAACCTATTAAAAAAATACCCGTATCATTGTATGTACAACAGTTGTAAGAATTATGAATAAAAAGGAAGCATATTTTTCGGCCATATCTCAGATCATTAGAACTGGGCATATGATCACTGAGCAGGTGAATGCTGATTTGAAACCGCTCGGAATGACAGAGCCACAATTCAATGTGTTGAGAATATTGAAAGGCCAGAAAGGAAATCCTATCACAGTTGTGGATATTCAGAGTAGGATGGTTCAGAAGTCTAGTAATGTGACGAGAATCATTGACAAGTTGTTGGACAAAGTGTTAGTGGAACGTAAGGAATGTCCAAGCAATAGGAGAAAGATGGACATTACCATTACACCAAAAGGGTTGACGCTAGTAGATGAGTTAAGTGAAAGGTTAGAAACTTATCATACGTCTTATGTTGAAAATATTACGGAAGAGGAAGCAATGACAATTGCTAGATTGATTAAAAAATTAAAAGGAGAATAAGATGAAAAAGGTAGTTGCATTTGGCGCTAGTAATAGCAAAACATCGATAAATAAAGAATTAGCAACTTGGGCTGCCAACCAAGGACAGGATGTCGAAGTAAAAGTCCTTGATTTGAATGATTTTGAAATGCCCATTTTTAGCATAGATCGTGAAAATGAATCAGGTATTCCAGCAGAAGCGCAAGCATTTAAGGAGGAGATAAAAGGAGCTGATGGACTGGTGATCTCGTTTGCTGAGCACAATGGTAATTTTAGTTCGGCTTTCAAGAATGTTTTCGATTGGGTATCAAGAATTGAGCAAAAAGTATGGTTGGGCAAACCTATGTTTTTGTTGTCAACTTCACCAGGACCTAGAGGAGGTGCATCGGCATTGGGTATTGCTGTAAATGGATTTCCATACAGTGGAGCCGGTTCTATTACTAGTTATTCACTGCCATCGTTTGGTCAGAATTTTTCGAAGGGAATAACTGATGAAGCATTAAAATCAAGTTTTAAAATTCAATCAGACACGTTTAACGCAACAGTCCATGAGCAGAAAATTGAAGAGTCTGTGGTTCAATCGTAAAGGGAAGTACATTTTACGCTTGTATTTGGATGGTAGCAATGTAAAATCTCTTCAAAACTCATGGAAGCAAGTAAGCTAAAATGAGTCTTTTTTTAAATCTAAATATTGTAGGTACAAAAGTTGTAATATCATGAATAGAGAAATGAAAGAAATAAGAACATCTAAAGCAATAGAGATTTTACCTGGAGTAAAAGGTTTTAGAGCTTTCCCTGCTATTGGTTTCAAGGATTCAGATCCATTTTTGATGTTGGATCAAGTGGGGCCTGAGCAAGTAGGGAAAGGATATCGTATAGATGGAGAAGGTCATGACCATCCCCATAGAGGCTTTGAAACAATGAGTATAGTGTTTGAAGGTCAAATGAATCATCGTGACTCCAAGGGTAACAAAGCAGAAATCAATTCGGGTGGTGTTCAGAGAATGAATGCTGGTTCGGGGATTATTCATGGAGGTAGAATGAGACCTGATCAATTCACTGAGCGGTTTCATGAGGTGCAGCTGTGGGTAAATATACCCCAGGCAGAAAAAATGTCAGAGCCAGAGGTTCAAAATGTTACTGCAGATCATATTCCTAATGTAAAAATAGGGGAAGTGGTATTGCGTGTATTGTCGGGAAAGCTCCAAGGAAAAATAGGCCCACTGAACATGAAAGCGACTGCTCATGTTGGACATATTCTTTCTCAAAATGGAGGAGAAGTAGTCCTTGATGATTTTGGGAATAGTGATCAGTTGATGGTCTATGTGTTAGAAGGGAACTTAGCTATTGATGGCACGACAGTAGGTGCATCCGAGTTGGCAGTTTTTGAGAAAGAAGGTGATACCATAGGCTTGAAGTTAGAGGCAGGTTCTCAAGCCTTGATTTTGGCGGGGCAGAGATTGAATGAGCCTGTCGCTTTTGGTGGTCCATTCGTCATGAATACGCCCAAAGAAATAGATCAGGCTTATGCTGATTTTGAAGCAGGGAAATTCGGGTCAATTGCTTCTTGATTAGAGAACGTATTCATCATTCTTGTCTGGATTTGCTAAAGATTCCAGTTTCATCAGGAAAGGTGATGGCAGAAAGTGATTATTGACTAGAATTAACCATTGGCATTTATCTTGAATAATGGTTAATCTAGATGAGCGCTATTTATATTTATCAATTATGGATGGTGAAAAGACGTCTTTTGTTAGTTTTGAGTGTGCCAACCAAACGTCAGAAGAATGCTATCTCGAATAATCACTATCACCTTTTTATTGTTTACAGTTCAATTTTACTATTCGTGTGACCCACATGATTGTGGTGGTTATAGAGAATATTATGTTGAGTTTATAGATGTTGAGGTGAGTGGCTGGAGCTTCAATAGTATAGACTATTATGACCAACATGATAGTGTTAACCGTTCTAATGATGTTCTAGTCCTAGATTTAAAGTTTAAGCCAGATTACGTCGCATCACCGACAGCTCAATCACAGAGCGGCGGTTTTAGTGTCGCTAATGCAACCGAAGATTGTGCCTATTCTGAACTGATGATTGTGGATCCAATTGATTCTTTGGTGATCAAAGTAATTGATCAAGTCTCGGGAGAAGCATTTAATGTCAGTGACAACTTCTTGGTAGAGATCATTGACGGACAAGTCTATATAGATAATTGGTTGTTGGAGAATCATTTTTATTATGATTATCTGGAGACTAGTCTGCAGACTGATGACTTTTCTGATATTCCTGATTCATCATTTTTCGAAGTAGAAGTGTACTTGAACTCAGGAAAGGTGCTTGAAAGTAGTACTGGTATTTTGAAATTTTATTAGTTGTTGTTTTTTATTCAATGTAGGTAGGGTTTTTAAGAACTAATTCTTTCTACATATGAATAAAATAAGGAGCTATGAAAAAGTATTTGATATTAGGATTGATGGTTTGCTTTTCGATAAGTGCATGTCAGAAAGATAGCGTTGAGGAAATCTTAGATGACGAAACAACAATTGATCTGGGGGAGGAAGTAGACGAAGAAGGAGAGATTGAAATTGAAACACCAGACTGGTCAGATGCTACTCACAGTAAAGATGCTGAATTAGACTATTCAATTGTTTTTCCTGATAATGAAGTAATCAGGTTGGATTTGACAATCAGTACGACCAACTGGTCAGCAATGCAGTCAGATCTAGATGATAATATGTCTAGTGGCGGTGGTCCTGGAGGAGGAGCTGATATTGATTTTACTCCAATCTGGGTGCCTTGTACATTGTCTTTCGAAGGATTAGATTGGTATCAAGTAGGTATTCGCTATAAGGGGAATTCAACATTGAAAAATGCATACAGTAGCAATACGGACAAGTATCCTTTCAAATTAGATTTTGATGAGTTTGAAGGGATTTACCCTGCCATCAAGAATCAAAGGTTTTACGGTTTCAAACAATTGAACCTAAGTAGCAATTATGACGATGCGTCTTTTATGCGTGAGCTAGTTGCGGCTGATTTGTTTAGGTCTTTTGGTGTTCGATCATCTGAAGTGGCTTTTTGTGCTGTGTATTTGGATCGAGGCGATGGAGCTGAGTTTGTAGGGTTGTATACGCTCATTGAAGAAATGGATGATACAGTATATGAAACGCAGTTTGATAATGCTGATGGGAATCTATATAAGCCTGACGGAAACGCTGCAACTTTTGCTAGTGGCACTTATGATGAGGGAGAAATGGACCTTAAGACAAATGAGGCTGAGGGAGATTATAGCGATGTAAAAGCACTTTATGATTTGATGCAAGACGGCGCAAGAACGAGTGACAATAGTGCTTGGCAAGCATCTTTGGAGTCGATTTTTGATATCGATCAATATTTAAAATATTTAGCCGTCAATACGGTCATTCAAAATTGGGATACTTACGGAGTGATGACGCATAATTACTTTTTGTATAACAATGAAGGAAAGTTGACATGGATTCCATGGGACAATAACGAGTCGATGCAAGACGGGAAACAAGGCGGGGCAGTTAGCTTATCAATGTCTGAGGTGAGTAGTAGTTGGCCATTGATTAGGTATGTGATGGATGTTGAATCATATGAGGCACAATATCAAGAATACGTAAGACAGTTTACAGAGGAGATATTCACACCATCCCAGATGAGTGCGGTCTTTACAGCACACCAGACAGTGATTGCAGAAACTGCGGCACTAGAAGGAGGTAGCTTGAGTAGTGCTGTCAGTACCCTCAATACGCATGTAGAGGATCGGAATACAGAGGTAGAAGAATATTTAAGATAGGTTAGGTTGGTTAAGTATGGGGTCTTGTCAAATTTTGACAAGGCCCTTTTTTGTTTATAAAGATCTCATTTGATAGGCCTTGGGCTGCACAAATGCTCTGATCCCTTGGGACGATAAAGTGGAGCCTATTCCTGAGCTCTTTCGACCCGACCATGGTAGCTTGGGGCTTACCCGATCACAACAGTTCCAATAAACAGTTCCAGTATTCATGGCTGATAAGACATTTTGTGCTCGCGCTTTGTCTTTAGAAAATACAGCTGAGGTCAATCCAAATTCAGTATCCAACATCAGTTCAATGGCTTCTTGGTCAGAAGACAATTTTTGTATACCAATGATAGGTCCAAAAGATTCATCCTTCATGACTTTCATTTTGTGATTGACGTTGGTCAAAACGGTAGGTTCGAAGTAGTATCCTTTGCCTTCCATCACCCTGCCTCCAGTGTGTAGTTCTGCGCCTTGGATTGTAGCGTCTTTGATTTGATCTTCTAGAACTGTGATTTGTTGTGGTCTAGTGAGTGATCCAATGAACGTATCTAGGGACGTAGGATCTCCAATGATATAAGAGTCGACTTCCTCAACAAAGTGCTTCACAAATTCATCGTAAATGTTTTCATGAACATAGATACGTTCTATTGCACAACAGCTTTGACCATTGTTGTAGAAAGCACCTTCAGCTGCATTGACCGCTGCCTGTTTGATGTCCACGACATCATCCATCACATAGAGAGGATCTTTTCCTCCCAATTCCAATTGCACAGGAACCATTTTGTGAGCAACAGTTTTGGCGATATGCTGTCCAGTTGTCAATGATCCAGTGAAAAAATAGCCATTCAAATTAGCTTCTAAAATCAGTTGCCCTATGGCGCCATCTCCAATGACAGTTTGGAATACGTTTTGTGCAATACCTGCTTGGTGCAAATATTTTTGAAATGCTAAACCCGTCAATGCTGCAAACTCAGAGGGTTTGTACAAAACGGAATTGCCAGCCACCAAAGCGTAAAGGAATACATTGTATCCTACATTGTATGGGAAGTTCCAAGCAGAAATATTAGCGATAACACCCAATGGCTCATATTTAATATACTCGAGTGTATCTCCTTCTGCTACTAAATGTTCTTCAGATAACCATCGTTCCGCGAACTCTTCTAAGTGATCAATCCTGTTTTGCGCACCCTTGATTTCGTTGAGTGATTGCTGTAATGGTTTGCCAGTTTCAGAGGTTAATATTTGTGCTAGCTCCTCTATGTTGGTTAAAATCAGTTGTCCAAATTTCTTGATGCAACCAAGCCTTTCTTTGATGGGTGTTGATTGCCAATATTTTTGTCCGAACCGTAAGTGTTCAATTTTTTCAGCAATAGAATCTAATGAGTCAGCTTCTAGTTTCGTGATAATTTCTTCTGTAGCAGGGTTGATAATATTCATTACTTAACGTGTTTTATAAATGCTTCGAATAAGAGGTCTGCATCGATTACTTCATTCTTAAGAGTTGGGGTGAATTCTGGATGCCATTGTACACCTATAACTTTTCCGGGTGCTGCTTTGTTGTATCCAAATGCTTCGATGAGTCCGTCTGGTGATGTGGCGTAGACTTCTAGGTCTTTCCCTAAATCTTTAATCGCTTGATGATGAATCGTATTGACATGCGGATCTTTTCCCTCTTGATATACAGATGCTAAAAAACTGTCTCTGGTGAAGTGGATCGGATGTTTGATCGTATCATATTTCTCAGCAGATCTGTGATCTTTCACATTCGGGTTTTGGGTAATGGTATCTTGATAAAGTGTACCGCCGAAGTATACGTTCATGAGTTGAAATCCTCTGCAAATCCCGAGTACTGGTTTGTTGTTTTTGATAGCATAATCAAGAATTTGAAGTTCGTAAACATCTCTTATGCGATCCCCTTTCCATCTGCCAATGGGTGTTTCGTTATAAGTTTCGGGAGCAAGATCTACTCCGCCTTGAAAAACAAAAGCATCCATTTCATTGAGGATGTCATGCTGTAAAGACTCTTCGATATTAGGAATGAGTACAGGTAGTATTCCTTTTTTGGAAACATAGGTCGCCATGTCATTCTCAATATAACTCAAGGTCTTAGGACCAAAGGCTGCTCTGTTTTTATCTGAATATTCAAAACATGCAGAAATACCTAATTTGATCATAAGGCAGTTTTATAGAGTTTAACAAAGTCTTCTTTGGATATAGGCTTTGGGTTACTGGGTAAACAAAAATCTTGAGTAGCTAATTCTGCCAATGTATCGATGTGTTCTTCTTTAACGTCAATGGCAGACAAATTGGTTGGTATTCCTAATTCGTTATTCAACTCAGAAAGATGATCTATCAGTTTGTTTCCTTGATTGATTCCCAATCCAAATGCTAAAGCCATTTGATCAAAACGATCTTCAAACCCTTCATAATTGTACTGCATGCCGTAGGGGAGGTTAATAGCATTTGCTAATCCATGATGTGTATCTAGTAGACTAGATAAGGGGTGCGCTAAACAATGCACAATTCCTAAGCCTTTTTGAAAAGCTACAGCACCCATCAAAGAAGCTAACAACATGTTGGAACGCGAGGTTATATCGGGTGATTTAGTAGCTGTGACGATAGATTTTGAGATAAGCTTTATGCCTTCCAGGGCAATGCCGTCGCACATCGGGTGAAAGCCTTTGGCCAAGTAAGCTTCCATGTTGTGAGTCAAAGCATCCATACCTGTTGCAGCTGTGATGAATGGAGGTAGTTCCATGGTGAGCATAGGGTCAGCGAACACGATTTTTGCTAAGAGTTTTGGGCTAAAGAGCACGCGTTTCTTCTTGGAGTTATCTTCTGATATCACAGCAGATCGGCCTACTTCGCTCCCTGTTCCAGCTGTTGTGGGTACAGTGATGAAATGAGGGACTTCTTCCGTGACATAAATGTCGCCACCAGTCAGGTCGTCATAATCAAAAAGGTCTCGGTGGTGATTGACTCTGAGAACAATGGCGCGTGCCACATCCAACGGTGCACCACCTCCGATACCGATAATGCAGTCTCGTTTAGTTTGGTGATAGCAATCACCTCCTTTTAATACATCTGATTTGACAGGATTTTTATGAATGTCAGAGAAAACCTCAATGTTGATTTTATGTGAAGCTAGATCTGTGATAATCTCCTTCATGAAACCCAACTCTGCTACTATTGGATCGGTAACGATTAACGGATGGGTGAGCCTATGTTTTTTGAGATATGCAGGCAACTCCTTGATAGCCCCAGCACCAAATCGGACCGTAGTAGGAAAGTTGTATTGATGCACCATCTCTTTAGTTTTAAGTTTTTAAAGTTTACTACTTGTCAAGTAAGTAGTTAGTAGAGTTTAATGTTCAAAGTAGAAAGTTGCTTGTTGGGATTGCGATTGTACCGTCACTACTCTTTTCAGCTGTCTGCCGATAGGCAAGCTTTATAAACTTTCAACTTTTCATTTGCTACTCAATCATATAATCTCAAAATATCGTTTCATCTCCCAATCGGTTACTTGCTTTTGAAACTCGCGCCATTCCCAATCTCTGGTCATGGTGAAATGCTCAACAAAAGCTTCCCCGAATAACTTTTTAGTTATGGCTGACTGTGCCATTGCATCAGAGGCCATTTTCAAATTGCTTGGCAATACTCCGTTGGCTTTATCTTCATAGCCATTGCCTTGGGTTGGAGCGATTTCCAATTTCATTTTGTTTTTTATTCCATATAAGCCACTTGCCAAACAAGCCGCCATCGCTAAGTAAGGGTTCACGTCAGAACCGACCACTCTTGTCTCCAGTCGAGCCGCTGTTTCACTCAAGGGCAAAGCACGTAGGGCAACCGTTCTATTGTCTATACCCCATGTGACTGTAGTAGGCGCCCAAGCTCCTTCTACCAATCTTTTGTAGCTATTGATCGTAGGTGCTAGCATGGGTAGGATGAAGGGTAAGCAATGTAGTTGACCCGCGAGATAGCTTTTCATCGTATCACTCATATTGTCCTCAGAGGAGGCGTCAAAGAATAGGTTTTTGCCTGATTGATCCTGAAGGCTTTGATGCACATGTCCGCTACATCCAGGTAAGTCGGTGTTGGGTTTGGCCATGAAAGTTGCCATGATGCCGTGCTTAGTAGCTATTTCTTTTACAGCTGTTTTGAAGAGGGTGGCCCGATCAGCAGCCTCTAGGATTCCTGAATATTGGATGGCTGCTTCATATACGCCAGGACCAGTTTCGGTATGCAAGCCTTCGATAGGTATTCCGAATTGCCCCAATAGTTCGAAAAGGTCATGAAAGTATTCGCTGTTTTCAGAGGTTCTCAAAATCGAGTAGCCAAACATGCCTTGCGTGAGAGGTTGAGGATTATGAAATCCCCTTGCTGCTAAGCTTTCAGCATTTTCTTTGAAATTGAACCATTCGAATTCTTGAGAAAAAGCAGGCGTGAAGCCCATGTCATTGGCTTCTTGTATGATTTTTTTAAGTAAGTTTCTTGGGCAGGCAGGGAAACCTTCTTTGTCTTTTTGGCTAAAGTCACCCATTACAAAATGTAAATCGTCTTCCCATGGAATAGTTCGGAATGTGGACAAATCCAATCTAGCCGAAGCATCTGGGTAGCCGGTGTGCCATCCCGTTACTTTGGATTGATCGTAGAGTACATCATTGGCATCCCAACCAAATACCACATCGCAAAAACCAAAATCATTATCAATAGTGGAAAGGAATTTGTCTCTGCTCATCAATTTGCCACGAAGGATTCCATCAATATCTGTGATGGCCACTCGTACTTTAGAATGATGACTTTCCTTGACGATATTTATAATTTCTTCTTTAGTCATGATTGGTTTTTCCCTTTTGAAGGAATAAAATAAACAATAGATAGGAAGTGCCCATGATTCCGAAGAAAATTATTGCCAATTGTAAGTTGTAATACGTCATGGCAATAAGCGAAATACTGGCTATAATTAATGCTGTAGCAGGGAATAGTGGGTAGAAGGGTACTTTGAAAGGCCTTTCCATATTGGGCTCATTTTTACGTAATGCGAAAAAAGCCAGCATAGATATTATATAAAGTGCCAAAGCACCAAAGCAGGCAACCGTAATGATTTCACCGGTTTTTCCAGTGAACAAAGCAACGATTCCTATGAGCGTGTTGATGATCAAAGCATTGGCAGGTGTTTTGAATTTATCATTGACTTTGCCCATTATGGCAGGAGCAAAACCTACTCTGCCAAACTCCAAAGTAGCACGTCCGCCTGCAAGTATAATTCCATGAAAAGAAGCGACGAGCCCTAATAAGCCTATGCCTACTAATAATTTGTAGAGGATGTGGCCTTCAGAGACGATCTTGGCCAGCGCCAATGGGAGAGGAGAGTCCGAAGCTACAGTGCTTCCATCTGGATAAACAACCGCTTCCCAACCCGCTACTCCTACTACTGAGCCAAAGGTGAGTACACATAGTATCGTCAAGGTGAGAATAGCACTCCCAAAACCTATGAGGATGTTTTTCTGAGGGTTGATGGTCTCCTCTGCAACGTTGGCGATTCCTTCGATCGCAAGGAAAAACCAAATAGCAAACGGGATAGCCGCAAAGATGCCTTGATAGCCATTGGGCAATGGGTTGATCTGCAAATTGCTCACTTCAAATTCTGGCAAAGTGACGCCAGCAAAGATTAACAGTTCTATAACCGCCAATACAGTGATGACTAACTCAAATGAGGCGGCCAATTTCACCCCCAATATATTGATCAAGGTAAATGTCAGATAGGCGCCAATAGCAAAAGTCATTACATTGATGTCTGGATATATAAGGTTGAGGTACGCACCTATTGCAGCAGCGATGGCCGGTGGGGCAAAGATGAATTCTATGTTCTGTGCCATGCCCGCCAAGAAGCCTAAATGCTTTCCCAGTCCTCGTTCGGCATAATCAAATGCTCCTCCAGCTTTAGGGATCGCGCAGGCCAATTCACTATAGCTAAAGGTGAACGTGACGTACATGATGATGATGAAAAAGGTCGCAATTGCTAAACCATAAGTCCCACCCTCAGCGAGTCCGAGGTTCCAACCGAAGTACATGCCGGAGATGACGTATCCCACACCCAATCCCCAGAGCATGAAAGGCCCCAATGTCTTTTTAAGTTTGCTGTTCTGCATCTTATAAAGATGATCCTTAAATTGGTTTAATGCAATAGGACATTGCCTTATTCAAAAAGTATTAAAATTGATGCGGGGGTATTAGTTATTATTTAGTGGAGACAAAGTGGAGTAAACCCTGCACTTTCAGAGCATTTCGCTTCATCTTCTAAAAATATCAGTCAGTACAGCTTGGAGGTAGTTAGTAATTAGGCAAAAGAACCAAGACAAAAATCTTAAGTCTTTTGTCTTGGTTCTAAAATCTAACCTCTTGATCCATCTAGAAATAAGTAGCGTTTCACAATTGTGTAATATTTTATATTAGGCTTTGACGACTACTGTTTCTGATATTTTGTCATGTGTAGTTTGGTGGTTTTTTTCCCAAAAAAATTGGAAAAAACCTATCATTATTAAGGCTGAAGAAGCTGTGTAGCCGGAACTTCTTTCTGCACTATTAAATAGTGTGATTTTAGTGCCGTTGAGTTTGACGACCTTTATTCCAAGAAACTTTTTTCCAGGTGTTTGTCCATTCCACTTCCATGTGAATAATGAAAAGTAAACCAACCCGTTGATAGCGCCGAATATCCAATTGAAGCCTGTCAATAGATCGGTGATCGATTGAAAGCGATTGGGTAGGTTTAATGTTTCGGTACGTGCGAGTTGATATAAATCAGGTGCGACGGCATTACTCGTGATGACAATTAGTACGATCGTACTAAGAATGATGGGTAGGTAGATCAAAACATGAATGTAGGAAGTCATACTGCGTTTGAATCGCATTCTTAATTTTTGTTCAATATCCATGGATTCCAACTTTCGATCAGAACGCGCTACAAACTGATTGACTTTTATCGAAGTATAACGAATAGTAGATTTACCCTTCCCTTTGATGAATAACCAAAGCACAGAAAGAGGTATCAAAACCCAAAACAATTCGGTCACCATAATTACAATGAGCCAATCAATGCCAAAGGCAATACTACGGCGTGCAAAGGAAGCAAGCTCCATGGTCTGAAGTTCATCAGCTACGACATGTTTGCTGTAGTCAAATTGTTTTTTGGACATTGATTTTTAGTATTGGAAGCATGAAATGATTTTCAAAGGTAATGAAAAAGCCAACTCAAAGACGCTTCTAAAAATAGGAGTCAGAACTGCCTGTCAACACCTAGTATAAAATTTGAGTCTTTTGTCTAAAATCTAATATCTAACTTCTTGATTCGGTTACATGGAGAATTTCATTCTTATCTAAACCTGAGGGGGTCGGCCCATCATGGTTTAGTTCTCTGCCAATAATGTCTGGTGTTGGTTGTTGAACCCAGCAATCCCTTGCAATCCTCCTGTATGTAGTGCTACTATAGTAGTGCCTCTCTCAAATTGACCTGTTGCAATCATGTCCATCAGACCGTACATCATTTTGCCTGTATAGATGGGGTCTAGTGGGATGTTAAATTCTTTGTTGAAAGATTGAATGAAGTCGAGTAATTCAGGGTTGAATTTGGCATATCCTCCAAAGTGGTAGTTGTGGTTAATCTCATAATTATTAATCTCTCCGTTTAACAATTTAGAAACTTCATCGTGTAAATATTTTTCTCCTTTGAGTGCAGCGAAACCTATCACTTTTTGCTCATCGTGAAGTGCTGAAGCGAGACCTGCGACCGTGCCTCCTGTACCAACAGCAGAACAGATGATATTAAAAGGCACATCTATTTCATTAACGACTTCTTGCACACCTTTCAAGGCCAATTCATTACTACCACCTTCGGGAATGATATATGCATCATGCTCTTTCTGTAGCGCTGATATCCAGTAAGGGTTGTCTCTTTCTTGGTATTGTGATCGGGTGATAAATTTTAAAGACATGCCATCTTGATGCGCTTTTGCCAAGGTCGTGTTGGAGTCGGCGTTGAGTTCATCACCTCTAATGATGCCTATTGATTCAAACCCGAATTTTTTAGATGCAGCGGCCGTGGCTGCTATATGGTTAGAAAACGCACCGCCAAAAGTTAATAATTTTTTGAACCCTTGCGTACGTGCTTCTATCAGGTTGTATTTGAGCTTTCTCCACTTATTGCCAGAGATTTCGGGATCAATAAGGTCATCTCGCTTTATGAATAGTGAGATGTTTTTATTATGAATAATATTGTTGTCTAATCTAACAAGTGGGGTTGGGGATTGTATTTCGAACATCTAACGAGTAACCTAGTCAACATCTTTGATGACTTCCTTGGTAATATCTATAACATCATCAATGTTAAAAGTTGGCATGACCTGATGTTTGAAATAGTTTTGATAGAGCTCCTTGACATAGTCTTCTGTGAACTCATCATCCCACATAAAATCTTTGGCCAATTGAGGGAATTTCTCAAGAATCACCGTGTCTGATACATCAAGCATGGTTCTTAGTACACGTAAAAATTTAACTTCTGACTCTCGAACCTCCATGTCCGCATAGATGATATCAACAGCCACTTGTACAAGGAGTAATTGCTCTTCGAGTGTAAGGGTGGCTCTACTGACTTTTCTAAAATAGTCCTTGAGGTATTCTGTTCCTCTAAGGTTGATTTTCCCTAACATGTCCTCTAGTTCTATGTCGATTTCAACTTCGCCAAAGAAGTAATTTTTTTGTGCCATTCTCATGATAGACACGATTTCCTTCTTGTCGATATGGCCGTCACAGGTCATGAAAGAAAAGGCGGTTCTCAGTAGTAGTGTATTAATGGTAGAAACTGACATGGTAGCTTGAGTTATGTTGTCTACTTAAAAGTAGTGTATTTTAATGAATTCTAGAATCTCAATCTTCATTATTAGATTCGTTTTGTATGGATACGAATTAAACCATATTTGTAACCACAAATTTTAAGTTATTGAAAAGTAATATTATTTATACCACGCAACTGTGGTTGGCCATCTTCATTATGGGGACTTCTGGGTCGCTAGGACGATATATTGTGTTATCTCCAGAGGTGACGATTTGGGTGAGGTGTGTCATTGGGGCATTGGCATTGTACCTGGTTTTGAAAATTATAAAGCACCCCACTTTTATAGGTTGGGGTAAAGATTTTCGGGTATTGATGTTCACCGCTCTATTTTTGGGCCTTCATTGGGTCACTTATTTTTACGCACTGAAAATGTCCTCTGTAGCCATCGGAATGCTATCCTTGTTTTCTTATCCAGTCATTACAGCTATTTTGGAGCCTTTTATGTTGAAGACTAAGCACAAACTCAATGATTTGCTGCTGGCTATGCTGACTTTTTGTGGTGTGTTTTTCTTAGTGCCAGAGTTTGATTTGGACAATGGGGTGACCATTGGGGTTGGGGTAGGTGTGATTTCTGCTGTGTTTTATGCATTTCGAAATATTATCATAAAAAAAAGTTTGACAGGTCATTCGGGTATCACCGTCATGTATTATCAATTGGTGATCTTGTCATTGATGATGTGGCCTGTCATGTTTTTGGATGGTTGGGTAGATAATTGGATGGGTATTAAATCTGGTATTTCTCCTTTACTACTTTTAGGACTGCTAACTACTGCAGGAGGACATACCTTGTTTGTGATGAGTTTGAAGCATTTCACTGTTACTACGGTGAGTATTTTGAGCTGTCTGTCGCCTTTGTTTGGTGTGTTGTTGGGTTATTGGTTTTTGGACGAAACACCAGAGGGCAATGTTTTAATTGGTGGTGGGATTATCTTGGTGTCAGTGGTGATAGAGAGTGTAAAGAGTGTTAGAAAATAAAAATGCTCCACTTGTTATAAGTAGAGCATCGGTATTTTTATTTTAGGATGATATTTCCTTTACATCTCATCTGTGATGTCTACTACATCAGTGATGTCAAAAAGAGGCATTTCATTTTCTTGAAAGAAATTGGCATATAATTCTTTGAAATAGATGTCTGTGAAATGATCAGGATCGACAAACTTGTCTCCGACAGTAGGGAAAGTTTCTAGGATTTTAGGGTTAGAGACTTTTAATAATACCCTTAATATTTTGAGAAAGCTGATTTCCTCTTGTTTGATCTCGAAATCAGCATGGATGGTTTTAATCGCTATGTCGAGAATTTTGAGTTCATCCTGCTCACTAAGATTAGTGTGCTTCAGTTTTTTGAAATAGTCGTCAAAAAATGAAATCCCTCTACGGTTGACATGCTCTACCAAATCCTTTAACTCTTGGTCAATGTCAATATTTCCAAATAGCTTTCTCTCGTGGGCTATTTTTTTAATTAACTGTACTTCGTCATATGATATGTGACTGTCACATATCATAAATGCAAAAACTGTTTTGAGCAGTAATTTTTCTAGTTCTGAAGGAAGAGTTTTATCTGACATGGCCTTTTCTTATAGAGTTTAATTTAAGATAGTAAAAAGATCGCTTTCTATCAATAATTAACTGTAATACTAATAGATTTTGCCAATTATAACCTACTGATTTGGCTTCTAATCTGAGTTCCTTTTGATAAAGGAGTCATCAAGTCCGTAAAAAGCCTTTGTTGTCATCAGTATTGGAGACAGAAATCTATATGAATGCTGCTTAAATTTCTCGCATGAGTTGTTGATGACAGTACCGTGATTTTCTCTTTTCAAAAATAACCCGACGACTAATTTGAAGAATGCAGATAGTCGTCAGACTACCATTTGTCACGTCAATGGATCAGGTTTGTTAATGATGTTAACAATCGAGATGACCGTATCGATCATTTTAGTAATCACTAAAAAACAGCGTCTAATTCAGAAGGAATAATATTTCACCTATTGATTGATCGAACTCAGCTTACTATTATTCATTGTATGGATAGGTTGGCGCTTTAAAGTTGCGATGATTGAATTAATTTCATGCGTGTTTACAGTAGGGAAAGATTATTTGGGGTAGGATGTTTTATTAGAGGGGTGAAGGAGAAGATTTCATCTTTATTAAGAGTATGCAGGCAGCGAGGGAATAGTTTTATAAAATATACGAATAATGATAAAATGAGGTTATTCACGTAAAAAACGCAATATTTTAGGTAATTCTACTAATAAATGAGTGTTTACTTTCGGTGAAATAGTAATTAACTTGCGGGTTGCATTTGTAGTAAAAAATTGTGTTATGAGAAAAATATTGTTGGTTTTATCATTTGTATTTTTTGTCTCTGTCTCATGGGGACAATCGGTCGATGATATTGTGGTTCGCTTGGTCAATGAGGATGTAGAAATTTCTTTTAATATTGAACGCAAAGAAAGTATTCAGGAAAAGTATGATGTAGAGGTGTTTTCGTCTGTGGACAATTATGGCAAAGCATTGGCTGTCAAGACTGGAGAAATCGAAAGTATAGGCACAAACGATCGGGTCAAGTTGACGATAGCGGGCAAGGAGAACTTCGAAGGTTTCAAAGGAGAAGTAGATTTTATGATCAGTGTCACAATGGTGTACTCGCCTATTATATTGGATAGACCCTCAAGTGTTATGAAATTCAAGAGAGGTGCCTTGGTGGAGCTGGCCTGGCATGGTGGAGTAGAATCAGATAAGTTTAATCTGGACTTGTACAAATCTGGAATAGAACTACAGCCATTGGAGACGAACTATGATGGGAATAAATATACATGGACAGTACCTAAGAAAATGAAGAAGGGAAAATACGCCATACAAGTGGCTTCTTCTGAAAATGGGTTGAATAAACGCATCACACCTGAGATCAAAATCAAGCCAAAGGTTCCTTTTATTGTCAAATTCCTAATTGCAGGCGCTATAGGAGCAGGGGGTTATTTGATCTATGATATGACGCAACAAACTTCTACTGAGGTACCAGTCGTAGATTCTAGTTCACTGCCCCCACCTCCAGATGCACCAACAGGCGCCAGCTTTTCAGGAGCCAGTTTTAGTGTCGGGTTTTAGAATTGTTATAAAAGAAATTTAGAATATCATATTACTACTTATATGAAGAATTATTACTTAAAGTTAATTGCCACCACCTTACTTGTATTTGCGCTTCATGGTTTAGCGATTGCTCAGGTGCCTACAGTAAGTACGTTTTCTCCGGCCAGTGGACCGGTAGGGACAGCAGTCACGATCACAGGAACAAACTTCGACACCACACCAGCGAACAACATCGTATTCTTCGGTGCTACGCAAGCGACAGTATCAGCAGCCACAGCTACCTCACTCACAGTGACTGTACCAACAGGCGCTACTTATCAGCCGATCACGGTGCTGGTAGATGGCTTGATGGCTTATGCGTCTAGTCCATTTGTGGTGACTTTTACAGGAGGAGGCACGATTGATGCTACTTCGTTTGAGGCTAAAGTAGACTACACATCTGGGGCGCAACCGTACTCAGTCTCGATAGGCGATTTGGATGGCGATGGCAAGCCAGATCTTGCCATGGTGAATAGGAGCATTAATACTGTTTCCATATTCCTCAATACAAGTACTGCTGTAGGCACGATCAATTATGCTGCCGCGGTGGAATTCACGACTGGGGATTATCCTTATTGCGTCTCAATCGGTGACTTGGATGGCGATGGCAAGGCCGATCTGGCTGTGGCGAATCTTAACAGTAATTCCGTTTCCATATTCCGGAATACGAGCACAGGGGCAGGTACAATCAATTATGCAGCTAAAGTGGACTTCACAACTGGGACGCAACCTTATTCAGTCTCATTAGGTGACCTTGATGGGGATGGTAAAGCAGATTTGACTGTAGCGAATTCTGGTAGCGCTACCGTATCAGTTTTCCGAAATACGAGTACAGGAGTGGGTACTATCAGTTATGCTGACAAGTTGGACTACACGACAGGAACGACCCCTCAATCTATCTCAATCGGGGACTTGGATGGCGATGGCAAGCCAGATCTAGCAGTGACGAATAGGGTAAGTGCAACAGTTTCGATATTCCGAAATACGAGTACAGGGGTGGGGACAATCAGTTATGCTACCAAATTGGACTATACGACAGGGACGAATCCATGGTCAGTCTCCATTGGTGACTTGGATGGCGATGGCAAGGTGGATCTGGCAGTGACTAATTACAGTAGTGCAACAGTTTCGATATTCCGAAATACGAGTACAGGGGTCGGGACAATTAGTTATGCTACCAAATTAGACTATACGACAGGTACAGGTTCCGGTTCAATCTCAATCGGGGACTTGGATGGCGATGGCAATGCAGATCTTGCAGTGTTGAATTATGAAAGTAATACGGTTTCGATATTTCGAAATACGAATACCTCAGCTGGTACTATTAGTTTTGCCACCAAAGTAGATTATACCACCGGGACAGGTCCACAATCAGTATCGATAGGGGATTTGGATGGAGACGGCAAGCCAGATTTGGCAGTAACGAATTATAACAGTTCTACCGTCTCTGTGTTTAGGAATTCAATTGAAACTGCAAGTAGCATAGAAACTGAGGTGACATCATTTAGTCTCACAGCCCAAACCGGCGCAGCAACTATCGATGCTACGAACCATACGGTGGACATAGAAGTGGCCAATGGTACGGTGGTTACAGGGTTGATACCAACCTTTGAATTGTCAACTGGCGCTACCGCTACGGTAAGTGCAGCAGCACAAGTGAGCGGCACTACAGCAAATGATTTTACCTCTGCGGTGACTTATACGGTGACTGCCGAGGATGGTAGTACGACTCAAGATTGGACGGTGACGGTAAGTGTTCATGATGGACTCATCGCACAATATGATTTCACAGGAGATGCGACAGACTCGTCGGATAATGGGTTAGACGCTACACTTGGAGATGGCGCGACTGCTACTACATTCCCTACACTATCAGTAGATAGAGATGGTGTGGCATCCCAAGCCTACTCATTTGATGGTGGTGATCATATGATTGTTCCCCATGATGATTTGTTGAATTTTGGGACAGACAAAGATTTTACTTTTACTGGTTGGTTTAAGACGTCTGTGACAGGAATGATCTTGGATACATATGGTTCAAATGCTTCAGGATGTTATATTTATTTAACAAGTGGAACATTGAGATTCGTTGTTTTTGGGAGTGGTTCAAATGTACTTATAACAAGTACAACAACTTCTTTATTTGATGATGCCTGGCACCATTACGCTGTCTCGGTAAAAAGAGATGTAGGGATAAAGCTATATATAGACGGGGTGTTAGATATTGAAAACACAACATTGACCAACACCCTAGACGTAACCAATACGGTGGATATGTCTATTGGAGGTTATACGGCTTCTGATGTAAATACGTTATCTAATTATTTCACTGGTTCCTTAGATGAGATACGTATTTATAATACGGCATTGACTGTCGAAGAAATTGAGGTTCTGGCAGGTGTGACATTGAGCACCGAAACAGACATCACGTCCTTTACAATTCCAGATCAAAAAAGCGGGCTTATTAATAGTGTTGATCACGTGATAGATATCGTGATGCCGAAAGGTACAGCTGTGACAGCACTTGTTCCTACCATTACATTGTCTACAGGCGCAACTGTTTCTCCACTAAGTGGGGTAGCACAAGATTTTACGAATCAATTTGATTACACAGTGACTGGCGAAGACGCAGTGACTACTCAAGTTTGGGCTGTCAATGTAGTAGTAGAGGAAGATCTTTTTGCACATTATGAATTTACAGGTACGCTAGAGGATAGTGGGAACTTAGGAAATGATGGATTGTTTGGAGATGGAGCGACCTCCACTACCTTTCCAACTTTTGACACAGATAGATTTGGTGTGGTTGACATGGCGCTCTACTTTGATGGAGACGCATATGCAAGAATCGATTACAAAACCACCATGACGCTTTCGACTGATGTAGATTTGACTGTCACCGGTTGGTTTAGTACAACCAACAGTACAGAGAGCACATTGTTCGACAAATCCAGCGGTGCAAGTGGTTTTAAATCAATATTAAATACTGACGGTTCAATTTTCTTCTATTTGGCTGATGGAACAGGAAGCGTAAGTATCACCAGTACTACTGGATGGAATGATGGCACTTGGCATCAATATGCGGTCACCGTAGATCGAGATGGAGGTCTATGGCTATATATCGATGGAGCACTAGATGCAGAGCAGGCATGGGGATCCACCACCATTAACCCTGACACTGGAGAAGATTTACTGATCGGTGTCCGCGCTGACGCTGGTAATACCAACTTGTCAAATTACTTTGTTGGGTATCAGGATGAGGTACAGTTATACACCAAAGCATTCACAGCACAGGAAATATCCGATCTCTATAATGATGAATCAGGGGCAGTAAGTATCGAAACAGACTTCACTACTTTCAGTTTGACGGATCAGACAGGAGCAGCTACAATCAATACGACCGACCACACGGTCGCTATCGAAGTGGTAAATGGCACGACCGTAACAGCTTTGGTTCCGACCTTCACAGTATCTGCTGGCGCAACGGTAACTATCTCAGCAGTAGCACAAGAAAGTGGTGTTACAAGTAATAATTTTACTAGTGCAATTACGTATACCGTGACCGCAGAGGATGGCGTGACTACTCAGGATTGGGTGGTGACAGTGGTGTCAAACGCAGCACCAGTAGTTGCAAATGCAATAGCTGATCAAATGATGATATTGGAAGATACAATTCAGCTAGATATAGCTAACGTGTTTTTGGATGCCGAAGGAGATGCTTTGAGTTATGTGGTTTCGAGTAATGATGCCTCGATAGTCTCGGCAAATGTATCAGGGCAAGAGTTGTCGTTAGTTGCATTGGGGTTAGGGGGAGTTGAGATCACACTGACAGCTAGTGATGGTAGTGAGACAGTTTCTGACGTGTTTACCATTACAGTAGAGAATGAATCAAACGCAGCACCAGTAGTTGCAAATGCGATAGCTGATCAAATGATGATTTTGGAAGGTACAATTCAGCTAGATATAGCTAACGTGTTTTTAGATGCCGAAGGAGATACTTTGAGTTATGTGGTTTCGAGTACTGATGCCTCAATAGTCTCGGCAAATGTATCAGGGCAAGAGTTATCGTTAGTTGCATTGGGATTAGGAGAAGTAGAGATCACACTGACTGCTAGTGATGGGAATGATACAGTTTCTGATGTGTTTACTGTCACAGTTGAAAATGAACAAGACGGCTTAATATCGCATTATCAATTAAATAACAATACGAACGATGATTCGGGAAATAACTATCACGCATCACTAATAGGTGGGGCATCTTTTGATGAAGAGGCTTTGTTGATTGGCGATAACCTAGTAGATGGAATGGTAATACCCAACGGGACTATTGATGGGTTGAATGATTTTACGATTAGCACCTTTGGTAAAATTGTTGCTGTTCAGAATGAGGACAGTAGTTTTCCTCAAAATACATTATTTAGTGGTGCCAATGCTTCAGATGATAATGCTTTCACATTAATGTATGATGGCCCCAATGGTAATTGGAAAGTGGGGATCAATAATGTGTATTATGATTTGGGCTCTTCACTGATAGAGGATTTGGCATGGCATCATATTGTTCTCAAGCGTTTGGGAGCACAAGTATCGTTTTATATAGATGGTGGCTTAGTCAATTCGATAAGTGCAACTGAGGATGCATTATCTATTGATGCTACAGGGTTTGTTTTAGGGCAAGAGCAAGATGTCTTGGGTGGAGGATTCGGTGCAGGACAGAGTTGGAATGGTTATATCAAGGATTTCGGTATATATAATACCGCACTATCAGACGCCAAAATCGTTGATCTATCGATATTAAGTGATCTAACTGAGATTGAATCTTTCTCATTTGAAGATCAAACTGGAGATGCCTTGATTGACTTAGAAAATTATTTGGTCACGGTAGAAGTCGGATATGGGACTTCTGTTTCTGACCTAATTGCAACATATGCCTTGTCATCTGGCGCTACTGCTAGAGTTTCAATTACAGATCAGACAAGTGGGGTTAGTGGCAATGACTATGCTAGTTCAGTTGTTTTTACGGTAATAGCAGAAGATGGGGTGACTACTCAAGATTGGACTGTGATAGTGGTCGTTGCAGAGCCTGTTTATTATAACATAGCGAGTGGTGATTTCACAGCGAGCAATACCCCTGGGGCATTCGTGGATAGTGGTGATGAAAGTGGTAATTATCTAGATAATGAATCTTATGATATTACTATTTATCCTGCTACAAATGGGGAGAAAGTGAAATTGGAATTTTTAGAATTTTCCACGGAAAATGGAGTTGATGTACTAGATATTTATGATGGGGATGAATTTATCGGACAGTTTTCCGGGTCGGCAATTCCAGAAACGATAATTGCGGAGAATGCAGAAGGTACTTTGCGTATTGTTTTTAGTTCAGATGGATCAATTACGGATATAGGTTTCTTGGCTATAGTAAGCTCTGTTGTAGATGGAGCCACTTTGTCAAATACTGTCGTCAATGAAAACAATGAGCTTAGTGATGTTGTCGGGACATTTAGTACTGAAAGTACTTACCGATTCGTGTTAGGAACTGGCTCTGAAGATAACGGTAGTTTTATCATAGATAGTGATGGTTTGAGCTTGTTAGCAGGAGAGATTTTTGATTATGAAGTTAAGAGCAGCTATTTTATCAGAGTTTCCAATACTCTTAATGAAGAGTTTGAGTTAGTCATCACGATAGAAAATGTCAATGAAGCACCTGTAATTACAAACCTTTCATATCCGGATTCTTTCAATCCAAATTCAGGAGGGAGTTTTGTAGTTTCATTTGACATATATGATCCTGAAGGGGACGCCTTTGATGCATACATAGTGTATTTTGGTGCAGCTAGTGATGAATCGGTCGAACCCATTGTTGATGATTTGACATATAATGGAGGTATCAATTATTCATATGTTTTTGATGGTGGTTATTTTGATGAATTAGGCTTGGTGATAGGTGTGGGTGCTTATGACGAAGAATTGGATTCAGATACAGGTATATTGACTATAGCAACTGAGACTACTGATGGACAATTGGTGATTCCTGTGGGTACTGGAGAATTAGAAGAACATTACCGTATGATAGCATACCCTTATGAGTTAGTACCTACGTCATCAGTATTTGATGATTTTGGAGATTATGATAACGCTCGTTGGAGGCTTTTTAATTGGAATGGCAACTCTTATACTGAAAACCCATCCTCATTTGAGGCAGGGAAAGGTTATTGGTTTATCAATACCTCATTATCGGAGTTGTACTTACCAGCTACAAGTACGGTGCAATTGAATACTAATGGTGAATTTGAATTGACCTTGAGGGCAGGTTATAATCAGATAGGAAACCCATTCCCGTATATTTTAGATTGGGGCTATGTTCAGTCATATAATGAAATGGAATATGGTATCACAGTAGGTGAAATCATTACCTACCAAAGTGGGTATAGTAGTGATAATACGCTTCAAAAATATGAAGGAGCCTTTTTAAATCAACTAACGGCAGGTACTATTTACATACCAGTTGGATCGATAACAAATGCCAGAACTATGGGGGCTACTGAAAGCAGAAGTCAAGGTGAGTTAGATTCTAATAATTGGGAATTTGGATTAGATATGTCAAGTGGAAGTTTACAATATAGTGTGACGACTGTTGGGATGAATGATGAGGCGAGTGATGGAATAGATGCATTTGATATCTATGCTTTACCGAGGTTTGAGAAGTTTTTGGATGCAACGTTGGGCGAAGGTTTGACTAAAGGAGTAGTCACTCCCTCAAGTGAGCATTCTTGGGATATATCGGTCAATAGTACCACAGGTGAGCCCGTGACGATGAGATGGGATAACGAAATGATACAACAAACTACATTTGGGTTGTATATGATGGATGTTGAGCGCAACACGTTAATTGATCTTTCGGAAAGTTCGACTTACACCTTCTCGTCCGCTGAAGTTTCATCGGTATTTACTTTGTATTATGGAGATAAGAAGACGATCAAAAGTTCTATTGTATTTGATTCAGATAGAATAGGAGCTCCTTATCCAAACCCCTCAAATGGAATAGTGACAGTGCCAGTAATGACAAGGTCTACCACCAGTGATGTTAACATCACCGTATTGAATGTGTCGGGAAAAGTGGTGAAAAAATGGTCATGGGTTGAGTTATCAACTGGGTATCATGAGTTGAACCTTGACGTTATAGAGAAAGATATTCAGCCAGGGACGTATATATTGAAATTAGACATTGAAGGAGATAGCAATGCGCTTACTGATTATAAAAGAATTATAATAGAAAATTAAATAGCCATGAAAACAACAAGAATTCTAAACCTATTGGTGCTGTTGACATTCGTTAGTAGTGTCGTAATGGGGCAGACTGTAAGCTCGAAATCGAAGAAGTTGTCAATAGATTTTATGGTGGAGGAGCCATCTGAAATTAGGTTAATCCAACCTGTCTTCGAATCAACAAGAGGCTTTGTAAAAGTAGAAGTGCCTAACCTACAAGTAGAAGGAGTGGTTACCGATGAGAATGGTATCAAGGGGCTTTATGTCAATGATGCCAAGACGGAGGTAGACCATACAGGATATTTTAATACCACGATTTATCTGGCTGCTGGCGACAATGAGTTGAGAATAGAGGTAGTTGATGAAAATGATGTTGTCATAGAAAAGGTGTTCTATATTGAGTTGAAAGAGCCCACACCTGTAGCCACGAATATGGTAGTGGGTAAGTATTATGCCTTGATCATAGGAGTAGAGGAATATGATCACCCATCTGTTAGTGACCTAGACAACCCGGTAAAGGATGCAATGGCATTATATAATTCTCTTATTGATAATTATACTTTTGAAAAGGAGAATACCTTTTTATTAAAAAATGCTACACAAGATCAAATTCTAGACAAGTTTGATGAGATAGAGGCCAAGGTGACAGCTGATGATAACTTATTAATTTTCTATGCAGGTCATGGTCATTGGGATGAGGAGAATGAATTGGGGTATTGGTTACCATCAGATGCACAAAAAGGTAAAAGGAGAGATTGGTTACCCAATAGTCGTGTAACAGAATTTATGAAGGCAGTAGATACCAAGCATAGTCTATTGATAACAGATGCATGTTTTGGAGGGTCTATATTCAAAACGAGAAAGGCGTTTAGTGATGGGAATTTTGAGGTGAATCAATTGTATGAAATGACAAGTAGAAAAGCCATGACGAGTGGAACATTAAAAGAAGTTCCAGACAAAAGTGTGTTTATGAAATATCTTCTAAAAAAGCTGGATACAAATAAGGACAAGTACATGCCGTCTGAGCATTTGTTTTATAGTATCAAACCAGCAGTAACCAACAATGGCCAGAACATCCCACAGTATGGCGTGGTACATGGTGCTGGAGATGAAGGAGGAGATTTTATCTTTATTAAGAGTATGCAGATAGAGATGGAATAGTTTTATAAAATATACGAATAATTATAAAAAGGGGCTTCATACTAGTATGAAGCCCCTTTTTTATGTCAAACTACCCTAATTTGGGTATGTGATTTTGGGAGAAAAATAATTAACTTGTAGTGTGCGTATACAGTAAAAAATTGTGTTATGAAAAAAATGTTACTGATTTTATCATTTGTGCTTTTAGTCTCTGTCTCATGGGGACAATCGATCGATGATATTGTGGTTCGCTTGGTCAATGAGGATGTGGAAATTTCTTTTAATATTGAAAACAAAGAAAGTATTCAGGAAAAGTATGATGTAGAGGTGTTTTCGTCTGTAGACAATTATGGCAAAGCATTGGCTATTAAGACTGGAGAAATCGAAAGTATAAGTACAAACGAACGGATCAAGTTGACGATAGCGGGTAAGGAGAACTTCGAAGGTTTCAAAGGGGAAGTAGATTTTATGATCAGTATCACAATGGTGTACTCGCCTATTATATTGGATAGACCCTCAAGTGTTATGAAATTCAAGAGAGGTGCCTTGGTGGAGCTGGCTTGGCATGGTGGAGTAGAATCGGAAAAGTTTAATCTGGACTTGTACAAATCTGGAATAGAGCTGCAGCCATTGGAGACCAACTATGATGGGAATAAATATACATGGACGGTACCTAAGAAGATCAAGAAGGGGAAATACGCCATCCAAGTGGCCTCCTCTGAAAACGGGTTGAATAAACGCATCACCCCTGAGATCAAGATCAAACCAAAGGTTCCTTTTATTGTCAAGTTCCTAATTGTAGGCGCTATAGGAGCAGGGGGTTATTTGATCTATGATATGACTCAGCCTGATCCTGGTCCTGATCCACCTCTCCCCACTTCTTTACCTGGTCCTCCAGATGCTCCCACTCGAGCCAACTTATCAGGTGGGAGCTTTAGTGTCGGGTTTTAGAATTGTTATAAAAGGGATTTAGAATATCATATTACTACTTATATGAAAAAATATTACTTAACAAACCTCATTGCCACCCACCTCATAGTATTTTTACTTAGCAATCCTATGTTTGCTCAAATCGGTGTATCCGATTTTTCAACGGTTACAAGTATTACTGGGTTGACTAGTACTAATCAATTGGAGCTAGCCGATTTTGACGGTGATGGTTTGGCTGATTTGGTAGCATTAGATTTTAATAATACAAGTTCTTCCAATGTTGTTATCTATCCAAATACGAGTAGTGAGAGTGGAATTTCATTTGGATCTGCAGTAGCATTATCTGTCACACATGGCCCACTTGATGTCAAAGCAGCAGACTTGAATAATGATGGTAAATTGGATTTGGTTACTAGTAATTGGCCAGCAAATACAGTTGGTGTTTTTTTTAATACAAGCACCGGTTCAGGAGTTTTTAGTTTTGGAAGTGTTCAAGAATTTAGTGTTTTAACAAATTCACAAGAATTGGCCTTAGAGGATTTTGATCAAGATGGTCTGATTGATATAGCTGTAACAGCTAACACTGATAATTCTGTATGTATTTTCAGGAATTTAACAGTTGCCTCAAGTTCAACGGTTAGTTTGGCTGCCAGAGTGGATATTGCCACAGGTATTGGTACTAGAAGTATAGCAACTGGAGACTTAGATCAAGATGGTTATCCGGACTTTGTTGTTTCAAACAATACTGCGAATACCGTGCAGGTATTTAGAAATGATGCCACCATGGCTGGTGAAATAGCATTCACCTCAATAACAAATTATACCGTAAGCAATCCTATTGGGTTGGTGATGGAAGATTTTAATGGTGACGGTTTTCCTGATGTGGCGGTATGTTCATTCGATAATAATGAATCCAAAGTGTATACCAATAATAGCTCCGGTGAGGGGAATTTTATTTTGGGTGATGTGGTAACAGTATCTGATTCATATTTAAGTCCAGGATGGCTTACTGCCAGTGATTTGGACAATGATGGTGCAGCTGATTTGATTGTGACCAATCATGCATCGTCGACAGTGTCTGTATATAGAAACACCTCTGTAGCTGGAGCTATATCTTTTGACAATAGTTTTTCATATGCAACAGGGACTTTACCTAGAGGAGTTAAAGCAGCAGATTTGACAGGGAATGGGTTAATAGATTTTGCAGTAGCTAGTTACACATCTGGGAGTATTACAACTTATCAAAATAGTTATGTTTCGGTTGGCTTGGGTGCACAATATGATTTTGACGAAGGGATTGCGACGGATGTATCTGGTAATGGATTTGACGGGACTTTGATAGGAGGAGTAACTAGTATCGAAGATCGATTTGGCAAAGACCGAGCTTTTAATTTTGATGGTAGTACAGGTTATATTACCACTACTCAGACCTTTAGTAATAATCAGCCATTGACCGTATCGGCTTGGGTCAATTGGAATGGTACAGGTGCAGATCAAGTATTTGCCAGTTGGTTGGACAATAGCCTGACCAATAGAATGTGGTTTGGTTTAGATGGTTCAGGTAATATCAATTTTGGAGATGGTTTTGTGACAAGTACAGCATTGACAGCCAATGAGTGGGTACACTTAGTGGGGGTGTATGATGGAAGCCAATCAAGACTTTATATTAATGGGGTGTTGTCAGATGTTTCTACAGCAGGGTTGACTTATCAGTTTGATGTATTAACGATAGGTCGTCAAGGTAACAATGCCTCTGAATATTGGAACGGGGGGATTGATGATATTAAGATATACAATCATACAATTACAGCGGAAGAGGTGAGTTCATTGTATGATGAAGAAGTGACGTACGGTGTAATAGTCCTATATGATTTTGATGGAGATGCTACGGATAGTTCTGACAATTTAATAGATGCGACATTAGGCGATGGTGCGACTGCCACTACATTTCCAATATTATCTACTGATCAAAACGAAATAGCTAATCAAGCTTATAGCTTTGATGGAGGAGATTATATGAAGATTCCACATGACGAGGAGTTGAATTTTGGGTTGTATTCAGATTTCACCTTTACAGGACGTTTTAAATCCAGTTTAACAGGAATGATACTTGAGTCTCTGGATGGTACCAGTGGCTGTTATGTATACTTGAATTCTGGTGTATTGACATTTTATACACAAGGGGCTGGTGGAACTGCTACTTTATCTAGTGCGACCAACACCTTGATAGATAACATATGGCATCATTATGCTATTTCAGTAAAGAGAGATTCAGGGATCAAATTGTATATTGATGGAGTTTTGGATGCAGAATCTACAGTTGTTACATCAGTAATTGATATCAGTGTTGTATCTGAAACGATAATAGGAGCTTATGCCAATAATGTAGATAATAGCTCATTGGGATTATATTTTAATGGATCGTTAGACGATATCGGAATTTATGGTGATGCATTGACTGTCGAAGAAATTGAGGTTCTGGCAGGTGTGACATTGAGTGCCGAAACAGACATAACAGCTTTCAGTCTCACCAATCAAACAGGTGCAGCCACTATCTCTGCTACTAATCATACCATAGCGATCGAAGTGGTAAATGGCACGACAGTAACAGCTTTGGTTCCGACCTTCACAGTATCTGCTGACGCTACGGTAGCTGTCTCAGCAGTATCACAAGTGAGTGGCACTACAGCAAATGATTTTACAAGTGCGGTGACTTATACCGTGACAGCCGAAGATGGTGTCACTACACAAGATTGGGTGGTGACGGTGAGTGTTCATGATGGACTCATCGCGCAATATGATTTCACAGGAGATGCAACAGATTCGTCTGACAATGGGTTAGACGCTACACTTGGAGATGGTGCGACTGCTACTACATTCCCTATATTATCAATAGATAGAGATGGTGTGGCATCCCAAGCCTATTCTTTTGATGGTGGTGATCATATGATTGTTCCCCATGATGATTTATTGAATTTTGGAACAGACAAAGATTTTACTTTTACAGGTTGGTTTAAGACGTCTGTGACTGGAATGATCTTGGATACTTATGGTTCAAATGCTGCAGGTTGTTATTTATATGTACAGTCGAATGGCACTTTATATTTTTTAGTTTCTGGGAGTGGTTCAAGTACAAGTATAATAAGTACAACAACTTCTTTATTGGATGATGCTTGGCATCATTATGCTGTATCAGTGGATAGAGTTGCTGGAATGAAATTATATATAGACGGTGTTTTGGATATTGAAAACGCCACTGTATCCAATACCCTAGATATGACCAATACAGTGGATATGTCTATTGGAGCTTATACTGTTACAGATGTTAGTACATCATTGACTAATTATTTCACTGGTTTCTTAGATGGTATTCGTATTTACAATGTGGTATTGACTGAGGAGGAGGTTGTATTGTTGGCAGATGTTGAGTTGAGTATAGAGACTGACATGACCTCTTTTTCTTTTACAGAAGAAATACAAACTTCAACGATAGATACTGATACTCATACAGTAAGTATATCAGTGGTAAATAGCACGGTGGTGACAGCGTTGATTTCAACCTTTGAGTTGTCAGCTGGTGCGACCGCTACGGTAAGTGCTGCGGCACAAGTGAGCGGCACTACAACAAATGATTTTACAAGTGCGGTGACTTATACCGTGACCGCCGAAGATGGTGTCACTACACAAGATTGGGTGGTGACGGTGAATGTTCATGATGGACTCATCGCGCAATATGATTTCACAGGAGATGCAACAGACTCGTCCGACAATGGGTTAGACGCTACACTTGGAGATGGTGCGACTGCTACTACATTCCCTACACTATCAGTAGATAGAGATGGTGTGGCATCCCAAGCCTATTCTTTTGATGGTGGTGATCATATGATTGTTCCCCATGATGATTTATTGAACTTTGGAACAGACAAAGATTTTACTTTTACAGGTTGGTTTAAGACGTCTGTGACAGGAATGATTTTGGATACATATGGTTCAAATGCTGCAGGGTGTTATATTTATTTAACAGGTGGAACATTGAGACTCGCTGTTTTTGGGAGTGGTTCAAATGTAATTATAACAAGTACAACAGCTTCTTTATTTGATGATGTCTGGCACCATTATGCTGTATCAGTGGATAGAGTTGCTGGAATGAAGTTGTATATAGATGGAGTTTTAGATATTGAAAATACCACTGCGTCCAATGCCCTAGATATGACCAATACGGTGGATATGTCAATTGGAGGTTATACGGCTACTGATGTAAATACTTCGATATCTAATTATTTCACTGGCTCCTTAGATGGCATTCGTATTTATAATACGGCATTGACTGAGGAGGAGATTGTATTGTTGGCCGATAATGAGCTGAGTATAGAGACTGATATCACTTCTTTTTCTTTAACAGAAGAAATAGAAACTTCAACTATAGATACTAATAATCATACCGTAAGTATATCAGTGGTAAATAGCACGGTGGTTACAGGGTTGATACCAACCTTCGATCTTTCAGCAGGAGCGACCGCTACGGTAAGTGCTACGGCACAAGTGAGCGGCAGTACTGCAAATGATTTTACCTCTGCGGTGACTTATACCGTGACAGCCGAAGATGGTAGTACGACTCAGGATTGGATGGTGATGGTGAGCATAGAAGGAGCTAGTAATACTGCCCCAACTGTAGTCAATGCAATTTCTGATCAAATGATGATTTTGGAAGATACAATTCAACTTGATATTTCTAACGTGTTTTTAGATGCTGAAGGAGATGTTTTGAGTTATGTGGTTTCGAGTAATGACGCCTCAATTGTCTCGGTAAATGAATCGGGGCAAGAGTTGTCGTTAGTTGCATTGGGTTTAGGAGAAGTAGAGATCACGCTGACTGCTAGTGATGGTAGTGAAAGTGTATCTGATGTTTTTAGTGTTACAGTAAGTAATCAAATTGTCTATGCGCCAATTGGTGGGTATGGCACAACGGATGGGAATAGTGGGTTTGTGACAAGTAGTATTCAACATCCCGACAATACTTTTTCTGCAGAACTTTTAGTCAATTTTCAATCCTTGCCAGCGGGGACAGATGATTGGATTCAACTAGTACAAACTGACTATTGGAACATTCAATACTATAATAGTAGCGAGGTAGAAGAAGGGGTCTTGGAAGTGTATGTGGGAGATGGCTTTGGCAATGGGATCAGTAGTCTAGATCATTGGGTGAGTTTTAATGTTGAAGAATTAGGAGGTATAAATATTGATGAGTGGTATCAGGTGGCATTTACTTATGATGGTACAACGTTTAGTACTTATCTAAATGGGGAGTTAAGAATTGCAGAAGATTTTGCTTGGTCTAACCCTACTGGAGATATTGAATTGACGGTTTTGACAAATACGCAAGGTTTTGTAGATGAACTTCGTTTATGGGATGTTGTCAGGACTGTTAATGAATTACAAGATAATATAGGAGAAGAACTCACTAGTACATCAGGTATGCTTAATTACTGGCAGTTTAACGAATTTTCTGATAATGGAGATGGTACTTTTGATACACCAGATTTTTCTGCGAATGGTGATGATCTGAGCTTTGGTACTGGAGTAATCATTGTGATAGAGGAGCAATTGGGAGTGCCGCAGAATTTGGTGTTCGATAATGTGATCAATACTGGCTTTGATTTGAATTGGGAAGAGGTAGCTGGTGCGATTTCATACAATGTCCTCGTGGCGACAGATACTAATTTTGATAATATTGTAGTTGACGACACAGTGTCTACGCATTCAATTAGTGTTACTGGCTTGAGTGCATCCACTTTTTATTATGTGACAGTTCGAGCTTTGGACGAAGAAAAAGTGTCAGAACCGTCTAATGAATATGAGGTGGCCACCCTGTCGGATGTGATATTCGGGATGTTAGGGTATTATACTTTTGATGGAGGTAGTCTACTTGATTACTCTGGGAATGGTAACGACTTAACATTGGGCGATGGAGTTGACACAACCCTTGAACCAATATTGACATCAGATAGAGATGGAGTTGTACAAGAAGCCTATTATTTTGATGGAGGAGATTACCTGTCTATCAATACAGGTACAGGAATATCGATAACGGGAGATTTAACATTTAGTATGTGGGTCAATGTCGAAGAAATTGAGGTCAAGCGGAGATTATTGTGGGACTCGAATTCTAGTTTTGAATATGGTGATTTTGTAATCTTTTCTGATGGGAGTTTAGCATATAATTATCGAAACGGGACGGAAGATCCGGGTGCTACTTTGAATTCTACCACAGCCATAGTAGCATCTAAATGGCAGATGGTTAGTATGACTAGAAGTGCTGGAACTATTACTTTCTTTATTGATGGAGAAGAGATCAATAGTGCGTTTGCTCACAACCCCGTTTCAGCATCCATTATTAATTCTATAGGTGAAGGAGAGGAAAGTTACGCTGCTGGTTTTTTAGGAGCATTAGATGAAATAAGGATGTATGACAATGTACTTAGTTCAAATGATATCAGAGCTATTTACGAACTAGAGAAATCTGATTTACCTAATTTAAGTCTTAGCAATACTACAATAGTTGAGAATAACGGGTCGGGTGACAACATTGGTACAATAGAAGGAGGCAGTGGTAATTACTCATTGAATAGTGGCAACAATAACAATGGTATGTTTAGCATCAATGGAACATCGTTGAATGCGGGAGTTGTATTTGACTATGAAATCATACCAAATCCATTGATGGTTGAAGTGGTAGATGACGAATCTGGCGCATTAGGCATTTTTGAGATTACGGTTGTCAATGAAGAAGAAGCACCTTTAATAGAAGACGTTACTTATCCAAACCTATATACTAAAGGTTCGGGAGAAAGTATCACTATAAGTTTACTGGCCATGGATCCTGATGGAGGAGAATTGGTCGTGTATATTGCGTATAGCGCATTGTCCGAAGGAGGCGTGTCTGGAGCAGGTGAAGTGCTGATGAATAATCAATCAGGCAGCAGTACTTATAGTTATAGTATTACTCCTTCAGAAATCGACGCTTTGGGAATTGAATTTAAAATCATAGCGGATGATGGTCAAAGTACATCTGAAACGGCTATTTCTAGGATCGCAGTAACGACTATGGATGGAGACCAGTCAATGCCGGTTTCGATGGGTAACACAGAAGAAGATTATAGTATCGTAGCTTATCCATATGCAAGCAAATCAAGATCGGTTTTGTTTGATGATGATTTAGGGAGTTATAATACTGATTTTTGGAGACTATTTCATTGGAATGGTACTTCTTATACAGAACAACCTAGTTCAATAGATCCTGGTGAGGGTTATTGGTTGATCAATAATTTGACTAGTAATATAGATTTACCAGCCGGAGACCCGGTTACATTGAATGAAAATGGTGACTTTGAAATGACCTTGAGAGCAGGTCAAAATCAAATTGGCAACCCATTCCCATATACCTTGGATTGGACTGCCGTTCAGGAATATAATGGAGATAAGATCATTCTTAATGATTTAACCACCTATAATGGAGGCTTTGATTATGAATATAATCAATCAAGATTGTCTGCATTTGAAGGGGGCTTTTTGGACGTTGATTTTGCTCAAACGATTTACATTCCAACCACCGCAGTTAATGTTAGGATGATAGAGAATGATGGGGTGTCAAATTCGAATGGAGGTTCTTTGAATTCCGATTGGACATTTGCTCTTAACCTAGTACAAGGTGGTTTGCATAATCGAGTAGCTGCTGTGGGGATGAATGGAGTATCTGATTCTGGGAAAGATCGTTTGGACGTTAAAATGTTTCCAAGATTGACTAATTATTTGGATGTTGAGGTCGCTGCGGGAATGACAAGAGATTTCGTGGAGATACAATCCGA
>JAOPTS010000093.1:0-6354 GCA_051531955.1 Reichenbachiella sp.
GTTATTATATCTTGGTAATCAATTTGTTATAGCAGTGATTTTTTATTTCGATTGGTTATATTGTAATGCCTAACAATTTACTAAACGAAGCAAATGAGAGTACTGATTTTTCTTCTCAGTCTTTTTGCAGCACTTGCATGTGTAAATGAGGTGCGTTCTCAACTGATCCAAAAGAAAGTCAAGTTCCGTCACTTGAAGGAAAATCCGCAGCTCTCCAACTTAAATATTCAAGCGATTTGTCAGGATTCTAAAGGGTATCTGTGGGTGGGGACCGAGGATGGGTTGAACCGGTTCGATGGGTATGATGTTAAAATATACCGTAATATTGAAAACGATTCTTCATCACTGGTGAAAAATCAAATTGAAGTTATATTTGAAGATAGTCGGGGAGTTGTTTGGATTTCAAGTATCAATTTTGGCGTGCAAATTTACGATAGAGATTCCGATTCGTTTAGTCGTATTCCAGAATTCAGTCAGCAACATTGCAAAGTGTATAGCATTATAGAAGATATTAATAACGATGTCTGGATTGGTGGAACTTTCAATAATCATGCTTTCATAGCAAAATATGATTATAGCTCTGGAAAGTGGGGGAAACATCAACTATTCAATGCCACAGAAGGAATTCGCTGCATGTTACAATACTCCGAAGACATCTTCTGGTTAGGCTCACGATCAGATGGACTTTTCAAATGGAATAGTAAAACGAATGATTTAGAACAATTTATACATGATCCATTAAACGAAAATAGCCTTCCAGGCAATTATATTAAGGACATTGCAATGGATCTTATGGGGAACCTGTGGATTGGTGATAGAGAAAAGGGACTTAGTAAATTCGATGTTAAAAAGAATACTTTTAGAAATTTCACAAGTGAACCTGGTGAAACCCAAATTAAGCTTCCTTCTAATGCCATTGAGAGAATATGCCCAGATGGTCAATATCTATGGATAGCATCTGGAAATGGTGGGCTGAGCAAAATAGATACTCGTAATGAATCCATCACAAATTTTTTATATAACAAGTACGATCATAATTCCATTATTAATAACTCCATTAGATCCCTGCATAAGGACCAGCAAGGCAGGCTATGGATAGGATCTTTTGCCAAAGGATTATGCGTCTTTGACTCCTTAGAAGATAAAATCCTTGTACCGGATATTCCATTAGAAAATGATCTAGTCAATTCCATTATGAAGGATTCCAAAGAACGATTGTGGATAGGAACAGAGAATGGACTAATACTCTTAGATAAGTATGGAATGCAGCGCTTTCTTCATGATTCAAAAAACACCTTGAGCCTTAGCAGCAATGCAGTACTTGACGTTTTTGAAGATAGTAAACAAAGAATTTGGATAGGACTATATAATGGTGGAATCAATTGTTATGATGAAAAGTCTCATACTTTCATTCGGTTCCCAACTGACCCAATAATCAAGGGAAGCCTTTCTAGCCCACATGTATTTTCTATAATGGAATCATCAAAGACAGGTGAACTCTTGGTGGCTACTCACCGAGGTTTGAACCTATTGAAAGATGAGGAAAAGGGCGTCTTTGAACATGAATTCAATTATCTATCCGAAATCGATAAATCTCTTCATGCATTACATGAAGACAGTGAACAAAATCTTTGGGTCGGTTCGCTTGCAGGGTTAAGCAAATATTCTTTGAAAGATAAAAGCATCAAGCGAATAGACATTTTAAAAGATTCTACAAAAGGTCATGATCATGTCACCTGTATTTATGAAGACCAAAACGGAGTGATATGGATTGGTTCTATTGGTGGACTTCATGAAATGATTAACCCTTCTAAATTCATTACTTATACTACCAAGGATGGACTTCCCGTAAATGTTATTCAAGATATAGTCGCAGACTCCAAAGGAAATTTATGGCTGGCAACTACCAAAGGGTTAACATTCTTTAATACCACTACTAAGACTTTTAAAACATATGATGAAAGCGATGGCTTGATGGCCAATCATCTAAGGTCAAACACTTTTTTCAAGTCAGTAAATGATCAGATCTATGTTGGAGGAGTTGGTATAAATACATTTCACCCAGATAGTATCATCAGTAATCCACACAAACCACCTGTTTACATCACTGATTTAAAAGTATTTAATCAGTCTATAAGGCCAAAGGCGAAAGATGGAATTTTAAGAGATGTTATCACTGAAACGAAAGAAATATTTCTGAACCATACACATAATTTTTTCTCGCTTCATTATGTTGGTATTAATTTCACCGCTAGCTATAAAAACCAATATGCTTACCAACTCGAAGGCTTTGACAATGACTGGATTTATATAGGTACGCAACGTTTTGCTTCTTTTACCAATCTTGGTCCCGGAACGTATACTTTTCGAGTCAAAGCCAGTAACAACGATGGCTTGTGGAACGAAGTAGGTGCGAGTCTAATTGTTCATATCTTGCCTCCTTGGTGGTACACCTGGTGGGCAAAAATGCTTTGGATTACGATTGTGATAAGCCTCATTACACTTATATACAGCATCAGGGTGAGGTCATTGAATTCGCAACGGAAGAAACTTCAAATTCAGGTGACAGAGAGAACAACTGAGCTTGGAAAGTCAAATCAAGAGTTAGAACAATCCAACCTTCAACTACGCCAATTGGATGAATACAAAGAATCCATGACCGCCATGATCGTTCATGATTTTAAGAATTCACTCAATACCGTCATCAGTTTCTCAGAAGGTTCACCTACAGAAAGACGCTTGAAAAGCATCAGGCAAGCAGGGCAGTTCATGCTCAATATGGTGCTGAACATATTGGATGTTCAGAAGTTTGAAGCCGCAGAAGTGAAATTATCATTGGCCAATTATCACATGGCTAAGGTATTGAATGATGCTATCGATCAGATGAGCTATATGCTAGAGGAGAAGTCCATCAAGTTGACTTATGTTGACAATGATTTATACTGCCGTATAGATTACGAACTGATAACCAGGACCATCATTAACATACTGTCCAATGCTATTAAGTATGTGGATATCAATGGTGCCATTGAAATTAGGACAGGGAAGCAAGGTGATCTTTTGGTCGTCACCATCAAAGACAATGGACTGGGTATACCAGCTGATAAAGTTCATATGGTTTTTGACAAATACGCACAAATCAATGCCAAGAAATCAGGCAGTGTTCGTTCCACAGGCCTTGGTCTTGCTTTTTGCAAAATGGTGGTGGAAGCACATGGAGGCACCATAGGAGTGGAGTCAATTGAAGGTGAGGGTTCCGAGTTTTATTTCACAGTTCCTCGAATTGAGGACATAGAAGAACTGGCTGTTCCCTTTGAAAAAGTAGATAGGAAAATAGAATTAGCCCTAACGTTTTCAGAAATGGAATTGGCACAGCTCCAGCCAATTTTGGAGGCATTGAAGCAATGGGAAGTATACGACTACAGTGAAATCAAGACTGTTATTGACAACATGCAGCACCTTGATGGAAACATCGCTACCTGGAAAGAGAGACTGCAAAAGGCCATTCATAATGGCAATGAGAAGGCGTATAATGAATTGATAAATCTATAGACGATGAATAATCAAATAGAAGCACTCATGCTGAGGGTTGGTGACCAGTCCAATAATGTTGATACAATTATGGATTGTCTGAATGAGTCAGGTTTTAGTGATAAATTCCTATTATTATGAATAGCAAGTCACAATATTGTCTTTTGTTTTGGATTCTTTTATTTACGCCAATTTGCTGTTACTCTCAATCTGTTATTAAGGATGATATTGATTCTCTTCTGGTTACACACAATCAATACAATTTTATTCACTACGGAACAGAAGATGGTTTGTCACAAGTATCTGTATTATGTTTATATGAAGATGATGAGGGTCTTATTTGGATAGGGACCAGGAACGGATTGAATGTATTCAATGGCTATGAGTTTAAAAATTATTTTACAGAAGTAGATGACGAAAAGACACTTATTCACAATTCTATTTCTGAACTAACCGGACATGATAACACCATATGGGTAGGAACAGTTAATGGATTATGCAGCTTCAATAAACAAACGGGTACCTTCAAAAGGTTTAATCAGCCGATTGCTCCAGATATAAGCTGGGAAATCAATGGACTGGTATTAGACGATGAACTTAACCTTTGGATATCATCTTTCCAAGGAGCTTATTTTCTTGAACATGGTACTGATACTATAAAAAAGGTCATTATAGATGAATCTACAAACAGTTCTTCTGATATGTTTTTAACAGTCAATTTGGATTTTAAAGGTGAGGTTTGGTTTGGTGGACAAGGAGGTGTTTTTATTAAAGACTCAATAGAAAAAAGGTCATTTGTCAAGTATCATTCATTGAATGATGATTCGACAAATATATCTGACGCGACTTTAATTTTTAATTTGGACTCTGCTAAACTATGGGTCTCTTCATATCAAAAGAATTGGATCATTGATATGTTTAGCAGAAACGTTGAAGAAATAAGTTTATCTTTCAAAGTTAAGGATGTGAATTTTGTCCCTGAGAGTCAGAAAATCATTCGAGGACCAGATGATAAAGTTTGGATATCTACATATTATGGTATCCTGATCTATGATCCGATACGAAAAAAATTTATAGGGAGAATAAGTCATTCTCCAAATGATAGATTAAGCCTTTCTGACAACTCAGTTCACTCGATGTTAGTTACCGAAAAAGGAGATATTTGGGTCGGGACTTATTCAGGAGGTCTTAATTATTCGCCTCAATCTCACAATCTTTTTCACATTACCAATGATTTTCAAAGCAAAAATTCAAATCTGAATTCTAATATTATTAATGCTTTTGTCGAAGGCCCCAATGAAAAATTATACATAGGCACAAGCCGTGGAGGGTTAAATATATATGATCCAATAACAAAGAAATATTCTTACAAATTACAAGACATGAATGTTCGAGATCTCATATTCGATCAAAATGGAATGCTGTGGATAGGAACTTATCGTTCTGGAATCATAAGGTATGACGTCAATAAGAATCATTTTTTCTATTATTCTGATGTGGAAAATAATATTGATTTATACACTACAAATTATTGTTCATATATTGACGGTAACAATAATCTATGGGTTGCGGCATGGAATTCGATTTACTTGTATAATAGAGGGAATGACAATTTTCAAAAATTTTCTTTTGAATCAAAATACGGGTATTTGTGGATTTCGGACATAGTTGAAAAAGATAATCAAATGTGGGTTTTAACAAATGTAGGAATTCATGTATTTGATTTGTCCAGAATGGAGTTTGTAAAGAATTATAAAAGTTCTAAAAATGATTCAAACACCATACCCTCCAATGAGATATCTTCAGGTGTAATTGATTCAAACGGTATTGTTTGGTTAGGGTCAGATGTTGGTTTAAGTTTCTATACTAATGATAAAAAAGGTTTTCAGACCTTGACTCAAAAAGATGGACTCCCTTCCAATAAAGTTGTTTGTTTGCTATTAGATCAAGATGAAAATTTATGGGTTAGTACTTCCAAAGGTATTGCAATTTTGGACCGAGAAATTAATAAACTACGATCGTTTGACATGTCAAATAACCTTCAAGGACTATCATTTAGATCGGGTGCTTGTTACGCATGTAAAGGAGAAAGTTTATTATTTGGTGGAGTCAATGGATTCAATACGATCCATCCAAACAATATTAAACTAGATAGTATTCTTCCTAAAATTATCATTTCAGATGTTGATCTTGCTGACGATAAAGATTCTAGAATACTAGCCTTTGATGATTCTATAACTTTGAATTACAATTATAAATCGATCTCAATTTCTTATCTAGCTCTAGACTATTCAAATTCAAATAAGTGTCAATATGCCTATAGACTCATAGGGTTTGATTCTAACTGGAATTATGTAGGACATGAAAGAAAAACGACTTACACTAATTTGAACCCAGGTCAATATGATTTTATTGTCAAAGGGTCAAACAGTGATGGGTATTGGAACGAAGTAGGTGCAACGTTGTCCATTACTATATTACCGCCTTGGTGGTTCACCTGGTGGGCTTATTTAATTTGGTTGATGTTGTCGATATCTCTTATTGCATTTATATATAGAATGAGGGTAGGGTCACTGAAGTCACAACGGAAGAGGCTGCAAATGCAGGTAGCCGAGAGAACAAATGAACTCGAACAATCCAACTTTCAACTTCGTCAACTGGACGATTACAAAGAATCCATGACTGCCATGATTGTGCATGATTTCAAAAACTCATTGAACACGGTCATTAGCTTCTCTGAAGGTACACCTACGGAGAGACGATTGAGGAGTATCAGACAAGCCGGTCAGTTCATGCTCAACATGGTGTTGAACATATTGGATG
>JAOPTS010000094.1:0-29519 GCA_051531955.1 Reichenbachiella sp.
ATAATCTATTACCGTCAGGTTAGTAGTATTATAAAACGTGATTTCACTGTCGTATCCGTGGGTTCTAAATTCACCCAAGAGCTGTTGGATTTTTTAAAAGATGCAGGTAGCTACGCGACCCGATACCATGAAAAACATAGCCAGCTACTAAGGTATCAAAAGTCAAAAACTTCAACGACACTATAAACATTAAATCAATGGTTACAAGCAATGGGATCGACTCTCACATGCCCAAGAATACCTAATCTATCCTGACAACATTACAAGTACATTAAGCATAGATGAAGTAAGCCTTTCCAAAGGGGAGTTGTACACCATCGTAACCAACAAACGTACAGGAGTAGGTAATAAAAAGTCTGTTGTAGCAATCATCATTGGCACTCAATCCCAAACAATACAAGAAGTATTGAACAAAATTCCATTGGAAAAACGACTTGCGGTAACAGAAGTAACCATGTATATGGCGCAATATGGCATCCGAAATAGCGTGCAGTTTTCCCAATAGCAGCAAAGTGATAGACCGATTTCATGTCGTAAAGTTGGTGATGGATGCCATGTAACACCTACGGGTATAACTACGATGGAAAGGGATTGAAGAAGCGTAAGCAAAAAAGGAGAAATGCAATCCTGAAATTTTTGCAAACGGAGATACCCTCAGAGAACTACTCGCTAGAAGCAGATATCTACTATATACATTGGAAGAAAACTGGACCATCAAACAAACGCAAAAAGCATATATTCTATTCGAAAAATACCCCAACCTAGAAAAGGCGTATAAACTAACCCTTGAGAGGAAAGCCTTTAATGGTCACTTCATCATGAAAGAATTTTGTGTTTAACTTGAAATCTAATGAAAATTCATTGTTGATAATTGATTTCAATTTTGTTTATTGTTCATGAAAAAATTAAGAAATTAATTCCTTTTTAAAAAAAGTACTTAAGGGTTAAAGTCGAAAACACATATATCAAAGTAGAATGATACATATACCCTTGCCAAGGGATTGCTAATCCATTTAAAATTGTATTAAGTTCGATAGATAGTTCAGGATTATAGATTATGGAAAAAACGATATATTTAGTTTTAGCAGTGGTTGTGATGTACGGATGTACTCCCCAGAAAGTACAAGAACAGGTATTGGAAGTAGAAGTGATATCGCAGAAAGAACTTGGAAAGGCAGCAGTCATTACTACGGCTAAGGATACCGAACTTAGGTTGACCGAGACTGGGGAAAAGACATTTATACAAGGGGATCAGCCAACTGAAGGAGAGCTTTCAATTTTTGTTAATCCAAATAAAACCTTTCAGACTTTTGTAGGTATAGGTGGAGCGATTACGGATGCCTCAGCTGAAACTTTCGCTAAACTATCTGAGGAGAAGCAAGAAGAATTGATGAATGCTTATTATTCGCAAGATGGGATAGGCTATTCTTTACTCAGAACACCTATTCACAGTTGTGATTTTAGCTCAGGCTCATATACTTATATAGAGGAAGGGGATAAAGATTTAAAGACCTTCGATGTTGCCCATGATTTGGAGTATAAAATACCCATGATTAAAAGAGCGATAGCGAAAGCAGGGGGAGAATTGATGACTTATGCGAGCCCATGGTCACCGCCAGCCTTTATGAAATCAAATCAGAATATGCTTCAAGGTGGAACTTTGCTTCCAGAGTATTACGACAGTTGGGCATTGTATTATGCTAAATTCATCCAGTCTTATGAAGCATTGGATATTCCAATTTGGGGTTTAACTATTCAAAATGAGCCAATGGCTACTCAACGATGGGAATCTTGTATTTACAGTGCTAAACAGGAAAGAGATTTTCTGAAAAACCACTTAGGACCTATACTAGAGAAAGAAGGATTGGGGGATAAGAATATTATTGTTTGGGATCACAATAGAGATTTGATCACCAACAGAGCTAATACGATTTTAGGAGATCCAGAAGCGGCCAAGTATGTATGGGGCACTGGCTTTCACTGGTATGAGACATGGACGGGTAGCGAACCGAAATTTGAGAACTTGGGAAGAGTTAAAGAGTCTTACCCGGATAAAGAGTTGATGTTTACCGAAGGGTGTAACGAAGCATTTGATGACGCTAAATATCAGTATTGGCCAAATGCTGAGAGATATGGTAAGTCAATGATCAATGATTTTAACATGGGAACTGCTGGTTGGACGGATTGGAATATATTATTAGATGAGACGGGTGGTCCGAATCATGTAGGGAATTTATGTTTTGCTCCCATTCATGGAGACACTAAGACGGGAGAACTAATATATACACCATCTTATTACTACATCGGACACTTCTCTAAATATGTAAAGCCTGGCGCAAAAAGAGTGAGTACGGTGGCGAGTCGTAGTTTTTTGATGGCGACTACATGGCAAAATACAGATGGTAGTTTTGCTACTGTTGTTATGAATGAAACAGACGAAGAAATCAGCTATAACTTGTTTGTAGTTGACCAAGTAATCAAAGTTACAATTCCTGCTCGTGCGATGCAGACAGTAAGATATTGATAGGGCAATTGAGTACAATAGAAGAAGGAGTTGATTTTTTATCAGCTCCTTTTTTTATGCCTAGTTTTCATGACAACAATCATGTGTCGTTGGTAACATATGTAACATTAAGGAGCTTTAATATTAGATAGCTTTGAATTAATCAATTCAAGATCAGATGGAAAAAAATATGGGTTCTGCGGATAGGCTAGCTAGGTTGTTGGTCGCTGCTGTGTTAGTAATATTGTATTATATGAATGTTATCTCAGGTACGTTAGGCTTAGTATTGATTGCTGTGGCAGGAGTATTTGTGTTGACAAGTTTCTTGAGTTTCTGTCCACTGTACGCTCCCTTTGGTATCAAGACTTGTGCTACAAAAAAGGAATGATATGTCAGTCGAAAAAACTATTGAAGTAGACAATCTTAAATGCCAAGGCTGTGCGGGTACAATTATCAAAAAAGTATCTGCTATGATTGGTGTGGAAGGCGTAGAGGTAGATGTCGATTCATCCGCTGTTACCGTCCGATTTGACAATACTGTTTTGGTGGATGATATTTTTGCCAAGTTGTCCAGCCTAGGTTATCCAGAGAATGGAACAACGAATTCTATTCAAAAGGCAAAGTCTTATGTGAGTTGTGCGATTGGAAAAGTAGGGGCATAGACCTCTACTTGATAGGTATTAATCCTTTTTTTTCTCCAGTAACTTTTTTGTTTGTTGAATGGAATTTGGGTTTTGCCAATTGCCATGTCCAGGTATGACATAGGTTGGTTTGTATGTCTTGTCAATTTTATCAATCGCAAGCTGCCAAGACTCTAAGTTTGCTTCTTGGATGTAGCCTAAATTGGTAGCATTTGTGCTTTTGATGAAACAGCCGCCATAGAGTATCTTTTCCTCTGGAAACCATAGGATTACATTGTCAATGGTATGGCCATGTCCAGGGAAAATCCAGTCAAAAGTCTTGTCCCCAATCAAGAAACTGGTGTCTTGTTGGATGATTCTTAATGGTCTTGTTTTATTTTCTGTCTGTAAAATACTGTCTGTCTTAATTGAGGCGAACGAGGTGATGCCTTTTGTATTGTAGTATTCCAAGCCGCCCGCTCTATCTGAGTGTGAGTGAGTTGGGAAGTAGAGTTTCACTTTTTGCTGATGTCTAAACTCAATGCTGTCTAGGAGTGTTTGGAATAATTTGTCATTCCAGGGTGCATCAACAATTACTACGCCTTCTTCTGTTAAGAAATACATGCCGTGAGCAGAGTATGTCTTTCCATTGTACTCATTGTAAGTGGTGAAGATGTAATAGTCACTGACCAATGAATGAATCTCCAAATTGTTATTCTCTTGACTAAAAGAATAAAGACAGGTAACGCATAGGAAAAGGAAGAGAACAGTTTTTTTCATTAAGAATAATAGTTAAAATGAGCTGTTCAAATTTAGCCCCGAAAAGCATGTAACAATTGTTACCTAGCTATAAAATTTTTTAAGAGAGATTTGCCGTATGAATTCTAAAGTGAAACCCTTAATTTTGATTTAAGTAATATGAAAATATGAACATGTCTAAGATTGAGATGAACAGGATAGAAGAATTGATGAGTAGAGAAGAGGATTTGGAAATGGTGGCGTATGTCCTCAAGACCATTGGGCATCCTGTGAGACTCAAGATAATCGCGTTGTTGTCCGCACACAAAAGCATGACAGTGAATGAAATCTGTGATAAGTGTAATGTAGAACAATCGTTGATTTCGCATCACTTGAATAACATGAAATTGAAAGGGATCTTGAAAAGTAAGCGTGACGGTAAGAATATCTACTACTCCATTTTGCTAATTGAGGTACTCAACGTGATTGATTGTATGTCAAATTGTAAGATGGGATAAAAAAATTTATAACAACACATGAAAAAAACAACATATGTACATACGATAGTGAGATCTATGTTATCGTTTGTAGTTATTGCTTGCTTCTTCGGTCGTGCAGCAGCACAAGAAGTTAAGAATTTGACTTTGGATGAAGCAGTGGCGGAAGTGCTTAACAACAATTGGAGCTTGCGGATGGGGCAAGCACAAGTTCAAATGTCACAAGCTGATCTGACCAGTGCCAATTCAGCTTTTTTGCCAACAGTTAGTTTGTCCGAGACTTACACAACAACAAATGATCCGATGATGGCATTTGGGACTAAACTAGGTCAGTCGGCTATTACTGCTGAAGATTTTAACCCTGACTTGTTAAATCATCCCGATGCGATTGACAATTTCGCGACTAGGTTAGAGGTCAGTCAGCCTTTGTTCAATCTCGATGGCTTGTACGGACGTCAAGCCGCTAAGGCTGCCACAGAAGCTGCTGGCAAACATCAGTCATGGTCTCAGGAAATGATTGTGCTACAGACCAAAGGATTGTACCACAACATTGCGTTAGCGAAAAAAGGACAAGAGACGATCCATCAAGCGGTAATCTCAGCGGAAGAGAACTATAAGACGGCTAAAAATCTGTTTGATCAAGGGTTGATCACTAATGCAGATTTGATGGGGGCCGAATTGCGCTTTACACAGGTGAAAAGCCAGGCACTACAAGCCAAACACTATGTGGCAGATCTCAATCAAAGGTTTTTGCAATTGTTGGGGACGGATGAAAATATAATCATCAACCCAACGGATACTTTACAGATTAGAGAAATTGATATGGCGGCAATTGCAACGATGACTTCTATGGATGAGCGAGCTGATTTGCAGTCTATGGAAATAGCCGTCAGGGCGAGTGAGCTGAACATGAAATCGCAGAAATCTGGTTTTGTACCAAGAGTCAATGCCTTTGGAAGCTATGGGCTCAATGACACGCAGGCCTTTGGCAACCAGTCTGACAATTATTTGTTGGGAGTACAGATGAAATGGGATCTATTTCAAGGAAGTAAACAGATAGGAAAAGTTCAACGCTCTAAATATGAAAATGAATTAGCCACGTTGGCTTATGAAGAAAAGCAATCATCAGTCAAGCGTGATATTATGCGATTGAAGAATGATTTGTTGCTCGCGCAAGAACAAGTGGTATTGGCCAAATTGGGAGCAAAGCAAGCCCAAGAAGTGTATAAGATTAGATCCAATCGATATGTGGAAGGTTTAGAGAAAACATCCGATTTGTTGATGGACGAATCCAATTATCTCAACAAGCAATTGGATTTACTAAGAGCTAAAAACAATTATATCCAAGTGCTGTTCAGGTTGGAAACTGAGCTGTCACAAGACTTAACAACAATTAACTAAGACATTCAATTAGAAATAATGAGTACATATATGAAATCAATATTAGGAGTTTTATTGCTATTCGCAATGGCCTCTTGTGGAAGGAAAGAGCAGGCAAAATTGCCAGAAGCCACTCCTGTAAAAGTAACGGCTGAAGCATTTTCTTTGACAGATGTCAAGGAGAGTTTTCAATATTCTGGTAAAGTAAGATCGGACAAGCAAACGGTTTTAAGTACCAAACTATTGGGGCATGTTCAAAAGGTACTGGTTGACGAAGGTGAAAAAGTATCTAAAGGTCAATTAGTGATACAGATCAAAAGCAAGGGGGTAGAATCGAAGTTAGCGGCAGCTAGAGCTGGAAGGCAAGAGGCAGTGGCTGGTCAAGTTAATCTGAAAAAGAACTTCGATCGTATTAATAGCCTTTTTGAAAAAGGAAGTGCAACACAAAGAGAACTGGATGATATCACGACGAATTTGAATATGGCAAATGCACGTGTGGAGTCAGTCAATCAGAATATAGAAGAATTGAAAGAGCTGTTGACTTATGCGAATTTGAAATCTCCTATCGATGGTTTTGTATCCAAAAAATATATCAACGAAGGAGATATGGCAAGTCCAGGCGAACCGATACTGGCATTAGAATCTTTGGATTTACTCAAAATAGACCTCAATGTTCCGGCATTTGAAATTGCCATATTCAACGAAGGGGATAAAGTGTCTGTGAATTTTAATTCACTAGAGGAGTCATTCGAAGGGGTGGTGAGTAGGCTGATACCGTCGACTGCAAGTGGAACACAGTTTAAAGTATCCATTATCATATCGGGTTCGTCAAAAGTGATTAAGCCTGGAATGATTGGTAAGGTACAACTCTACAAGAAGTCTACTCAAAAGATGATCATTGATTCGAAATACATCCATAGAAAAGGCCAGTTACAAGGCGTCTACTTAGTGAATACACAAGGTCAAGCCATGCTCAGATGGTTACGATTAGGAGAAGCACATGGTAGTGGGTTTGAAGTGTTATCAGGACTCGACCAAGGAGAGTTGGTTATCACTTCCACAGAATCAAAATTGAGTAATGGTCAAAAAGTAGAGGTTTCTAAATCCAACGAACAATGAAAGAGGGAATAGCAGGAAATTTGGCTAAGCTGTTCATCAACTCCAAGCTTACACCGCTGTTGATGATTGCTTTTGTCGCTGTAGGAATATACAGTGCCATGTTGACTCCCAAAGAGGAGGAGCCACAGATTGATGTGCCGATTGCGGATATATTCTTACAATTCCCTGGCGCTAGTAGTAAAGAAGTGGAGTCGAGAATTGTCAAGCCATTGGAGGCATTGATAGCAGATATACCGGGTGTTGAGTATGTGTATTCTACTTCACAAGAAGGTCAGGCATTTTTAGTTGTGCGATATTTCGTAGGAGAAGATATTGAGCGAAGTATCGTCAAGTTGTACAATGAGATAGAAAAACACATGGATGAAATGCCTCATGGGGTGAGTCAGCCACTGATCAAAACTCGTGCGATTGATGATGTGCCAATGTTGGCATTTACATTTTTTAGTGAAAAATACGACGACTATGAAATCAAAAGAATAGTAGAGGAACTCTCTACCGAGATTGAAAAAGTAGAAGATGTCAGTACCATCAAAATCTATGGAGGGAGAGGTCGTAATGTTCAAGTGATTTTAGACCCTGAAAGTATGAATTCTTATGGGCTGGATACGGATATGGTGATGCATTTCATTGCCAGTGCCAATAATCAGGGGCAGTCAGGTTCTTTCAATCAGGGTAATTATGAATTTGCCGTCAATACGGGGGATTTCATTAAGAATGCCGGAGAGTTGAAAAATCTGGTAGTAGGTATTCAGGGGCAATCCCCAGTTTACCTCAAGCAAATTGCCGAGGTGTTGGATGGCCCATCTATCCCATCAGAATATGTGTCGTTTGGTTATGGTCCTAGTCATTTGGATAAAATGATAGAGATGCCATCTGATTATCAATCTGTCTCATTGTCTGTCGCTAAGAGACGAGGAGCTGATGCGATGAAAATCGCTGAGCAAGTGATAGATAAAGTAGAGAACCTCAAAAAGAATTTGATTCCTGAGGAAGTGAAAGTTGAGGTTACGCGTAATTATGGTGAGACTGCTTCACATAAAGTGAATGAGCTAATGGTGCATTTGGGCTCAGCGATATTGGCTGTAACAATTGTGGTGGCACTTGCGATGGGTTGGAGAGGAGGCCTGGTTGTATTCCTTTCAGTACCGGTGACTTTTGCCTTGACCTTGTTCATCTACTATGTGACAGGCTATACTTTAAACAGAATTACTTTGTTTGCCTTGGTGTTCGTGACGGGAATAGTCGTGGATGACTCCATCATCATTGCGGAGAATATGCACCGGCATTTTAGGATGAAAAAGATGCCATTTATGCAAGCAGCTATAGCTTCAATCAACGAAGTAGGCAACCCAACCATCTTGGCAACTTTCACGGTGATCGCAGCGGTATTACCTATGATATTTGTGTCAGGGTTGATGGGACCTTATATGAGTCCAATGCCAATTGGAGCTTCTTTAGCCATGTTCTTTTCCTTGCTGGTCGCCTTAATGATTACACCATATTTGGCTTATCGATTGTTGAAAAATGACAAAAGTGAAGAGAAGGAATATAGGTTAGAAAATTCGTCGATTTACAAGCTGTATAAAAATACGATGCAGCCCTTGATCGACAACCCTAAGAAAAGATGGGGGTTCATCATTGCGATTACAGTGTTGATGTTTGCTTCCTTCTCGTTAGTGTATTTCAAAATGGTGGCAGTGAAAATGTTGCCTTTTGATAATAAGAACGAATTTCAGATTGTCATTGACATGCCCGAGGGCACAACCTTAGAAAAGACCGCTGCTGCCACTAATGAAATAGCAGCCTATATCAAACAAGTGCCTGAAGTGATGAGTTATCAAACATATGTTGGCACAGCTGCACCTATCAATTTCAATGGCTTGGTGAGGCATTATGATTTGAGAAATGCAAGTAACGTAGGAGATATACAAGTCAATTTGATTGACAAGGGTGATCGCGATACTCAGAGTCATGACATAGCAAAGAGGGTACGCCCGGGTATCCAAGAGATAGCAGCCAAGTTTGGAGCTAATGCCAAAGTGGTGGAGGTGCCACCTGGACCTCCTGTCATATCAACGATCGTTGCGGAGGTATATGGAGATGACATCAAGGAGCAAGAAAAAATAGCAGCACAAATCAAAGGTATCCTCGAGACCACTAGTGATGTAGTGGATGTGGATTGGATGGTAGAGGATGATCAGACGACTTTTGATTTTGTGGTGGACAAAGAGAAAGCCATGATGTATGGTGTCTCCACTGACAAGGTGATCCGTGTGATGCATACTGCTTTGAATGGTGATGATATTAGTTTTTTAAGAGATGAAAACGAGGTGTTTGTGACCCCAATTAATTTGAGGTTGACAGAAGCGAGAAGGTCTTCGATCAATGATTTGAAAAAGATCAACATCCAGACTAGCTCTGGTCAATTGATTGCCATAGGTGATATCGTAGAGATCAAGGAGCGCGTCAAAGCGAAAAGTATTTTTCGTAAAAATCAGAAACGTGTGGTTTATGTGATGGCGGACGTAGCAGGTGATTTAGAATCTCCAGTGTATGGAATATTGGATGCGTCGGAGAGACTTAATGAGGTGGAAGTGCCAGCTGGGTATGAGCTGAAAGAGCACTTTACAGCACAGCCATTTATGGAGCAAGATTTTGCTGTCAAATGGGATGGTGAGTGGCACATTACCTTCGAGGTGTTTCGAGATTTAGGGGCTGCATTTGCTGTGGTGTTGGTCATCATCTATCTATTGATCGTAGGTTGGTTCCAAGATTTTAAAGTGCCGATTGTGATGATGATATCTATTCCATTATCCCTCGTAGGGATATTGGTTGGTCATTGGTGGATGGGTGCATTCTTTACTGCTACCTCTATGATTGGAATGATAGCCCTGGCTGGAATCATGGTTCGGAACGCGATTCTCTTGATTGACTTTATCAATTTGAGACTAGAAGATGGAGCGAGGTTGTCAGATGCAGTGATAGAAGCAGGAGCAGTACGTACCACACCGATTTTGTTGACGGCAGGGACAGTGGTGATCGGTGCATTTGTGATTTTGTTTGATCCGATTTTCCAAGGCTTGGCGATATCGTTGATGGGTGGGTCGATTGCCTCTACGATATTGACCTTGATCATCGTGCCTTTGATCTACTATATGACAGAGCGTAAAAAGTATTTGGATAGGGAGTGATTAATTCGAGTAACACTTATTGTCACTTCGAGTGAATAATCGGAATGGAATGAAGATAATTTGTATCGAGAAGAGGCAATAAGAAAAAATGACTTTAAAATGAAACAAGTAATAATATTAAGCCCAAGAGCTTATCAAGACAAGATCAAGACGATCTTAAAAGGATTGCATATTTCGGTATTTAGCAAGCTAGATATCGAAGGGTATAGTACAGAAACTGACAAAATTGATGTGACCAACTGGTTTGGTGCTGGCAAAGAAGTTGATTTCTCTGTAATGTTTTTTGCCTTTGTGAAGGAGGATTCTGCAGAAGAAATATTGAATGCTGTGGCAAAATGGAATACAGAGAATGGAGACATGTTGCCACTACATGCTTATCAAATGCCAGTGGAGAAATCAGTTTAATGAATAAGTACTGAGTAGCCGATGAAATGCAAAATAGCGCATTCAATACCCTTTACTCAGTACACAATACTATAAAAATATGAGAGGTAGAATAATACATGGAATTGCAGGAGCTTTAGTTTTAATAGGGCTAGTGTTGGGTTATACGGTGCATGAGTATTGGTTTTTTCTAATAGCTTTTGTTGGAGTAAATCTTTTTCAAAACTCGATTACTCAATGGTGCTTACTTGGTGATATTTTAAAATCACTGGGGGTGGAGGAGTAATGTATATGAGGATCAAAATTGGTTTAAGAAGGTTGATTTTGATGAATGGGTAAAGACATTAAAATAAAAATGGTCAATAGTCTTTTTAGGGCTGTTGACTTTTTTATTGACAATTGAGTCGACTTCCGAAAACATAATTCCTTCAATATAGAAGGGATAAACGCTTGTCTAGTAGATTTGCACAAAATTCCTAAGATATGAATAACGACAACATCACCAAGATCAACGAGGTAATTGTAGATTACTTTGATAACAACAAAAAAGTAAAGTGGGTAGCAGCACGTGAAATAATGCCTGGTTTGGTGGCTGCAGGGGTTTTTAACAAAGATGTTAAAAAAGGGATGCCATTGAGAAAGGTCTTGAGAGAGTTGGACGAAAACAATGAATTGGAGCAAATCCCGCGTATTCACGCTGAGCGAAAAGGAGTTGATACTTATTGGTATTTGGTGAGAGAAGGACATGAGTATGTGTCTAAAGATCCTAATGATCTAGGTGTAGTCAAAAGCCAAAAGAGAAAGTTGGATAAGATAAATAGTGATCAGTCGTATTTGATCAACCTATGTGATGAAGTATTGGAGTTGTCTTCTTCACGAGATCATAAATTTGGTTTTCTTTTAGGGGATGCAAATAGAGACGGGATGAGCAGATCTATTTTGCCAGTGGATGCCTACTATCACACACTGAGTTTAGCGATTGAGTTTACGCATCGTGCTTTGGATGATAAGGATTATTCGGAGAAAGAAGATCGATTGACGAATAGTGGTGTGACTAGATCAGAGCAGCGTAAAATCTATAGTGAAAGGAAAATAAAGGGATTGAGGAGCAACGAAAAAGAAGTGGCAGTAATTGACTACTCTTCTTTTAAAATTGACAAACAAGGAAAAATAGTTCGTGATTTAGAATCGGACAAAAAGATATTGAAAGGTATATTAATACCTTTTAAAGAAGCTGCTGAGGCTGCTGCTGCGAACGAGTAGCATATGATATAGGTGTCACATTTTATGTGGCGCCTGACTTTATTTGCATGTTGACAGTCATTACCAAACCACATGAATCAAATGTTTTGGACGGGCATTTGGCCAAAACACATAATTCATATGGGGATGTTAAATCCTCATCAAAAAATACAGCATTGTTATACCTAGCATAATCCCGAAATAGTAAGCAGCGAACTTACTAAAGGGTTTCAAGTATTTGACATTCATCTCATTTCTATAGCGACTCAATTTGACAACTGCTTCGCTCATTTCATTATAGTTTTTGAATACTTGGGAGCCAAAGTTCAATTGTGCTCCATCCTCAGATTGTACGACCAGGTGTTCGATGAGGTTATTGTTGCTATTCGCATGCCTTTTCGCGTACCAGCTTTTTTCTAAGCTGATAGACTTTGTAAACCTACCAAAGTAAGTCACAGATAAGGTTTTGTTGTGGGGGTCAATTTTCACCTTGGAAAATACGCTGATTCCATAAATGACGCAGGGGATAGAAGCGCTCAACATGAAGAAAAAGACGATTATAATTTCGTGGTTAAATTCTTCGAGCCATTGGATCAAAATTAAGTTAGCTACTAATCCTATTGCTACCCCTGCAAGTAATAAAAGAGAGCGTAGAATAAATTGGCCAGTTTTGTGTTGAGATACAATCATTTAGCGCTTGAATTTTTTCATTGTTTTATTGGCGATATTTTTCAGAATGAAAGGAAAAAATCGATGGGCGAATATAGCTTTTTTGGCATCACTCCCAATGACCAGATTTTCTTTCCTTCTGATGATTGCGTCAACAATTAGTTGAGCCGCTTTCTCAGGAGCCATTACCAAGTTCTGGTCAAAGGCTTTGGTATACTCTGGTTCTTTTTCAGCTTTCAAAGCATTTAGAGTGATCCCTGTTTTTACCCCGCCAGGATATACGCCTAGCACATTGACGGACGTATGGTCCAGTTCCATCCTCAGAGAATCTGTCAATCCTTTGATCGCATATTTGGTGGCGCAATATGGTGTCTTGAGTGCCATAGGGACTAAACCGAAAACACTTGACATGTTAACAATTGTGGTGCTTCCATTTTGCGCTTGAAGAATGGGTAAGAATGCTTTGGTAGCATTTACCACTCCCATAAAGTTGATGGAGAATATCCATTCAAAGTCTTCAATCTCTAGTTCTTCAAAAGTCAGCCCTGTGATGGCAACTCCCGCATTGTTAATGAGAATGTCAGCTTTTCCGAACTTGATTTTTACCTCTTCTGCGAATTTAAATACCTCTTCCTTTTTAGAGATGTCAAATGTTCTGGTCAGCAAGTTGGCTTTTTCAATATTGAGAAGGCTAGCTGTTTCTTCTAAGTTGGATAGCGTCCTGCTGTTGAGGGCCAATTTAGCGCCTTGGTTTGCCATGGCGATTGCCAATGCTCGCCCAATGCCACTGCCTGCCCCAGTGATGATGACTACTTTGTTTTTTATCGTTTGCAAGGTGAGTTGGTTTGGTGAATTGTAATTACGGTGAAGATATTCATATAGAATAGAAGTCAGATTAGTTAACTGAACTAAGTCATGTTTTTATGGTCTTGGATGTTACTTTAGTTACATTTATAGAAGGTAAGCAGCTCTATCTTGCGTGCATGTCTAATCATAAAAATGGTTCTTTTATTCTAACAAAAACCTAAAATAATGGCCAATAAAATTATCATCATCGGAGGTCTTTCAGCAGGCCCTTCTGCAGCTGCCAAGGCTCGACGAGAAGATGAAAATGCTGAAATCACATTATTCGAAAAGACTGCTCACATTAGCTATGCTACTTGTGGTATACCTTATGCCCTGTCTGGGAAAATTAAGTCAAGAGAAAAATTAATGGTGGTCAAGCCTGATTTACTTAGGAAGAGGTTCAAGATTGATGTCAGATTGGAAGAACCAGTCATAGCAATCGATCCATCCAAACAAGAGGTTACGACTCATTTGGGTGTTTATGCTTATGATAAATTAGTTTATGCAACTGGTGGTTCACCTTTGATCCCACCAATCAAAAATTTAGAGTCATGTGATCTTTGGTCTACTTGCAAAACCCTTGAAGATTTTGATAAAATCGTCAAGGATAAAGTCTTAGAAGATAAGCAACATATTGCGATTATTGGCGCAGGCCTAATAGGCTTGGAGGCTGCAGAGAACTTAAGGAAGATTGGGAAGACAGTACATATCATTGAGAAAAGTGATCGGGTGCTACCAATTCTAAGTCCCATGTTTTCAAGAGTCATCAAAGGAGTACTGGAGGACCATGACATTCAGTTGCATTTGAATACTACGGCTACAGAGCTGGATTTGAAAAAGGGGAAATTGATATTAGAAAATGATGTGTCAATCAATGCCGAATACTTGATTATTGGTATCGGGGTGAGGCCAAATACTCAGCTGTTACCAACTGCAGACAAAGCAAAGAATGGCGCACTGATTGTCAATAAGAATATGCAGACTTCCTTGCCTAATATCTACGGGGCTGGTGACTGTGTGGTGATGGACAACTTGATCACAAAAGAGAAGCAGTTTTTCCCAATGGGAACACACTCTAACAAAGGAGGGAGAGCGGCAGGCGCACATGCTAGTGGGAATAAGGACATCTCATTTGACGGGGCATATGGCACTGCAATAGTTCAAGTGTTTGATTATGCAATGGCGAGAACAGGCATAGTCCCACGGGATGAAAATGATGTTGAATATGAGAAGAATTTAATAATAGCAGGCAATACGGCGGGGTTTTATCCAGACCCTTCTGATGTGATTGTTGCTATTTATTATGAAGCAGTTACAAAGGTGATTGTGGGAGCAGAAGTTTTTGGAAAAAGAGGAGTGGACAAACGAATCGATGTGTTGTCAACGGCCATCTATGCCAAATTGACCTTGCATGATTTGCAGAATTTGGACTTGGCGTATGCCCCTTCATTTAGTCCAGCCAAGGACCCTGTAATTGTCGCTGGTTTTGCTACCGACAATGAATACTCGAGTGAGTTTATCACGAAATTTCCATTGAGATTGAATGCCCATATTGAGAATGGGAAGGATATTCAGATAATTGATGTTCGCAACCCAGACGAAATAGAAAAGCAAGGAAAAATCCCTGGAGCAATTAATATTCCTCTGGATGAATTAAGAGATAACCTGAGCAAGGTGGATAAAGAAAAGCCCAAGTACCTCTACTGTGCTAAAGGGTTGAGGGGGTATGTTGCAACGAAGATTCTAGAAAACAAAGGCTACAAAAATCTTAGAAATTTGGCAGGAGGTATGACACTATGGAATTTGCTAAAACTTCCAAAGGAGTAAAGGAGATTACAGAACTCTTTGTTTTTGTTACAAATGAACTCTTGTTGTTTTGGTGATCTGTCATACATTTGTGGAAAAAGAATTCTATTACATGTCAAAACTATTTGCACTTACAGGGAAGGTTCAGCATTATGCTTGGGGAGGAATCGATTATATCGCCGATTTGATTGGGGTGAAAAAGGACGACCAGCCTAATGCTGAATATTGGTTAGGTGCTCATGACAATGCACCTTCATTTATTCAAATGGATGATAAACCTGTTGGTCTTAATGATTTTGTGGAGTCAAATCCCTTGGACGTGCTGGGCAATGAAATCAAGGAGAAATTCGGGAAGCTGCCTTTCTTATTCAAAGTATTGGACGTCCATGATATGTTATCAATTCAAGTGCATCCTACCAAGACGGAGGCGATCAAAGGTTTTGCCAAGGAGAATGAACTAGGAATCGATGTGAAGGCCGCTCATAGGAATTACAAAGACGACAATCATAAGCCAGAAATCATGGTGGCGTTAAGTGAATTTTGGTTGTTACATGGTTTTTTGCCAGACCAAAAAATGAAAGCGAATTTGAAAAATACGCCTGAGTTATCGCATCTATTGCCTTTGTATGAATCGGAGGGGTATTACGGACTGTACAAAACAGTCATGGAAGAATCTGCGGAGGAAACTAACTCGGTATTACAACCCTTGATCGATCGGGTGTTGCCTCAATATCTGGCGGGCAAATTGGATAAATCAAATCCTGATTATTGGACGGGGAAGGCATTCGAGACTTTTTGTCCGACTGGTGATGTAGACAAGGGTATTTATTCAATTTATTTCTTCAACATTGTAAAGGCGAACCCAGGAGAGGCAGTGTTCCAAGATGCTGGAATTCCGCATGCTTATATAGAGGGTCAAAACATGGAGTTGATGGCGAATTCGGACAATGTGTTGCGTGGAGGCTTGACACCTAAACATGTAGATGTACCCGAATTGTTGAAACATGTCGTGTTTGAAGAAACACATCCCAATATCATGAACGGTGAGCTGCAAGAGGATGGTGTGGAACGTATTTATAAAAGTCCAGCTCCGGATTTTGAATTGAGCAAGATTGAATTAAATCAAGGCGGCAACTATCAATCTACATCGGACACTATAGAGATACTGATGGTAATAGATGGTGAAGTATCAGTGAGCGAAGGTGAGCAAGTATTGAAAATGAAAAAAGGGGAGGCGTTTATGGTGACTGCTGGTGCTAGCTATCAAATCAAATCTACTGAGAAAACGTGCATTATTTATAAGGCGACTGCAGGTTGATTAAGCCCCGATGGGGAAACAGACCCTTACAGAAGTCCATGATTGTCCATCGGAATCAAATTTGATACTCCCTTTGTGTTCGTTGACAATGTTGAACACGATGGAAAGTCCAAGTCCAGTTCCTTTACCAGGTTCTTTGGTCGTAAAGAATGGGTCGAAGATGCTCTTCATGTTTTTGTCTGAGATTCCAGATCCCGTGTCGGTCAAGATAATGATGCTCTCATTGCTCTCTCGATCTACGATGGTCTCAATCGTGATGCTGCCGTCTCCTTTTATGGCCTGCATGGCGTTTGAAAGGAGGTTGGTGAATAATTGAAAAAGACGAGGTTCTTGTCCCTGTATGATATTCTTTTTACGAGAGTACTTTTGAAGTATATCGACTCTACCTTTGTGTTCGTGAGATAATATCGTAAGTGAACTATTGATTACATCATGAATACTACAATCCATAAATTTGCCACTTTCTCTACGGCTCAATAGTCCTAAACTCTTGACAATTTCTACCGTTCGTTGGACACCAATGTCCACATGGTCCATGATTTGAGCGACACTTTCTGCATCTTTGGCGTTAATGATGAGCTCACCTTTATTTTGGTCACTTGGTACCATATACCTTCTCATAATCGTGACGCCTGACCCGATGAAGTTTAGTGGGTTTTTTATCTCATGTGCCACACCAGCTGTAAGGATACCTAGTGAGGCCATTTTTTCTTGTTGGATCAATTGATCTTGTGCAACCTCCAATTCATTGTAGGTCTTTCTTTTGGAATTAAGTGCTCTGATCAGCAGTACAATGGAGATTAGAATAAGCACTGAAAAGACGGCAATGGACCAGATGAGGTTCTTTTGAGAATTAATGAGCGCTTCTTTGTTTGACAAAACTGCTTCTTGATTGGTGATGACTTCTAACTGTTGATCAGTGGCTAGTTCTAAACTGTCTAATCTCGTGCTCCTTGCAGCTATAAGTTCAATTTGTTGATGCAACTCTTTGTCCTGCAATTCGATTTTAGATAGCTGATTATCTATAAGATCAGTTTGATGGCCAATAGAGGATTCCTTTTCCGATATTCGTTTTGAGAGCGTGTTTCGGATTTGGTCCATTTGCGATATCTCATCTGCCAGGCTATTGATTTTATCAGATTGCTTATGTAACTCATCCGCTTGTTGCTCCATCGTGGTTTGTTGCTCTTTGATCTCAAGAGCTTGGAGGTCACCAATTTCTTTTTGTTGTGCCAGCTCTCGCTTTTCTCTTTCAAACTGAACCTTTATTTCACGATATAGTTCCCGTATATCAATAGCCGTTCCTCCTAGTAGAAGGATGTCTGTGTCAAAGGATAAATCTTCCAATATAATATTGGCTTTGTTGGCTTCAAATGAAACAGAATTGTTTTGTTGGTTAGACAAAATGTTGAGCATGATGTATTTGGGATCATCAAAATTCTCAGATATCAATAAGATGTTTTTCCCTTCTATGGCTTCAGATATTTTCTCAATATTTTTAGCATTGGACTTGTCGACATACAATATGTTGATATCGTCTAGCACCAACAGTGAGTTGATCCGTACCGCACGATAGGGTTTGTCGTTGATTTTTATTGAGGATTGATTTTGCTGTAGCAAGTCAAAAGTGTTTTTGTCTTTACCTAATACTCCTATTGTGTAGCGATCAATTTTATTGTCAGCTGGCCAGCTGACTTTGTCTGATAGCCTGATAATCAATGCGGCTTTTAATTGATCGTATGATATCTGTGCAGTTAAATTGAAGTTCAAAAAAAGGAGACCTGTCAGAATAAGGGCTTTGGATGCCTTGAGTATTCGAGTTGGGTAGGCGTTAAAGAGCCAGTACTTATCGGAAATTCTGGTCATTGGTGGTTTAGTGATTTCTTTTGAGGCTTATGTTGGAAGATAAATATCTATTACTTTCAGTAAAGAGACTAATATTTCTATAGTTTTTATGAAAGGAGCTATGATAATTGTTGACGTTAATATCGTTTTTGTTGTGTAACATAAATGTTTTATTCTAAGTCAAAATGCTTGATTATGAGTTAGATCATGTAAATATTGATTTGATGCCACATCAAACAAGTGTGAAAATGGATGGTAACAAAGTAGTGTCTCTGACACGGTCTACTAATACAGCTTCCTGCTATTGTTGGTCTTGTGACCAACATACTGCTGAGGCTAGTTCTATTGTATGAAATTATAATTTTACCTGCTTTTGGGAAGAGATAGTATTTACTTTTCCTAAAGAAGGTAAGTTGGTCCTAGGATTCTCCATTATTGGTCATTTGACCAATAATGGAGAATCTCCAAATTCCCAAAAACCACCTCCAGATGTCTCTACCCCACTTAGGAAGTACCCCCCCCCACTTCAAAGGTGAACTAGTTCACCTTTTTACTAAACTAGTTCGTCTCTGAGACAAACTAATTGACCAAATACATGAACTAGTTAGCCTATTTGGCTAATTAGTTCACCTTTTATACTAACCAGTTCATGTATTTGTAGAACTAGTTCATCTTTTAGCCAAACTAGTTAACCTTTGAGGCGAACTAGTTCACCTTTTTGGTAGGGTGTCCTATAAAAAAATAGGGCACAAAAAAAGACCGCATGAGTGCTGGTCTTTGACATAGGTGTATTTGTTTGTTTTTCCTGCCGTAGTTGGTCACAAGAGCAATAATGGCGAAATGAGTATGCGACCTGGTTCTAAAAAAATGAGGGAGTTACTTTTCTCAATACTCTATCAAATTGCTCAGTTTGCGTATGCATTTTACTGTTCGATAGCAACTTTAGTTCTGTAAGTTGATTGACCAAATCGAAAAGGCAGGTTTTTCTGTACCGTTTTCATTGAGAAGACCCGTATCCCTCCATATCTGTCCAAGATCCTTAACTTCTTCAGGGAAAGTTTCCCAAAGAGCATCATAATCCCTGTGTGCCCACCAAATGATGAATTCATAATCGTAGTTTTCAGCATTTTCTATTAAAGTTTCGAGATAGGCATTTTGCTCGTCTTCACTCCCCTCAATTGACACAGTCAGATTTGGAATTACCAAGTCTTCCGCAATATGCGCAGTTTCAACAAATGCAATAGGTCGAGTGACATTAGCATGTAAAAAGTCAAAGACTTCCTGATAATTCTTCTTTGAGCTTATATTTTTTAGAAATGGATAAAAGCTAATCGCAATGAAGTCCATTTGATTCATGTGATTAGTGATTTCCTCGATGAAAGTTGCAGGGTCAGAAACATCAGGTTCGTATAGATTATGTAATGAGATTGATTCTGAAATTTTCAAATTGGGGTACAATTCTTTAATTCTTGATTTGACATCAAAGATTAGATTTTTGTACGAATCCCACTTTCTTGGTGACCTTAATCTTAATTCGTTGACTTCAATTGCTATAACAAGATAATCTGGAGCAAATTCGCTAACCAAATAATTAATATGCTGAAAATATGCATTTTTGATATCAGTGTCATCAAGGTTGGTATAGGCGGGTATGGTACTATCAAAATCTGAAGCAAGCTCATCTCTGTTTGAGTTTAAAAGGCTAACAGAGAGCAATAATTTTTTGCCTAAAATTTTCTTGTTAGCTTTTCCCGTTATTTCATTAATGAACGCCGAAGGTAGTGTCAGGTCGTTGATCCATGCATTCCAAGGTATATTGTTATCTATATGTTCAGCATAGATGTCGGCATTATTTGCTATAAATGCGTACGTGTCGTTGACATCTTGCAGGTTAGGACCGTAACTCCATGTGGTAAAGCCCATCTTAAAGTCTCTGTCCGTATTCACTTCTACTGTTGGTTCATCTTTAGAGCAGTTGAACAGAAAGAGGCTAATTAGGATTGTAAGTACTTTGCTTTTCATTCTTGCGATATCGCGTCTAACTCCCTGTTCGGTGGTGCTTGACGTGTATTTTGTTTCGGTTACAAATTAGGGAAATCTTCGGTTTTCATCACTACCTTTTTTCAACCATGTGAGCTAAAAACTCGGATTTTCCCGGTGCTTAAAGAAAGCAGAGAAGTCAAACCTGTGGAATTAACAAAATACCGTGTGACCCAAAATGATTATCCCCCCCCCCAAAAAAACATGGCTACTGCTTCAATTGCGGATAGATTTTTGAACTTTGTGCTTGTGATGAAGATATCCAATACTATTCTTTCTATTATATTGGCGTTACCACTTTTCTCTAATTGTAGTATGTCTGACACCATTAATGTTGTCAACACTCGGAAGGTGAAAGTCCTTGACACAGGTTGGATTTTCTAGTCGTTCCTACTTTCCTAAAAACTTAAAAAGGAGCCTGATATTTCTCCTAAAAAATATCAAGACTCCAAATCTTAGCGGTCAATTAATTATATACCTTGAATTTTCGATATAGTTAAAACTAGTACAAAAGGATTAATGCTTCGAGATTTTATATCGTTTAGCACCTTCTTTTAATCTTACTTCCATGATATATATCCCTGACATAAATAGCGTCATGTCAATTTTTAATTGCGTGTTATCTTGTTTGAAATGTTTCATGATTTTGCCATCCATTCCATAGATAGTGACTGTTGAAGCTGCATTTGGCAGCTTAACAGATAATGTCCCACTTACTGGGTTAGGATAGAAACTAATTTCACGAAGTATGGGTAGATCTGCTGAGTTAAGAACGTCCTCATTAATATCATTCAAGTTGATGGTAATACTTCCAGTAGCCTCCAAGGTGCCATCTGTTACCAAAATATTGAGTGTGAATGAGGAGGCAGTTTCAAAATCTAGCGCTGATTGATTGACCACAGAAAGTTCTCCACTTTCGCTATTTATCTGGAAGGCAGAAGATTCATTGCCACTGACAATGGAATAGTTTAATGCATCACTTTCTGAATAAAATATGGTAGGTGTCCCAACAACTGTACCAACAGAACTATTTTCATCAATACTTAATATACCATCAGCAATTGTTAATGTACCAGCACCACCACCAGCGCTAAGACAACTACCAATGACATATGAGTCTAAGTCTTGGGAAGTATTACGCTCACCACCTTCTGGATGAGAATAGGTGTAATAGAAGTAAATAGTACTGCCTTCACTTGCGGACAAATGGTATGGTGCATTTGGTGTTGCATTTTGACCTGCAAACCCTCCATTAGCATTGGTGCCATAATATAATATACAAGTTGGGCTACCTATACTGGTCGTTGAAGGGATAAAAGTTAATGTTGGATTATTTGAATCATCCGAAAACGTATATTCATAATCACCATTTGCGGAAGTTCCACTACAAGAAGGTGCTTCGGTCAATATTAATGTAATGGGTTGGGAACTGGAGGAATTACCATCATTATCCGTAGCAACTGCTACAAGTGAGTACTCTCCTACCTCTGAAGTCCAATCTAAGGTGAATGGTGAAATTTCACTGATTCCTATGGATACATCATTAGCAAAATACTCTACACCTACCACAGCACCATCCAAATCGGAAACTGCAACTGACATATTTACCACCTTACCAGCAATGTATTCTTCATTATTTCCTGGAGATTGAATCGATACTGTTGGTGATATTTCTTCCCCATCATTTACAATTACATAGATCTCATCCGTATCCGAATAAGAGCCATTACTTACTGTTAATTGAACTTCATATATGCCTTCTTCCAAGGATGAAATATCCGGATTGACAATTGCGTCATCGGAAAAAACCATCGCAGATGGACCGTAGACCTGTGTCCATTGGTAAGTCAGTGTTTCAACACCTGAATTAGTACTGCCAGTTCCATCCAAAGTAGTAGTGGTTTCCGGAACAATTACAACGATATTATCTCCTCCTGCATCTGCTATTGGTTGATCATAGGGTAACTCTTCAGCATAAGCAAAAGTCATCCTGCCAATATTCATTTCACCACTGGTGAATGCTAGTTTTAATATATTTTGACCCTTAGTCAACGGTATATTGTTCACCGTTTTGCTTGCCCATTCATCCCAATCACTGGTGTAATCCACGAAGATATCATCGCTAATGACCTCTCCATTAAGTTCCAAATGAAATGGTCCTCCTCCATTGCTGTTGCCACTAGCATATCTAAACATAAAATCATGCAATCCAGAATTTTCTACATCAATACTGTATTCCAGCCATTCACCCCCAGATATCCAACCTATTGTAGCACCTTCTGTGTTGTCGAGTGTAGCGTCCACATATTCTTCAGGTCGGTATTTCCCTTCATTGTTAGCGGAGACATCATGATAAGAAACACCTTGCCCTTTTCCACCTTCAAATTGATCATAATGAGCAGCTTCTATGATTCCTGGTATTGGGAATACTTCCGTAAATGGTTTTTGTAAACCCACTATAACAGTAACAATATTGGAGACATCAAATATTTCACCTGCATAGTTTTTTGTGTAAAAATCGTGTATCCCAGCGTTCAAATTAGAAGCAGTCTGGTTGAACGGGGCGTTTAATATTTCACCAATTAAGGTTTCACCATCGTAGAATTCTACTTTAGTGATTTCTGTACTTGCTGTCGATAAACTCAAATCTACACTTCCATTGGTATAAGCCTGGTCAAAGCTGGATGATAGTGCACTTTCAATATTGATATCTTTGTTAGTAGCCATTGAATTTTCCGGCACTTCGAGATTAAAACCATCTGAAAACGCAACCGTAATTGGTGCATTGGAATAATTATGTGCGGTATAGGTGGTCTCACCATCTTTATTGAAAGCTACAGCTATTGGGTAATCGGCTGTAATGGAGGTGTCTACATTTCCCATAGCATTCATCGCATGTAGCCAATAATAGGTTTGTGCATCGGAAACACCAAATTTTAATGAACGTTCAGGGTAGGAGTCATATAGCTCAATCGCTTTTGCCGGGTCGATAAATGCTAAATATTCCCACATCACATCGTGCCACAAGTTGTCATTGGCCTGATTGGTGAGAATCCCAGTGTTTTCCTCGATCTCGCCCCATAGTTTTTCCACATAAGACAAGTTGTGACCCAAATACAATGACCCGCCATGTATAGGGTAAAGCTCAATTCCATAGGATGCAGCTATATCAGAAGTCCAAAAAGTTCCATTATCGTAACTATTGCCCCATATTCTAGACACTAAGCTGTACTCTTGTGACGGCTTGAAGTTTCGTTCGTTTACATCCAGCCAATATTCTTCAATGGCCGTCTGTTCGGTTGTGTACAAGTAAATGCCTAAATCACGGATTTCATCATTTCCAGTCATCGTGCCCCAGTGGATCAAGGATGAGTTGAATTGCATACTTTCGGAAGTAGATTCCTGATCGTTTCCTTGTGGAAATGTTGCAAATCCATTGGCCCAGCAGTGGCCCGCGTAAGGGCTGAAATTTCGTAAGTAAGGAAATTTAGTGTCTTCCCGGTTGGAGGATGCAGCATCTTGTATCAGAAGATTTACCATATCTCCCCATTCGCTTGCCCATCCTGGCTCAAATTGCTCTAGAAAAGAGGCCGCATGTATGAAGTAGCCCCAGTGAAAATGATGGTCGTTTATATTATTGTCTTGTCCGTGTCCTGCCGGATATCCTAGCATCGCGGACCAAGTGTCATTGTAGTAAAATAAAAATGCTACTTCCGAAGCTTCTGCTTTTAACCAATCTTCTAATCGCTCTTTTACGGTAGCAACCATCTTATCTCTGGAGTCTGTATTACCACTGAGATCCGCAATTCTTGCTGTTTGGATCAAGCGGTTCATCATTTGGCCTTCGTTGTAAGAGTCTGTCCAGGAACTCAATCCGTCATTTTCTAATTGTCTAATTTTTTCATTTAAACTAACTATACTAAACCCATCGCTATAGTTATTCAAGTAAGGAAGTGTTGGCAGTATACCATGGTATGTGTTTTCCACACTGAATGTATTGCCATCAAGAGTTTTAACTTCGCCTCTTATTGATTGAAAAGTTCCTTGATCAGGTTGTGGAGAATCAGTAGCCAAATTTGCCCATTGATGGGGTAATAGCCCTAATAAAACATTGGTTTCAACACCTTCTTTTACATCTGTCTCTACCACAAAATCCGTTCGCATGACAGAACTAGCCTCATCAAAACTCCAGCTAGAAGTAGTATTGGCTGGGAAAACGTAAGCGTATTTTTTGTACTCAGTAGCTGTCGCTGTTACATTAGATGTAGTAATAGGAAGCATTACTGTAGACCAGTAGTCGTTTCCATTCAGGTTTGAGGTGTAAACATTACCGTTTTGTGACCAGGTACTTCCAACTGGTGCGTATACTACGAAATCCGCATCGTTTCTCGCATTTTCAACGATTAGCATTTCATTTACAATTGTCGCAGTTCCTAAATTCACTTTAATTTCTACAACATCACTTGCTTGCTTTTGGTAATATAAAAATGGCATAGCTATTCCCGAGGTAACGTGCATGTCATGCGATCCATCGTTCCAATTAATAGTTACTGTCCAATCAGAATAATCAGAAACGGTGGCTTTTGTTGCATTTAAACCAGTTACCCCTACTATAATAGGTTCTTGATCATCATACACGCCCCAAGGAATATAGCTTAGTACTAGGCCCGGATTAGTTGTCTTCAAGGCCATTGGGTAGTTGAATAAATTATTAACATGGTCACTTTTTATTACAGAGGACCACCAGTCATTAGTAGGGACTGGTTTGCCAACAGCTGCTCCGCTAAGCTGGGGAGCACCAGAAGGATAAGAGTTCCTATTAGCAGCATCTACTCCTGGAAATACCGTAGTATAACTCCCACTGCCTACAGGGGTGAATTGTGCATATGAATAATTTGAAAAAATCAGGAAGGTGAGTAGGAATAAAAATCGTGCGTTCCAATTAATTTTAGTGCTGCTCATAATCAATTATTTATTATCTTCTATCAAGAAGAATTCTTAAAAAAGTACGGTTCTTATTGTATTTTGTAATTGATCAATACCCAAGTCGGACGTATGCATTTAGAAGCACTTGTACTTTGATTGAATTGAGAATTGATAGATTTAATTCAATTCCGAAAGTATTTCAATTAAAACCGGATGGAGAGGAAATCATTACCATCTAAATACTCATTGACTGTTTTTCAATACTACATTAATACGGCATGAGTGGCATAATATATTGAAATACAAGTAATTAAACGTTTTTTATTTGATGAATTTATACTCAAAAATGATCTAAAGTCTTTCAAGAGAAATCAATTATTATGTAGATTGAGAATTGTCTGTAGTTGTTAATTATTTGAATACTACGGCAGTAAAGGGAAGTGGATAAAATTCATTGTGACTTAAATACAGGACTCAATTGTTAAGACAAAAGGTTAAATATCATATAATTTCTATTATTCTATTGTTATCATCCATTGCAGTCTTTGGGCAAAGGACGAGTAATTATTACCCATTTATTAAAAATTATGAGCAGTCAGAGTTTAATGCTGGTATGCAATCATGGATGATAACACAAGCTCCAAATGGCCTCATGTATTTTGCCAATGATCATGGTTTATTAGAATTCGATAGCAAGAATTGGAACTTATCTGCCTTTACTGGTCAGTCTATCTATCGAAGTGTACTTGCTACAGATGATGGTAAGATATACGTAGGCTCCTTTAATAATTTCGGATATTTTGAGGCAGATTCTACAGGAGAGATGGTCGGACATTCCTGGTTGGGTTTACTTCCTTTAGATGAGCGGAATATTGAGCAATTATGGAAAATACATGATACGGATGACGGTATGGTTTTTCAGTCCTACGACCAACTTATTGTAGTTAAAAATAATGAGGCTAGGATTTATAAAGCGCCAACTAGGTTTCACTTTTCATTTTTCGTCAATGACAAGCTATATGTGGTGGATGAAAATGAGGGTGTCTTTGAATTCAGGAACGGTATTTTTATTCCTCTAAAAGGAACCGATGCTTTATCTGGAAAAGAAGTCTCCGCTATTGTATCCTACAACAAAAATTTACTTATCATCACCACAAATGATGGTGCCTTTGAATATAATGGTGAAACATTGAAATCATGGGAAACGCCCTCTTCGAGTTTCATTAAAAGGAATCAGGTTTATTGTGCATTGCGAATAGATGAAAATAGTATCGCTTTCGGGACAATACAGAAAGGTTTGTTGATTTGCACAAACGAAGGAGTAGAAATACTTTCAATAGACAAAACGCAAGGGTTACAAAAAAACACGATCTTGTGTATGAACCTTGATAGCAATGGTAATCTTTGGCTTGGATCCGACAATGGTATAGACCTTGTCTATATTAATGAGTCTTTAAGTCAAATTAATAAAAAACAAGAATTGAGCTCAGGGTATTCAGCTGTAGTTCATGATGATATTTTGTATTTAGGGACGAATCAAGGAGTGTTTTATCGTGAATGGAAGACTGACTCTACACGGGATTCCGCCAAGGAAAAATTTAAATTAATACAAAACACAAAAGGGCAGGTTTGGAAACTTCAAGTAATTGAGGGTGTGCTTTTTTGTGGCCACAATAATGGTACTTACCTGATTAAGGGTACAAGAGCTGAACTGATATCTGAAGTCTCTGGTGGATGGCTCTACTTACAATCAAAAAAACACCCTGGAAAAATTATTGCAGGTACATATACTGGTTTGATCCTATTTGAAAAAAAAGATGGTGAATGGCTTTTTTCAAAAAACATTAAGGGCTTCAATGAATCTTCTAGAGTAATGGTTTTTGATGAGGATGAAAATATCTGGATGAGTCATGGGCTAAAGGGTATTTATCATCTAAGTCTAAATGAAGCAATGGACGAAGTTTTGGATGTAAAGTTTTTAAACTCTAAGGATGGGTTTAGTTCAGATTTTGGAATTAATGTATCCAAACTTGGAAATGAGATTATATTCCCATGCCCAGATGGCATCTATCAGTTGGATGAGACTGGAACCAAGGTGAAACCGTCTGATTATTTCAATGATTTTTTCAACCATCCAAAAGTCAACCAAGTGATTGAGGATAATATTGGAAATATTTGGTATTTCTCAAAAATGACAATCAATGTAAAGCAAATCCAAAGAGATGGAAGTTATTATGATGTGAGTCTACCATTTAAACCATTGCGGAAGAAATTTATGGAGGGGTTCCAATTTGTATATACCATTGATTCTGATCACACACTCATTGGATACCAAGACGGATTTATACATTATAACCCTAACCACAGAAAAGATTATGAAAAACCATTAGAAGCATATATTAATCAGGTTAAAATATCAGGTTCAGATTCTATTTTGTTCGAAGGACATACCTTTTCAACGCCTGAGTTGATTCCAAACTTGGAGTATGAGGATAACCGACTTCATTTTTCGTTTTCAGCCATTAATTATGAAATCCCTGACAAACTTATGTTTTCAACATTTCTAGAAGGGTATGATAAGGAATGGTCGGTATGGGAGGCAAGACAGTACAGAGAGTTTACTAACCTACGAGAAGGTAAATACTCTTTTCATTTGAGATCAAAAAATGCTTATGATATTGAGTCCAATTCTGTAGTTTATAAGTTTGAAATCAAACCTCCATGGGGTAGGACCATCGTAGCTTATGTTGTGTATGCCATCTTAGTAATTATACTTATTGTCACTATTGTATATCTGGTCAGGTGGAGAATGTCTTATCTGCGAATGCAAGAAATTAAAACGCAAAAAAGAATCTATGATAAGCGGGAAATTGAAGCCCAAAAAAATGCTTTGATTTCTGAAAAGGAGATTATTAGATTGAGAAATGATCGTTTGCGAGAAAAAATAAAAACGAAGGACAAAGAATTGGCCAATTCTACGATGCAGATCATTCAAAAAAATGACTTTCTAATTGGACTCAAAGAATTCATCTCTAAAAATATTTCAGGTACTGATTCATCAAAAAATATTAGCGGTGCAAAAAGAGTGGTGAAAAAAATTGACAATGAACTAAATAGTGAAAAAACATGGAAAGTTTTTGAAACTCATTTTGGAAATGTCCATGAGGAATTTTTAGCCAACCTGAAAAAGCAACATCCGCGAATATCTCCAGCAGAATTAAGAATGTGTGCCTGTTTAAGAATGAATATTTCTAGTAAAGAAATTGCTACCCTTTTAAATATTTCTCTCAGGGGAGTAGAGGCAAGTCGATACCGTCTTAGAAAATCTCTGGATCTTGACAGAGATCACAACTTGACTGATTTTATTTTGTCAATGTAATACTGGTTCAGCATCTTTTATTAGATAACGTAACTATCTCCTCATTTTCTCTTCAAAAGGCCATGTGTGCTTTAGTCTTGAAACTGAATTTCTACAAGTATGTATTGATTGATATGCTAAATAGGGCTTGCAATTGAGTAAGCTATAATTGTGTTAATTTAGAAACTAACAACAAGACAGTCAGTTGGTTGTGATAAATTTGACGTATTTATTTCGTATTGATTCTACCGAACTGAGTGTTTTAGCAGTAGACACTTTTTATTCATCACTTTTTATTTCGGATAGGTTTAGAGTTCCATCATGGTACCCTGTACTAATGATTTTAATTATTAGAAACTAAAACTATTCAGAATGAAGAACTTTACTCTTTTGTTGTTGATGCTTCTGGCGTCAATGGAATTCTTACAAGGGCAAACTCCTGCAACGGGAGCCCCAACACCAGAAACGCGAGACGCAGAGAATGTCATCTCTATCTTCAGTGACGCTTATACAGATGTCGCCAGCACGGATTTCAATCCAAACTGGGGACAATCAACAGTAGTCACCACCGAAGATGTTGATGGCAATTCCACATTGAAATATGCAAGTCTAAACTATCAAGGCACAGTCTTGGGAAGTACGCAAGATGCCTCTAGCATGGAATATCTACATATAGATATGTGGACATCAGATGCTACGGTAATACAGGTTACACCAATTGCATCGTCTGGTGCACCAACGGAAGTGCTTGTTTCATTAACTCCAATTGTGGCTGATGAATGGAATAGTTTTGATATTCCAGTGACAGACTTTACCGGATCAGGAATGATATTGAGTGATATTGTCCAGTTCAAATTTGATGGTCAGTCAGGTGTAAGTCCTTCTACGATATTTTTAGATAATATCTATTTTTATAAGTCAGCACCCGAAGCAGGGACAGATGCCTCACTTAGTGATTTGTTAGTAGGTGGTGTTACAGTAGATGGTTTTGCAGCGAATACATTAAGCTATGCAGTAGAATTGGAAGAAGGTACAAC
>JAOPTS010000095.1:0-107685 GCA_051531955.1 Reichenbachiella sp.
GAGTCATCAGAGTCATGGCATAAGCCTTTCCGGCGATGTTTGACATGCTTGGTTGGTTTTAATTAGGTTTCATGAAATTAACCATTACTTGTTGGGAAAACAAATGAGCTATAAAAAAAACCACCCTACTATAGGCATAGGTTTCTAATTTCAGAAGAAGTATTAATGTTGTTACTCCCTACCAAACACCATGGTCCAGTAAAACCCATCGGCAGACTTGGCCACTCCGATATGTGTAGCTCGATCTCCCATGATATTCTCACAATAATCAGGACTCTCTACCCACCTAGTATCATATGAGTAACTTTTGACAAGTAAAAACAGGAACAAACCCATTTCTATTATTTAATAAACCTGTCAATTTATTTTAGGACGCCCCCCTGCGGGGATTTCAAGCTTCCTGCAGGACTTTCACCCTTCCCTGCGGGAAATTTTAGCCTCCCCGCGGGATTATATTGCGTCCTGCGTGAATTTTCGTGATAAATTCTTGTTGAACTTTCTCTGACCATTCACTTTCGAGGTAATCCAAAAGAACAGTTAGCTTAGATTTGGCTGTAGCAGATAATACTACCCTCTTCTTTTCCATTATCTATATTTAGACATCACAGTTTCATAGCCAAACTTCTGACCATTATCCAACTCATCCATTCCTTGTTTGATCTCTAGCTTTTGCGCTTCAGTTAAATCATTCCAAAAATCGGTCTCATTTGCTCTTACAAAATCCTTGAGTTTTTCAATAAGGCTTGTGTCTTTAACTTGGGTGATATATTCTATCAAAGAGTACTTTTCTGCTTGTATATCCATATACCTAAAACTTACTTTATCCAAAGTTAACGATTTCACTGTGCTTTTTGATACTAATTCAAAGGATGATGCTTTTCTATCGTGTGCTTTAGTGATAATCGCATTTATAAAATACTGCTTCCTGCATTAAAGTAATAGAAAGGCGTAGTCTTAGACAAATGAATAAGAGATGAGCTAGTATGACTTTATAAGAGTGGTTTTGATCTCTAAAAATACGAACAAAACAACTCTTTTACTGAAAATTCTTTCTAAGAATTGATTTTATATTGTAGCAAGTTTAATGAAGTGTGACTTGTGGGAAAGGTGAGCCTAACTTATGGTTTATATACTTCCTTTAGAGTTATCTAACTTGACTTCTATTCAATAAACAGAATAGGAATAAAGCCTTTTTCACCAGCATAATCTGAGGCACTGCTATAAATATAATCGTGTGGTTCCCTCACTATTCCAGCTTCGACAGGGTTAGCATGTATATAATCTAACTTTTGTTGCATAATACGGTTACTTGAGAGCTCGATAGGATGGTTATTTTGTTGCCAGAATTGATACTTCTTGTTATTAGGGTTTCGCTTCCCTGCCCTTTCAAACATCCATAACAACCATTCTCTTCTACTCTCTTGATTGTTATCTTCAATACTTTTTAGAATTGATTTTGATGTGTGTCGTTTTAGATCTCGAATAATGTCTTCCAATTTATTTTCTCCTTTTGTACCGATAATCAAATGAATGTGACTGGTCATAATACACCACCCATAAACTTCAAGCCCTTTTTCGGAAATGCAATACCTCAAACTTTCTACAACGATTTCCTTATAGTCTGTTCTAACAAAAACATCGATCCAGTTGACAGTCGCAAACGATACAAAGTATAGCTTATCTTGATCACGGATTTTATAATTTCTCCTCATGATAGATTAGTTCTAAAAATAAATATAGTTCGGTCAAATGTATACACTCCATACCTACCTACCGCAAGTTTAGCGGAGCGTAACTTGTGGATTACATTTTATGTTTCAAGTTTTCAATTTGAATGCTACTCAACAAACAGAATAGAAACAACCTCTTTAAATCCTGTTTAGAATAAAATAACGTGATGGTTCTTCTCTATGTAGACAAGTTGAAAACTTGTTATACAAAACAACCACAAGTTACGCTCTGCTAAACTTGCGGGAGAGAGGGGCGTTGACCATTCTCCCTTGATATTCTTTCAATGACCAGGACTGTCTACCCAACTAGGGTCATATGAATTGAGAAGCGAATCAGTGCTATAAAAGCATGGCACTGGAAGAATAATTAAGCACCACGGCGATTAAATGACTTCCATGGCTACCATGACAGGGTAATAAACCACCATGACGGAATTTTATTTGGCATGAAGATGTTTCAGTCGCCATGACGGAATATTATTTGGCATGAAGTGATTTCACATAGCCATGGAGGGGCAACAACCACCATGACACTCTTTTCACCCCCATCTATCGCAAGTTTAACAGAGCGTAACTTGAGGTAGAGGGGGCTTATAGGTTTTTCCCCTAAATATATCTTTCCGAATTTCCTCTATTACATTACTCTTAAATGCTCATGATATTTGTATTGTAATTACTCAGGTAGGCAGACTTATTGCCAGCTCGAGAAAAAATATTAAAGATAAGTTTAGGTTAGGTTGGTTTAGGGTTGCGTGTGGACGTGACCCTTTTTTTGTGTCAAAAAGCTCTGCAGTATCTGAAACTAAGGAAGTCCCTTTAAAGGGACTTCCTAATCAATAGAATAGGCAACCAACCACGGTCTATTCTATTTATTCTCATATGCTGCTATGAGCTACAATATTAATGCACATCACGACAATGTTTTCCCTAAAATACAATTATTCATCCCTTCGTGAATAGATCCCAATAATGCTGCAATCTCTCTGCTAACCCTACTGCAGTAGCTTGGGGATGGGCAAGGCTAGACGACATTAAAGCCTAACCAAACCGAAAATAAAAAAGACCATCTGTCTTCTGACGAATGGTCTTTTTTATTACTCTCTGCCTAATGATCACGCGTTACGCCCAAAAAGGGCTAAACGTGCGCTATGGGAGGTTACTTTATCTAATAATCTGGATCTTACTCATTTCATTAAATGTATTAGAAGTTACTCTTAGAATATATATTCCCCCACCTACCGCAAGTTTAGCGGAGCGTAACTTGTGGACTATACCTTATGTTTCAAGTTTTCAACTTGAATGCTACTCAATAAACAGAATAGGAACAACCCATTTAAATCCTGTTTAGTATAAAATAACGTGATGGTTCTTCTCCTTGTAGACAAGTTGAGAACTTGTTATACAAAACAACCACAAGTTACGCTCTGCTAAACTTGCGGCAGAGGGGCGCATAAAAAAACCCCTTATAGAAATTAGTCTAAAAGGGGTTTCATCAAAATCGTTGGATTGAACTTACCTTTTATAAAGCTTATAAGTAAATAATTCTTGATTTGGTCTTACGACCTGTAGTAGATAGATACCCGATTGAAAACCACTCATGTCAATACTTTGCTCAAAGCTAGCTGCTTGTTTTTGATAGGACGCCTCGTAAACGGTACTCGACGAAAGGTTAACAACTCTAATATTCATTGGACCATAATAATCATCTTCTAATTGAAAAGTCAACTTATCTACAGTAGGGTTTGGGTAAACAGCTAAACATAACTCATCTATAGTATATAAACCTAATACACTCATCACTGTAATAGTGAAATCATTATGATCTGACAAGGATCCATTACTTAACGTCACTGTAACTTGATGATCCCTAGCCTGCGAATTATTTGGTGACCAAGTAAATACTCCTGTCGATGCATCAATTACCATCCCTTTCTCAATCGACATACCATCTAGACTAAAGGTGAGCGTGCCCTCCCCATCTTTAACCACGACGGTAAAAGAAGTTTCTTCATTAGCTAGCATTTCTTGATCGGCTACTTCCTCCAATCTACATAACCCCTTTGTGTCGCCAATTATTAACCAACCATGCCCCTCTATCAGTGTCACACGTCCACTTTCATAACAAAACTCAATTCCGTCTGCACCTAACTCTAACCCATCTGGTATTTGATTTTCTCCTTCGTTCAAAGTTGACCATCCTAACAAAGTATTATCATAATTAGAAAATGACATTCGACAACCATCAAACATTAAACTCATATCTGTCACATTACTAATGTCCCATCCAGACAAATCACTGTTAAATGAAATGGCACCTAAAAACAAACCTCTCATATCCGTCACATTACTCACATCCCACCCAGACAAATCACTATCAAATGAAATGGCACTTGAAAACAAACCTCTCATATGTGTAACATTACTAACATCCCACCCTGATAAATCACTATCAAATGAAATGGCACTTGAAAACATCGACATCATATTAGTCACATTACTCACATCCCAATCAGAAAGGTCACTATTAAACAAACGTGTATCGGCAAACATGAACCTCATATCCGTCACACTACTAACATCCCATCCCGATAGATCCCCATTAAAATTATCTCCACGATAGAACATCTTCTCCATATCTGTTACATTGCTAACATCCCATGCAGATAAATTTTGATTAAAAGATCTAGTATTATAAAACATATAACTCATATCTGACACATTACTCACATCCCACCCTGATATGTTTTGATCAAATGAAAAGACTCCATTGAACATATAACTCATATCTGTTACATTACTAACATCCCATGCATATATATTTTGATCAAATGAATATGCAGTAGAAAACATATAGCTCATATCCGTTACATTACTAACATCCCACCAGTACAAATCATTATCAAATGAAATGGCACCTGAAAACAAACCGCTCATATCTGTTACATTACTAACATCCCAATTAGAAAGGTCACTGTTATACAATTCTGTACCAGAGAACATATAACTCATATCCGTCACATTACTCACATCCCAATCAGAAAGGTCACTATTAAACAAACGTGTACTTCTAAACATCCTGCTCATATTTGTTACATTACTCACATCCCACTCTGATAAATCACCATTAAAAGAAGTTGCCAAAGAAAACATCGATGAAACACTTATAACCTTGGTAAGATCTGGTGTATCCAATGCAGCATAAGTCATATTTCGACAATTGTAAAAAGCTGAATCCATAGTAGACCAATTATTGTCTCCCCACTGATCTATACTTCTGATCCTTGTTTTGCTTTCCGTATCAATAGAGAACCTTGGTAATGTTCCAGATATCGATACTTGGTAAGTCCCTGCCTCGGTGTAGACGTGTGTAGCAGCTCCCTCATAGACCACATCATCTGTAGTTGAATCACCCCAGTCTACTGTATAGCTATAGTCATCCCTTTTAGCTGTATTTATTGTTATAGATTCATCCGCATCAAAAATCTGCCAAGTGGTGATAAAAGGTTGTTGTGCATTGGAAAAAGTACTGATGTGGCACAACACCACTAACCAAATAGCTGTAAATAGTACATATTTTCTTTTCATAGCTGTATCCATATTATTCCCTGTAATTTAAGCGCATATTATTAAAAGGTAAAACATAAATTCTTTAAACCCACTTCTATCATTACCTCGTATAGATAACAAAAAGCCCCAACTCATTACTGAGTTGGGGCTTTACTTATTTTAATTGTTTAGTCCGTTACATGTGGTTCGCTCCTGTATCCGTAGCTGACAAACAAGCTTCTTTTACCGCTTCCATATAAGTTGGGTGTGCATGAGACATTCACCTACCTACCGCAAGTGTAGCGGAGCGTAACTTGTGGACTATATTTTATGTTTCAAGTTTTCAACTTGTCTTCTACTCAATAAACAGAATAGGAACAACCCATTTAAATCCTGTTTAGTATAAAATAACGTGATGGTTCTTCTCCTTGTAGACAAGTCGAAAACTTGTTATACAAAACAACCACAAGTTATACTTGCGTAAAAAAGCAGAATGATTTTAGATTATACCTATTTTATTGATTTACAAAATGCTTTTTCATAGATTCGTTTCTTTACTTATTTAGACACCTACCATAATGAAACTTTCATATTTATCCCTTATTGGAGCACTTCTTATATCCCTTCCGTCATGCGAGAATTTTTCTTTTCTCCCTAAAAGCACTGAAGAAAAAAATGAAGAGAGCAAAAAAGTTAATAACGGTGTAAGAGTAACCTATAGAGACGATGGAGAGCTATACTCAGAAGTAAGTGTTAAAAATGGAATCAAAAATGGAATCGCCAAAAGTTATTATGAGGATGGCTCTCTCTATCTAGTATTAAATTATAAAGATGGTGAAAAAGATAGCACCTCTGCTATGTATTATAAAACAGGGGAATTAAAAAGGACTACTGATTACAGCCAAGGTGAAATGCATGGAAAAAGANNCCTTGTACTTTAAGAATGGGAATTTATCTTCTGAATCTTACTTTGATGAAGGAAGACCGTCTATAGACCTTGTAGAACTCTATAAGTCTGGTAAAAAAATCAAAAAGCCTCAAATTAAAATCAAAACTCAGGATTACACCAAAGTAAATGGCAAATATTCTATGGAAGTCTACTTTGAAGGAAAGCCAAAAAAATCTGAATTCTATATTGGAGAATTGAGAGATGGGAAATTTTTTGACAGTAACATACTTGAAAGAATACCTGGTAACGGAAGAGTAAGCACTTTGAATGGTACACTTCCTCCCGGGGCCTTTATCATGAGGAAAATTCCAATAGTTGGAAAAATGAAAACTGTAAAAGGGAATGTACTGATTCAAACTACAACCTATAATCTAGCAATTGGAAGCTAGTACTCTATGGCTCTTTTTCTATTCATTAACTCATAGTTTCTAGCGTCATAGACTAAACCTTCATTGATAATTTTTATCGCTGTGTTATTATGCCCTTTTTTAAAATAGTAAATTGCTAATTCAGAATAAGCACTTCCAAGGAGTTGGGTATTGAATTGAAAATAAGGATGTAATGCAGCAGTATTTTCAAATTTAGATTTGAACACTTTGGCATCTGTGATTTTATAGGCCCTAGCAGATTCATCCATACTCAATAGACTATAGTTCAGGTAAATTTCTCCAAAGCGATTGTTTTCGAGCAATTGAGGATGCGTATCAGATAAGGAATCTAATAATTCAAAGCTCGCTAAAAAATCACTGCCGTTTTGTAAAATCTGACCGAGATAACTAAGAAGTAAATTTTCAGCATCCATATTATTGGGTCTTAATCCATAGGATTGAGCCGAGAATGCAATTCCATTCTGATACCGTCCTTTGTTGTATATCGTTCGGGCCATTTCAAAGTTGTAGTGAAAAGAAATATCATCTTTAGCAGATTGGCGAGGTATGTTCTCAACGATATATTCGTAACTCTTCCTATAATTGGTGACATCACCTCTATTAATTAATAAATGTTGGTTTAGCCTCAAAAATTCATCAGACAACTGTTTGTCTGTAATCTTTTTCTCATCGAATCGTGATAGATAAACAATAAGCTTGCTGTCTTCAACACTCTTGTATTCATACTGACTTATTTGAAGGGCAATTGTGCCAAGTAAAAGCTCTTCAACCTTTTCATTGGGGTACAACAGACAACTTTTTTGGAAAGCATCCATAGCTAATTCATAATCCTCTTCGCTCAGTGCATAAATTCCTTCATTCCAATATTGCACGCCGACAATTTCAGTCATTCCAAGGTTGGAATGATTAAAATAGTATTTATCAAAAAGCTCATCTACTGATAGAGAAGCGGACTCTTTGTGACTAATGATTTTGCTCATTTCTAATTCTTTCACAAAACGAGATTTGAAATTTGAACTCAGTTTATTGACTCCATTGGTCGGGTCAGTAGTCTCAATCAAGAACTGATCTGTCCCAGGATCTACAACTATATATACATGAGTAGGTGTCTCTTTGATAGAGAAAGGTATTTCCAAAGCATTAAACACCATACCATATAGAGCGCAAGCAGATACGCAGTTATACTCTCCATCAGTAAACACAGAGTTGAAATGATTTATCAGCTCATACTTTTTCAGAAACCGAGCATGTATCTCGTCATAAATATTTCGATAATACTTGACTTTCTTTTTGGGATTGGTTGGTCGTTCCAATGTTTTGAGATAATCTATTTCATCATACAACTTCGTTTTGTATTCCTGTATTTTATCTTCGCTAACACTAGAATTAATAGTCATAAGCAAATCAAATTCGTACTGAGAACCTGCTAATAACTCAAAATACATTTTACGCTCAACCGCATAAGTGAATGATAAATCTGACGTAAAAACCAAAGAATCTGACGCACTCTCTATGCTATCCAAAGGAGTTGAAAAGGAAGTGTAATTGATGCAAAGAAGCAAAGTGAAAATGGCAGGTATTCTCATAGGTTAGTTATTAAAGCTCTAAGATAATACGCTTTAGACATCTCAGAGAATAAAAGGTAGTAATCACAACAAGTCGTCTAACAAAAAAGCCCCAACTCATTACTGAATTGGGGCTTTACTTATTTTTATTAATTATGAACGATTACATATGGATTGCTCCTGCATCTGTAGCTGCCAAACAAGCTTCTTTGACCGCTTCCATATAAGTTGGGTGTGCATGAGACATTCGAGCGACATCCTCAGCAGATGCTCTGAATTCCATCGCAGTGACCGCAGTAGCGATCATATCTGCCGCTCTAGCACCTATGATATGAACACCTAATATTTCGTCAGTAGCCTTGTCCGCCAGTACTTTGACCAATCCCTCAGTATCCATACTCGCTCTTGCTCTACCCAATGCTTTGTAAGGAAATGAACCAGTTTTGTATGCCACACCAGATTCTTTCAGTTGCTCTTCCGTTTGACCCACTCCAGCCACTTCAGGCCAAGTGTATACGACACCAGGGATCAAGTTGTAATTGATGTGTGGCTTTTGACCCGCCATCGCTTCTGCTACAAATACGCCTTCTTCTTCCGCCTTGTGCGCCAACATTGCACCTTTCACTACATCACCAATCGCATAGATATTATCTACGTTAGTTCTTAAGTGCCCATCAGTCTCAACTCTTCCAGCTTTGTCAGTCACGATACCTACTTTGTCCAATCCAAGATTGTCTGTATAGGCTCTTCTACCAACAGATACCAAACAATAATCTCCTTTGATCGTCACTGCTTCTCCTTTCTTATCATCAGCCGTGATCGTTACTTCCTTACCTTTAGATTCAACAGCAGTTACTTTATGCTTGAGGAAAAACTTCACCCCCAATTTCTTTAGAGACTTTGTCAACTCTTTGGACATTGTACTGTCCATCGTAGGGATAATCTTATCGAAGTATTCCACCACAGATACTTGAGAACCCAACCTAGCATAAACAGACCCTAACTCAAGTCCAATCACTCCACCACCGATGATGACCAAGTGCTTAGGGATTTCTTTCAATTCCAATGCCTCTGTACTTGTGATGACTCTCTTCTTGTCGATCTTAATGAACGGCAATGAAGAAGGTTTAGAACCTGTCGCGATGATTACTTTATCAGTCGTAATCGTCTCTTCCTTCTCACCAGAAACCTTCACCGTATTTTTATCAATGAACGAACCATGACCGTTGAATACATCGATCTTGTTCTTACTCATCAAATACTTGATACCTTCCGTATTTTGCTTGACCACATCGCCCTTACGCGCGATCATTTGCTTGAAGTTCACCTTTGGTGCAGGAATATCAATCCCATGCTCTTTGAATGTATGCTCCGCATCATGGAAGTGATGAGAAGAATCCAACAATGCTTTCGAAGGAATACACCCTACGTTCAAACATGTCCCACCTAAAGTGCTATATTTTTCAATGATGGCTACTTTCATTCCCAATTGAGAACATCTAATAGCAGCTACATATCCACCAGGTCCAGACCCGATTACGGTTACATCGTATTTCATATTAACTAGTATTAAGTACAAAGTAAAAAGTACTAAGTACATGTTATTTTTTATTCAATGAATTCATCAGACCAAATATCATCCGATGAATTTCGTCAATTCTATTTGACAAGTCAGTCTGCTTTTCAATGCTGACATATTCTACTCTTTTTGAGATCATTATTTGAGTATTCAATTCAAATAGTGACCCTGTTGCTATTGATAAAAAGTGATGAAATTCCTTTTTCGAATTCCGCCCAGACCCCTCTGCAATATTAGAGGGGACCGAAACGGCACATCTTCTAATTTGGCTTATCAAACCAAACTTTTCATCATCAGGAAAAGTTTTTACAAGTTCATAAACCCTTTCAACAAGATCCATTGACTTATTCCAAACTTGTAAATCCTGATATCTATTCATCGCTATACTTTGTACTAATTACTTTGTACTCAGTACTGTTTATATGCCAAGCATTAAACGAGCTGGATCTTCTAGCAACTGCTTCATTCTTACCAAGAAGCTCACAGACTCTTTACCATCAATGATTCTGTGATCATAAGACAATGCCAAGTACATAATTGGCCTGATTTCTACCTGACCATTGATTGCTACTGGACGTTCCACAATGTTGTGCATCCCTAAGATTGCTGACTGTGGAGCGTTGATAATCGGAGTAGACAACATTGACCCGAAGATGCCACCGTTGGTCACAGTGAATGTTCCTCCCGTCATCTCATCGATACTCAACTTGTTGTCTCTTGCCTTTTTAGCCAACCTCACTACTTCACTTTCGATCTGGTTGAAAGAAAGACCTTCCGCATTTCTAATTACTGGCACAACCAATCCTTTAGGAGCAGATACCGCAATAGACACATCACAGAAGTCGTTATACACGATTTCATTTCCGTCAAGCTGCGCATTCACCGCTGGCCATTCTTCCAATGCCATCGTTGCAGCTTTAATGAAGAAAGACATAAAGCCTAGACCTACTTCGTATTTGTCTTTAAATGCTTCCTTGTATTTCTTTCTTAGATCCATGATAGGCTTCATGTCTACTTCATTGAAAGTAGTCAACATAGCCGTCTCATTTTTCACTGCTACCAATCGCTTGGCAACTGTTTTTCTAAGAGGAGACAATTTCTTTCTCGTTTGCGCTCTACTTCCACCCATTGCAGGTACTGCAGGAGCAGCGGCAAGTGCTGGAGTAGATTTAGCAGCAACAGGCGCAGCTTTTTGAGCAGCCATTGCATCTTCTTTAGTTACTCGACCATCTTTACCAGTTCCTTTGACACCAGCAGCGCTGATACCTTTCTCTGCCAATATTTTAGCAGCAGCAGGAGAAGGATGTCCGGCAGCATAACCATCTGCAGATGCAGCAGGGCTCGCAACAGCTTCGGGAGCCGCAGCAGCTGGTGCTCCACCTTCCATTACTTCAATCTTCCCAATGATTGCCCCGATTGGAACAGTCTCACCTTCTTCTTCAGATATTCTCAAGATACCCGCAGCGGTGGCAGGGAACTCAAACGTCGCTTTGTCAGATTCTATCTCACAAATTTCTTCGTCCATTTGCACGTAATCACCGTCTTGTTTCAACCAAGAGCCGATGGTCACTTCATTGATAGACTCTCCTACTGGCGTAATAATTTGATCTTCCACTTTACCAGTTGCCTTTGGCTCACTTGCTGGCGTAGCAGCAGGCGCTGCTGATGCAGCCACCACAGGAGCAGCGGTAGTTCCAGAAGCCGCATTGTCAATTTGAGCGATGATAGCTCCAACTTCAACTACTTCACCTTCTTCCACCAATATTTTCAAGATACCAGAAGCTTCAGCAGGGAATTCCTGTGTCGCTTTGTCTGTTTCTAGTTCAACAAAGATCTCGTCCATTTCGACAAAATCTCCGTCTTGTTTCATCCATTGTGAAATCGTAACCTCAGTTACTGACTCTCCAACAGCAGGTATTTTAACTTCAATCATTGTTTTATCTTTTGAATGTTCTTAGTCTAAATTATTTAGCAAATGCTTCGTTGATGATCGCTTCTTGCTCTTGTTTGTGAACCTTGGCATATCCAGTTGCCGGCGATGCAGCAGCTTTTCTTGATATCACATCTTTCTTCACTTCTCTGAATGTCCTCAAGACGAACGACCAAGCGCCCATGTTTTCAGGTTCTTCTTGTACCCAGTGAATCGTTTCCACTTTGTACTTTTCAAGTTCCTTCATCACTTGCTTCTTAGGGAAAGGATGCAATTGCTCAATTCTAATAATCGCGACATCTTTTCTCTTATCCTTTTGCTGCTTTTCTAATAGGTCAAAGTAAACTTTACCATTACATAACAACACTTTAGTTACCTTCTTAGCATCTACATAATTATCTCCTATCACCTCTTGGAATTTTCCATCAGTGAAATCTTCAATTTTAGAAACTACCAATGGGTGTCTAAACAAAGATTTTGGAGACATCAAAATACATGGCATTCTAAATGGTAATGCCAACTGTCTTCTGATCATGTGGAAGTAATTCGCTGGTGTAGTCAAATTACAAATGAACATATTATTACCTGATGCCAACTGTAGATATCGCTCTGGTCTAGCGTTAGAATGCTCAGGGCCTTGACCTTCATAACCGTGAGGCAACAACATTACCAAACTGTTCATTCTTCTCCACTTTGTATAAGAACAAGAGATGAACTGATCTATCATTACCTGTGCACCATTAGCAAAATCACCAAACTGTGCTTCCCATATAACTACTGCATGTGGATCTGCCATTGCATAACCAAACTCAAAACCTAAAACACCAAATTCAGATAAATGTGAATTATGTATATCAAATGGTTTTTGTCCTTCTTCTAAATGATCCAAAAAGCTATAAGGCTCATTGGTATTCATATCTCTTACCACTGCATGTCGGTGTGAGAACGTACCACGTTTCACATCTTGACCTGTCATTCTTATCACGTTACCATCTAACAATATAGATCCGTAAGCCAATAACTCTGCAGAAGCCCAATTCAATTCTTTCTTATCAAAGAACATTTCCTTTCTCTGCTTCAGCACTTTCTCAATCTGCTTGATCGGTTTGAAGTTGCTTGGCACCTTCGATAAAGCCTCTCCAATTCTATCTATATAAGAGTGATGTACAGATGTATTTGGAGACTCATCAAAATCCTCAGGTCTTGACAATCTCATCGCAGAAAACTCCTTCTCCGTTTCTTGAAGCGTATAAGGAAGCTTTTCTTGCTTTACTTGATTCAATCTATCTTGAAGCAATGCCTTGAACTCTTTATCCATTGACCCTGCCAATCCTGCGTCAACATCCCCTCTTTCGATCAATTGCTTGTTGTAAAGCTCTCTCGGGTTTGCATGCTTTGATATGATGTTATACAAAGAAGGCTGAGTAAATTTCGGTTCATCAGATTCATTATGACCATGACGTCTATAACATACCATGTCAATGAAGATATCTCCGCGAAATTTCTGACGATACTCAGCAGCCATTTTCATACAGAACACAACGGCCTCTGGATGATCACCATTCACGTGTAGCACTGGTGCATCTACTGTCTTAGCTAGATCTGTAGAATAAATACTAGACCTTGCTTCATCAAAATCAGTAGTAAACCCTACTTGGTTGTTAATGATGAAATGTATCGTTCCTCCAGTTTTATATGCATCCAGCCTTGACATTTGTATTACTTCATAACCAACACCTTGCCCAGCCAATGCTGCATCACCATGAATCAATATCGGCAATGCTTTGCCTTCGTCCTTATATAAGTTATCAATTTTCGCTCTAACAAACCCTACAACCACTGGATTCACTGCTTCCAAATGAGAGGGGTTAGGAGCCAATTTCAAATCCACTTTGTTACCAGCAGGAGTTACAACTTGAGAAGAGAACCCCATGTGATATTTCACATCACCATCTCCCATTGTTTGATCTGGTGCAAACGACCCTTCGAACTCATTGAATACTTGCTCATAGGTTTTTCCCATGATATTGACCAAGACATTCAATCGCCCTCTGTGTGCCATACCAATGACCACTTCTTCTACACCCAATTCTGCACTTCTATTGATCAATGCATCCAATGCAGGTATAGTAGTCTCTCCACCTTCTAATGAAAACCTCTTTTGACCTAAGTATTTGGTATGAAGGAAATTCTCAAAAGCAACCGCTTCATTCAGTTTTGATAAAATTTGCTTCTTTTCCTCAATTGGAGGATTGTAAGCCAATGCTTCTCTTTCCACCTTTTCTTTGAACCAAGCTACTATCTCAGGTTTCCGAATGTACATGTACTCAAAGCCTACAGAACCCGTATATATATCTTGTAGAGAAGCTAATATTTTCTTTAATGATGCTTTTCCAATACCAATTAAGCTACCACATTCGAATTCAGACTCTAAATCTGCTTTGGTCAACCCAAAGTCCTCAATTTCTAATAATGCCTTTCTATCTTTTCTTTCTCTAACAGGGTTTGTCTTAGACCTAAGATGCCCTCTAGATCTATAAGCATGGACAAGATCCCTAACGGCGATCTCCTTACTAGATACATCTCCAGTAGCTCCAGTACCACCACCTTCTCCGTAGTTAGATTGAGAAAATTCAAATCCCTCAAAAAATCTTTGCCAACTAACATCCACAGAATCGGGATCTTTTTTGTACGATTGGTACATATCGTCTATCACATTAGTGTGTGCATTGGCGATATAAGAATATTTGTCCATCACAGTTATTTTATTTAAAGCGGTGACAAATATATGTTGTTCCCAATTCATTTGAAAATCGTTTAAACGGTTATACAAATTCATGAACTCAAGACACCCATTCATACACTTTAGAATAATAATCTCTCAATTCTTTATTACTACTCAATATATCACTACATTTGCAGACTTTTTTAAATAAACGTGGACGTGATCCGCAACTTTTAAATTTTACTTATAATGGCAGTAAAAATTAGACTGGCCCGAAGAGGTCGTAAAAAACAACCTATCTACGATGTAGTTGTAGCAGATGCTAGAGCACCACGTGATGGTAAGTTCATCGAGAAACTAGGTTCTTTCAATCCAAATCACAACCCTACAATCGTTAATATCGATGTAGATAAGGCTACGGCATGGGTTTTGAAAGGAGCAATTCCAACTGATACAGCAAGAAAACTTCTTTCTGATAAAGGAGTGATGTACAAAAAACACTTACAAATGGGTGTTAATAAAGGTGCTATCACTCAGGAAGATGCAGACAAGAAATTTGACGCTTGGATGACTGAAAAGGAAGCTAAGATTCAAGGTACCTCTGACACTATTTCTCAAGCTAAAGCTAGCGATGCAAAAGCAAGACTAGACGCTGAGATCAAAGTGAATGCAGCTAGAGCAGAAGAGATTGCTAAAAAGCACCAAGTTATCATTGAGGCTGAAGCAGCAGTAGCAGCTGAAGCGAATGCTAAAAGAGAAGCTGAAGAAAAAGCAAAGGCTCCCGTTGTTGAAGCTACTCCAGTAGTAGAAGAAGCACCTGCAGCAGAGGCAACTCCAGCAGTTGAAGAAAAAGCAGAAGCTCCAGCGGCAGAAGCAACGCCAGAAGCTGAGGTGGCTAAAGAAGCTCCAGCAGCTGAAGAAACTAAGGAAGCACCTGCAGCTAAAGCAGCAGACGCAACTGAAGAAAAATCAGCAGAATAATTTTATGAAGGTCGAAGATTGCTACCAACTCGGTTATGTAGTCAAGACTCATGGTTTACAAGGGGAAGTTCAATTGTTTTTGGACGTGGACAACCCTAATGAATACCAGAATTTGGAATCAGTATTTATCAAACAAGATAAAGTACTGATTCCATTTTTTTTGGAATATATTCAAGTCAATCCTAAAAAATCTCTTGCTAAATTTGAAGAAATTGATCGAATAGAAGATGCTGAAACATTAGTTTCGTCCGAGCTATACCTTCCATTAAATCATCTTCCCAAATTAAAAAACGGCGAATACTACCTACATCAATTGGTGGGGTTACTTGTCATGGATGGAGAAAATGAGATCGGCACCATAGAGCAAGTCTACGAAATGGGTCCTCAAAATTTGATCTCTGCCATTCATCAAGGAAAAGAAATATTGATTCCTATTTCGGACGGAATCATAATTTCCGCAGACTTTGACAAAAACATCCTGCATACCCAATTGCCCGAAGGCCTTTTAGACGTGTTTCTAGATGAGGATTGATATCATCACTTGTGTGCCAGAGATTCTCAACGGGACAGTAGATCAGAGCATATTAAAAAGAGCCTCAGATAAAGGCCTTGTTGAGATTGTTATTCACAATCTCAGAGATTACGCAATCAACAAACAAAACCAAATCGATGATTATGCTTTTGGCGGTGGCGCAGGCATGGTTTTGATGATCGAACCAATAGACAAGTGCATTACTGGTCTAAAATCAGATCGAGATTACGACGAAATCATTTACATGAGTCCTGATGGAGATCTTTTATCTCAAAATATCTCCAACGAATTAAGCTTATACAACAACATCATTTTGCTCTGCGGACACTACAAAGGAGTAGATGAACGCGTTAGAGAATATTTGATCACTAGAGAAATAAGCATAGGTGATTACGTATTAACTGGTGGAGAACTAGCTGCGGCAGTGGTAGCAGATTCAGTAGTTCGACTAATCCCAGGTGTAATGAGTGATGAGACTTCTGCGCTTACAGATTCTTTTCAAGACGATTTAGTAGCACCACCTGTCTACACACGCCCTGCACAATACAAAAACTGGAACGTTCCAGAAATCCTTACATCAGGACATACAGCCAAAATAGATAAATGGAGATTTGATCAAGCCGTATCTAGAACCCAAGAAAAAAGACCCAATCTTCTAAAGGACGACCAATCAGAATAATTGCTTTGACAATGAATGAATTATCTTCAGATTCATTGTCTTTGTTTAGATAATTATTCTCTATATTTGCACTCCGATTTTCAGAAGAGCATTAAAAGCTAACAATAATGAGCGAATTAATTAAATTAATCGAAGAAGAATATAAAAGTACTAGAGAAGGTCTTCCAGCATTCGGCGCTGGTGACACTATCAATATACACGTTAAGATTAAAGAAGGTGCTAAGGAAAGAATCCAGCAGTTCCAAGGAACAGTAATGCAGGTTAAAAACCCTAACACTAACGGAGAGACTTTTACTGTTAGAAAAGTATCAAGTGGTATTGCAGTAGAAAGAATTTTCCCATTAATCTCTCCAAGCATCGACAAAATCGAAGTATTGAGAAGAGGTAAAGTAAGAAGAGCTAGATTATTCTACCTAAGAGGTAGAAAAGGTAAGGCTGCAAGAATCAAAGAGAAGATTTAATTCTACTCTCTGCAAAAAATTTGAAGCCAGCCTATTAGGCTGGCTTTTTATTTGCCCCATTTTCACTCGAGAGTTATTTGTTATCACTTAACAGTTAATCGATTTAACTCACCATATTTCCATTTAGCTCTTAACGACAACTTCAATGGCGGTTAACTTCTATAAATATCAAGGTACAGGCAATGATTTCGTGATGATCGACAATCGCGACCAATCATTTGCTCATAATATTGAAACCATAGCCAAACTCTGTAACAGGAGAACTGGGATAGGTGCTGACGGATTGATCTTAATTGAGAATCACGACACCTTAGATTTCGACATGGTGTATTTCAATGCAGACGGCAGTCAAAGCCTCTGCGGGAATGGCAGCCGCTGTGCCGTCAATTTCGCTAGGTTTTTAGGAGTAATTGACAGCAGTACGAATTTCCAAACTATCGACGGAGCATATCATGCTACGATTGCAGAAGGTATTGTGCATTTAAAAATGAAGGATCAACAAAACCCTTCTCAGCACGAAGACCATTATTTCCTAAACAATGGATCACCGCATCACATTATTTTTGTAGAAAAGGCTGAAGCAGCACCCGTTGTAAAACAAGGATCTACTGTCAGATATTCTGATCAATACAAACCAGAAGGAACGAATGTCAATTTTGTAGAGATCAAAAGTCAACATGATGTTTTTGTTCGGACATACGAGAGAGGTGTCGAAGATGAAACCTTATCCTGTGGTACTGGTATTACCGCTTCTTGTCTAGCTGCTGCAGACAAAGGATTAATGAGTCCAATCTCTGTGCAATCAAAAGGCGGAAATTTAGAAGTGAAATTTCAAAAAACAGAAGGTGGGTTTACTAATATTTGGCTGATCGGTCCTGCAGTCCAAGTTTTCACAGGGTCAGTAGAAGTATAAAACACTCCTTCTGACAAGAAATAGTCAAGGGAATTTGAAACCAATATCACGATTTCAAATCACCATTTACCATTCCTGCCAATTTGTCCTAAGGCAAGATTTTACCAATAAGTGATTGGTAAGTAAAATATGCGTAATTATTTTTTCATAAAGCGGTATTAAGACCCTGATAACCTAGGCTAAAACCAAAAAGAAATTAAATTTACGGCTTCATCTAAATCAATGAATAAATGTTAGATTTATTAACAAAAGGAATAGCAAAAATCTTCGGAACGAAAGCGGAGAGGGATATTAAAGAGCTATTACCTTATGTCGGACTTGTCAATACAGAATTCGACAAACTAGCTACTCTTTCAGATGATGAATTAAGAGGAAAGACCCAAGAATTAAAAGATAAAATAACTGCTCATCTAAAACCAATAGATGACAAAGTAGCAGACATACATAAACAAATTGATGAAAATCCAGAAATGGACATCAATGAAAAAGAAGATCTTTTCGCATCAATTGACAAATTAGAAACAGATAGAAACACCTCTTTGGAAGAAGTACTATTGCAGATCCTTCCAGAAGCATTTGCTGTCGTCAAAGATACTGCACGTCGATTGACCGAAAACAAAAAGCTGACTGTAAAAGCTACCATGCTTGACAAAGCTATCGCTGCAAAAAAATCCAATGTAGAAATTCAAGGAGAAACAGCCATCTGGCACAACGTATGGTCAGCTTCAGGAGTGGAGGTCATCTGGAATATGATCCATTACGATGTACAATTACTCGGCGGAGTGGTATTACACCAAGGTAAGATTGCAGAGATGATGACGGGGGAAGGTAAAACTTTGGTTGCAACCCTACCCGCCTACTTAAATGGACTTTCAGGAAGAGGTGTGCACGTCATTACAGTCAATGACTACTTGGCCAAAAGGGATGCTGAATGGAACGCGCCAATATTTGAATTCCATGGCTTAACAATAGATTGTATTGATAAATACCAATCGAATTCACCAGAAAGAAAAGAAGCTTACAAGAGCGACATCATCTACGGCACCAATAATGAATTTGGTTTTGATTACCTGAGAGACAACATGTCTCGCCACCCAGAAGATCTAGTACAAGGCAAGCACCACTTTGCAATGGTGGATGAGGTCGATTCTGTATTGATTGATGATGCTAGAACTCCTTTGATTATTTCAGGCCCGGTACCTAAAGGTGATGAGCATGAGTTCTACGAATTAAAACCAAGAATTGGGAAATTAGTCGATGCTCAAAGGAAAGAAGTTTCGGCTTACTTAAATGAAGCCAAAAAGAAAATAAAAGAGGGGAATGAAGATGAAGGCGGGTTATCGTTATTCCGTGCCTTTAGAGGTTTGCCAAAATATAAACCGTTGATTAAATTCTTGAGTGAGCAAGGCATTCGTCAAGTTCTTCAAAAGACAGAAAATATTTACCTCGCTGACAATCAAAAATTGATGCCAGAGGCTGATGAACCATTGTATTTCACCATTGATGAAAAAACAAATGGTATTGAGCTTACTGATAAAGGTATTGACCTCATAACTGGTGAAGGAGAAGATCCAACCTTCTTTATCATGCCTGATATCGGAATCGAAATTGCGACTTTAGAAAATGATACGTCCTTATCTGAAAGCGACCTTCTTCACAAAAAGGAGGAATTAATTAGAGATTACTCTGCCAAAGCACAAAGAATTCACTCTGTTAACCAACTACTGAAAGCATACTCACTCTTCGAAAAAGACACTGAATATATTGTAGTAGACGGTAAAGTTCAGATTGTGGATGAACAAACTGGTCGTGTTATGGACGGCCGTCGATATTCGGACGGTCTTCATCAAGCCATTGAAGCGAAAGAGAATGTAAAAGTAGAAGACGCTACCCAAACTTATGCGACTATCACGTTGCAGAATTATTTCAGAATGTACCACAAACTAGCGGGTATGACTGGTACGGCAGAAACTGAAGCAGGTGAATTCTGGGAAATCTACAAAATAGATGTGATTGTTATCCCAACTAATCGAAACCTCCAAAGAGATGATCGAGAGGATATGGTTTTCAAAACCGTCCGTGAAAAATTCAATGCTGTAGCAGATGAAATTATTACATTAACTACCGCTGGCAGACCTGTATTAGTTGGTACTACCTCTGTTGAGATTTCTGAATTGATCAGTAGAATGCTGAACATGAAGAATATCAAACACCAGGTATTGAATGCTAAGCAACATGCCAAAGAAGCAGATGTAGTTGCTGAAGCGGGTAAACCTGGGACAGTAACCATCGCGACCAACATGGCAGGTCGTGGTACAGATATTAAGCTATCCCCAGAATCAAAAGCTGCGGGAGGACTAGCAATCATAGGTACAGAAAGACATGAATCAAGACGTGTCGACAGGCAGTTGCGTGGTAGGTCAGGACGTCAAGGTGATGTAGGGTCTTCACAATTCTTTGTTTCTCTAGAAGACAACTTGATGAGACTATTTGGCTCTGACAGAATAGCCAAAATCATGGATCGATTGGGTCTTGAAGAAGGTGAAGTAATCCAGCATAGCATGATTACCAAGTCTATCGAAAGAGCACAAAAGAAAGTAGAAGAAAACAACTTTGCCAGTAGAAAGCATCTATTGGAATACGATGATGTCATGAACTCACAAAGAGAAGTCATCTATACACGTAGAAAAAATGCATTGTTTGGAGAGAGGTTAGACCTTGACATTCTTAACATGTTTTATGACACAGCAGAAAATCTAGTTGCGAGTGCTAAGGGGCTGAGTGATTATGATTCTTTCAAACTCAACACATTAAGCTCTCTCGGTCTTGATACTAAAATCAGTGAAGACCAATTTACAAGTGGAAGTGAAGAGTTGTTAGCAAACCAATTATATAACGAAGCTAATAATAATTACAAAGCAAAAAACAAATTGGTTGGTGAGCGTTCACTTCCAGTCATGAAGAACATCTTGAATACCAGAGGTGCTACATTCAAAGATGTTCAAGTTCCTTTCTCTGATGGCAAAAAACAAATTGGAGTAGTCGCGAACCTTGAGAAAACTGTTTCTTCTCAAGGTGCTGAGCTGACCAAACAGATGGAGAAGCTAATCTCATTAGCCATCATTGATCAAACATGGAAAGAGCATCTCAGAGAAATGGATGATTTAAAGCAGTCAGTAAGAATGGCTGTTCACGAACAAAAGGATCCTTTGTTGATTTACAAGTTTGAATCATTTCAAATGTTCAAATTATTCATATCTAAGGTGAATGAGGAGACTGCATCGTTCTTGACAAAGGCTGAAATACCAGCACAATCCCCTGACCAAGTTCAAGAAGCACGACAACAAAAATCTGCTCGAAATTACAAAGAAAGTAAGGCAGAAAGTGGGTCTAGTCTGAGTGGTGGAGGGAATTCCAATAATAACAGAACTGCTCCTGTTGAAAAAACTGCTCCTTTGAAATCAGAAAAGATCTATGGCCGAAATGACAAAGTCACGGTTCAATATGCTGACGGTTCTACAAAAAAGGATGTCAAATTCAAGAGTGTTGAAGTTGATGTGGCCGACAACAAATGTGTGGTAGTTGAAAACTAGTGAAAAGCTTATATTTGCCAATATAAATGAATAATCGAATTAATCGTATCGCCTTGTTTCCAATCATCTCATTGACAGCACTGCTACAGTTTTGTGCTCCTGGAGCAACAAAAACTACAAGTAGCTCTTCTTATCATGAAGATTTATCAATATATAGAGCGCAATCTGTACCTGTAGATAGCATGATTGATACTCCTCCGATTGAAGAGATTGTCATAAATGTAGACCCTACTCATGATATCAGTAATGATCTGGATAGTATCACGAACCTTATTTTGGAATCAAGAAAGAACATTGAATACGTCAATGGGTTTTCTATTCAAATATACTCTGGCAATAGTCGGGATAAGGCCAATCAAGTAAAGTGGAAAGCATTTGACTTAACACCTGGCCAAAACCCACGCGTTTCTTATGAACAGCCTAATTATAAGGTGAGAGTAGGTAAATATTATACGAGAATTGAAGCCAATGAGGATTACAATATCTTAAAGGATAATTTCTCTAGATCTGTATTGATACCATCAAAAATTAAAATAAAGGACGACAATTAGTCGTGCTAATACCCAACAATTTCATAGTTCGTGCAATAGTTGAGAGGGAATATAACGAACTGGTAAATTATTTAACTTAGTGAAAAGTTAGTTATGGATTTAATCAACAAGATAAAATCACTCTCCAAAGAGTATCATCAAGAGACAATTGAAAACCGAAGGCATTTGCATGCCAATCCAGAATTATCTTTTGAAGAAACTGAAACTGCGAAGTTTGTAATTTCCTTTTTAGAAAAACTGGGCGTAAAACATAGAACTGGCATTGCTGGCACTGGTATAGAAGCTATTGTAGAAGGTAAAAACCCAGAGAAAAAGGTAACCTCACTACGCGCAGACATGGATGCTCTTCCAATAAAAGAAGAAAGTCTAAAACCATATAAATCCAAAAATGATGGCGTCATGCACGCATGTGGACATGACGTTCATACATCATCTTTGATGACTACTCTTAGGATTTTACATGAACTAAAAGATGAGTTTGAAGGAACTATAAAATTCATCTTCCAGCCAGGAGAAGAAGTTTTTCCAGGTGGTGCCTCTTTGATGATCAAAGATGGTATTCTCAAAAACCCTAAACCCACATCCATATTTGGACAACATGTAATGCCATTAATTCCAGTAGGAAAAGTTGGCTTTAGAAAAGGCATGTATATGGCCAGTGCTGATGAGATCTACGTCACTGTAACAGGTAAAGGTGGACATGGTGCTTTACCTGAAAACTGTATAGACCCCATACTCATTACCTCACACATCATCGTTGCATTGCAACAAGTTGTAAGTCGTATTGCCAGTCCAAAGACACCAAGTGTTTTAACATTTGGGAAGGTAGAGGCTAAAGGAGCTACTAACGTAATCCCCAATGACGTCAAACTAGAAGGTACTTTTAGAACCCTTGATGAGAAGTGGAGAAAAGAGGCACACGTCAGAATGAAAAAAATTGCTGAGGGAATAGCGGAAGCAATGGGAGGCTACTGCAAATTCGATATTCAAGTAGGTTACCCGTTTTTGAAAAACGACCCTGAAGTAACCGGCAGAGCTAGACAAGCTGCAGTTGATTTTTTAGGTGAAGACAATGTGGTAGACTTAGACGTTTGGATGGGTGCTGAAGATTTTGCTTATTACTCTCAAAAAGCAGACGCCTGCTTCTACAGATTAGGTACGCGAAATGAGGAGAAAAATATCATCTCTGGTGTACATACACCTACATTCGATATTGACGAAGATGCTTTATCCCATGGACCAGGATTGATGGCATGGTTGGCTATTAATGAACTATCTTCTAATAACTAGAGAAACAAGTCAGTAGTTAAAAATCCCAACATTTGAAACCTTCAAATGTTGGGATTTTTTCGGTCATTTCTTCCAATAGAGGTAGTTTAAACTGTAGGCGAAATTAAATATCAATTCTCAGTTTTATTCATTTTAAACACACAACAAAACACCTTAGCTTTTAAGGAGTCGTTAAGGTGTAGAAGTAAATTTTCAGACTTATCTCAATGTTTATCCCCATAAAATCTCCTCGAAAAAATACGTTGACTGATTCCATGACACTGTAGTTAAATAATTTATTCAATAGATTTACGCCACTGATTAAAAACATTAACTTTATAAAAAAATAAGCATTGGCAGACCTATTCAACATCAATAAACTCAAGGAGACTTTATCTGACTATGTCAAAGTAAAATTGGAATTGTTCAAATTAGAGATCACTGAACATGTATCCAATATATTGGCGCAAGTCGTCGCATATGTTGTAATTCTCCTGATTGCAACCTTAGTCTTATTGTTTTTGAGCATGGGTTTAGGCTTTCTATTTAACTATTTACTTGGCAGTGAGTTTTGGGGCTTTATAATAGTAGCTGGATTTTACTTGATACTGCTTATCATAGTCCTTACTTTTTTGAATTCCGGAAAACTCAAAGCCTTTATTGAAGAAGCCATATTAAGCACAAAACAACAGGAGACCGATGAAGAGCAGTAAACAAGTCGAGGAACTCCGTGCCAAACTCAAATCCAAGGAGAATAGACTCTGGTCACAGTTAGACCATGAAACAGTTGATCTTGAGCACCGTCTCACTATTCTGTTAAAGGGAGCCGGAATAGTCGGCGCATCAGTTCTTGCAGGGTATCTAGTATACCGCTTGGTGGCTGGAGAATCTTCACACAGCAATACCAAAAAAATCAAGAAAACAGGCCCTGGTCTTTCAAGCAAATTGAGCCAATCCATCATGTCCATGTTTATCAAAAGTATCATTCCATTTGCTATAGAAAAGATACAAACTCAAGTACAATCAACGAAAACCAATGAATCTACTTCGGAGAATAGAAGAGGATAAGCAAAAAGGCAAAAAGTCTTTGGCCGTATTGATTGATCCAGACAAGGTTGACGACTTTGAACAATTGGTTGATTTACTCGACCTATGTGCCACATATAAAGTGGACTACCTTTTCGTTGGAGGAAGTTTAATGACGCTTGACCATTTTTCAAAAGTCATTGCCATCATCAAAGAAAACTCCAACATCCCTGTCATTATATTCCCAGGAAGTAACATCCAAATCGATGCGCAAGCAGATGCTATCCTCCTACTCTCCTTGATATCAGGACGAAACCCAGACTTCCTTATCAGTCAACATGTCATGGCGGCAACCACTTTAAAAAAATCTAAACTTGAGGTAATCCCGATGGGTTATATGCTCATCAACTCAGGCCCAGCTACCTCAGCTAGTTACATAAGCAATACTACACCGATACCTTCTGACAAGGCTGATATAGCAGTCTGTACTGCAATCGCAGGAGAAATGCTAGGGTTGAAGACACTATATCTAGAGGCTGGGAGTGGCGCAAAAGAACCAGTCCCTGCTGAGATCATCTCAAAAGTAAAAGTGTCTGTAGATCTACCGATAGTAGTTGGTGGAGGACTCAATACACCAGAAAAGATAGATACTGCTTTAAAAGCAGGTGCGGATATCGTAGTAGTTGGAAATGCCATAGAAAAAGACTTGCATTTCCTCAAGACTATCTCTAAAAGAATAAAGGATCAGAATAGCTAAATCACACGTTAATTAGAGACTCTCTACGACGCATTTTACCCGCTGGAATGCCAAACATCATTTTGAATCTCCGACAGAAATACGCAGTATCCTTATATCCTACTTCCTTACCTATGTCTCTTATGCTTTTCTTTGATGTTCGTAGCATATTGACGGCCATCTCCATTCGCTGATATTCAATATAATCTTGAGGATTGATCCCTGTCAACATCTTGAAATATTGTCCAACATAATCTTCAGATACATTGGCGACATTGGCTAACACTTTATTAGATAAGTCTTCTTGTAAATTTTCTTTGATATAAGCGAAAATATCTATTAATCTAGGGTCCTTAAAGTAAGTAGAATTAGTTGCTAATTGTTCAACAAATAGTCCTTGATCCAATATATGGCGAATCAATTCAACTACTAGATGATCCGTTTGCAGTTTGACTACTCTTCCTTTCCCTGGAGCCTCTGAATATATTTCCTTCACAATCTGATTCACCAATGAAACGAGATTCTGATTGTCGTGTATCACAAATGCTGGGACATCCAACGAAGCAAAGAAGTTGACAGTGTCAAATACTTTTGCTTCAAAATTAATCATTGTAATATTTTCAGTCTCTGTAATGGCACTATAGCTCTCACAGTTCTGTAAAAATTTCTCCTTATTGTTAATAAAATCATCATTAGACAAATTCATAGCGTCCCCACTACCATAAGTCAACGGTACCATTTTACCACCAGGTACAAATAATATCTCCCCCTCTTTTACGGCTTCTTTTTCCTTGCCATAACGCACTTCCCCTTTATGTACAAATACGAAAACATTCTCGACATCATAGTAATTCTCTATGGTCACAGACTGCAAAATATTAATATTCTTAGCTGATATAAATCTTACTCCGAGAGATTCTATAATCTTATTATAATCTTCCATATTGAATTATTCTAGATTAAGGAAGGCAAATTAAGCCGAAATCCTTATTCGCTTTGTATAAAACTAATATAATGTTAATAAAGGAACAAGTAATATAAGAAAAACAAGAGTCTTAGGTTATTATACTATTTCAATAATTCTCTGGCAATTACAATATTTTGTATCTCTGAGGTCCCTTCATATATCTGAGTAATTTTCGCATCACGCATCAAGCGCTCAACATGAAACTCTTTAACAAACCCATAACCTCCATGAATCTGAACCGCCTCTACTGTTGTGTCCATGGCAACTTGTGACGAATACAACTTTGCCATTGCTGCTTCTTTCACATAAGATTCCCCTTTATCTTTCTTCATAGCCGCCTGCAATACTAACAAACGAGCGGCCTCTATCTCGGTAGCCATTTTAGACAACTTAAACTGTATCGCCTGATGTTGACTGATTTCTTTACCGAAAGCTTTTCTCTCTTTTGAATATTGTAGTGCCAGTTCAAAAGCACCCGAAGCAATGCCTAACGCCTGTGAAGCAATTCCAATTCTACCACCATTAAGGGTTTGCATGGCAAAAGAAAAACCAAACCCATCTTCACCTATCCTATTTTCTTTGGGCACCTTGACATCCGTAAACATCAACGAATGAGTATCAGACCCTCTTATTCCCATTTTATTTTCTTTTGGACCTACGACAAAGCCTTCCACACCTTTTTCCAAAATCAATACATTGATTCCTTTGTGCTTTTTCTCGACATGGGTCTGAGCAACTACTAGATAGATAGACGCAGTACTTCCATTTGTAATCCAGTTTTTGGTTCCGTTCACCAAATAATGATCTCCTTTATCTTCAGCGGTTGTTCTTTGAGAAGTTGCATCCGATCCAGCTTCTGGTTCTGACAAACAGAATGCACCAATCACCTGTCCTGATGCTAAAGGCTTCAAATATTTTTCTTTTTGTGCCTCAGAGCCAAATTTTTCTAGTCCCCAACAAACCAATGAATTGTTCACTGACATGGTCACGGAACAAGAAGCATCAACCTTAGATATCTCTTCCATTGCCAATACGTATGACACAGTATCCATACCTCCACCACTGTATTTGGGGTTGGTCATCATTCCTAAAAACCCCAATTCCCCCATGCTTTTTATTTGCTCTGTAGCGAATTGCTGATTCTCATCACGCTCGATAACTCCAGCTAGTAGTTCATTTTGTGCAAATTCTCGTGCAGCATCTCTAACTGCCAATTGCTCTTCTGTATAGTCAAAATCCATTCTTTAGTAAAGTTGTCTGAGTCTCAATTTATATCATTCAATTTACATTATCAGTATGCACGCATACCATTTTCTGGTTTGACACAAAAAAAAGCTAGGAGTCATCTAGCCTTACAATTTTGATTTCATTTAAATTAATCACGACTCACACCTATAAAGATCAAGACGAAATATAGCAATTGAGTAACAGCCGATATTGCAGCAACTACATAGGTCATAGAAGCCCAATGTAATGCATCCTTAGCCATTGCATGTTCTTGACTAGTCACAATTCCCTTTTCATCAATCCATGCCAACGCACGTTTACTAGCGTCAAACTCAACAGGCAATGTCACTAAAGAGAATAATGTTATCACTCCCTGAGCAGCAACGACAACTAACAAAATATTATTCATCCCCATTGAATACACAAAGCTTCCAAACAAGAACATCCCTATCATGACAAAATTCAAGATCTTGGCACTAATATTCTGAATGGGCACCATGGCTGACCTGAACTCCAAAAAACTATAAGCTGTAGCATGTTGAACAGCATGTCCACATTCATGAGAAGCTACAGCTGCAGATGCAGCACTTCTGCCATGATATACTTCAGGACTAAGATTCACTGTTCGGTTTGAGGGGTTATAATGGTCAGTTAGCTGACCATCCACAGCAGTAACATGAACATCATGAATTCCTTTATCTCTCAACATCATTTCTGCTATTTCCTTTCCAGAAAGTCCAGATTGTAAAGTCACCTGAGAGTATTTCTTAAATTTATTTTTCAATCGATTACTGACTAAGAAGCCAATAATCATGAAGACTATTAATACAATTATCATTTTTATTTCAAATTAGAATTCTCAAACACCTATTACGTGATAACCTCGTGTGCTGTTTTACCTTTCGGAATAAACATAGAGGCTACCAGACTACCACTACCCAATACCATTATCATAATAATTTGAGAAGTATGAAGTAATGTTGCAAAAAACAATGCTGTAGTTGGTTCAACACCATAGACAATCAACACACCACTTACCAATGCATGATAAGCACCAACCCCACCTTGCACAGGCATAGCCATGGACACACCTGCAGCAGCCAATATTGACAATCCAGCTCCAAAGCCTAAATGACTAGTTTCATCCATAGAAAAGAATATTACATAGCTCATCAAAAAGTACAACACCCAAATCCCAACTGTTGAAAACACATAACCTATAACATTTTCCATTTTCCTTATTGAGAATAAGCCTTCTAACAAAGTAGAAATTTTCGTTTTTACTTTGTTCACAAACTCATTATCAAATTCATGATGTAAAAACCACCTTACTAACCATATCCCAAAAAGTCCAGTCATCAACATCACTGTAATCCCTACAACTATGAATAAGGTTTTATTTTGATAACTATCCCATCCAATTTCACCTAAAAAGAAATAGAATATCTTATCAAACTCTACAATGAAATCTAAACTTATTAGACTCAATAAAATGACAAAGTCTAATAGCCGTTCTGTGATAACTGACCCAAACCCAACAGTCATTGAGACATTATCACTTTTTTTCAACATGGCACACCTTGTCACTTCTCCCAATCTAGGAAACGCTAGGTTGGCCAAATAACCAACCATCAATGCCAAAAATGTTCGAGCCGTACTTAGATAATGACCCAAGGGAGCCAAAGTAAGGTTCCAACGATACGACCTTAGTACATGACTCACTATGGAGAGTCCCATTGACAATAACACCCAACCAAAACTTACATTCTCCAACCTACTAATAAAGTCATCCAATGAAACGTCTTTGAAAACGAAATAGAATAGCACACTTGCTAAGAGAAGTGAAACTAAAAATTTTATGATATTTGAAATTTTCAACTGCTTGTTTTTATATAAATATTATCAATAATCCTTACTGCGTTTACAAATACCGCCGCACATATAGATACTTCATCACTACTATCTATTACTTCAACTGGTTCAAACGACTTACTATTTATAACCTCGAAATACTCCAATTCCATTCCAACAAGATTTGCTATAGCAGATTTTGATCTTAAAATCACATCCCGAATACTACCTCCTTCCGAAATATCTCTTTTAGCAATACTCATTATTTGATAAAGTTTTGCCGCTATCTCTTTCTCTTCAGTATTCAACCTCTGATTCCTAGAACTCATTGCCAATCCATTCTCTTCCCTCACTGTTGGCACTACTACAACAGAGAGTTGAAAATTTAAATCATTAACTAATTTTTTAATGATAGCGACTTGCTGCAAATCCTTTTGACCAAAATAAGCTTGATCAGGCTGTACAATATTAAAGAGCTTTGCGACAATTACACCTACACCTGAAAAATGCCCTGGCCTAAACTCTCCTTCTAAAACTTCTTCGATTGGTTCAAAGCACATAGACAATACATCCTTGTTAGGATATATCTCATCCAATCCAGGTGAAAACACTATATCACACCCAACATTCTCCAATAGTTCATGATCCTTTTTAGATTGCCTAGGATAATTTTCTAAATCAAAATTATTGTTAAACTGAATGGGGTTAACAAATATTGAACATACAGTAATATCACTTTGTTCTTTTGATTTTTTGATCAAAGACAGATGCCCTGCATGTAAAGCCCCCATAGTAGGAACTAAACCTATTGATTTACCTTCCTGACGAAAAGCCCTCATAGCAGCTCTAAACTCAGTAATATGGTCAATTACCTTCATAATAAATCGACTACCTCTGCTACTTTTGTAGAAAAGGGCGCATTATAATTGAAAAAGATCCAAAAATAGTGTAATTTTGTGGTCATTTTGAAACAATACTATTAAAAATCAAGGTTTATGTCAAGTTATAAGATATTATATGTAGCAAGTGAAATAAACCCATTTTTACAAACCACAGAGGTGGCTGATTTTGTAAGAGCTTTACCACAAGCTATGCAGGAGCGAGGAATGGAGATAAGAATTCTAGTACCAAGATTTGGACTTATCAACGAAAGAAAAAATAGACTGCATGAGGTTGTAAGATTGTCAGGAATCAACATTGCAGTTGGTGATGAAGAAAAACCTTTAATAATCAAAGTTGCTTCTATCCCTAATGCCAAATTACAAGTTTACTTCATTGATAACGAAGACTACTTCCATAGAAAGTCTGTGTTTGTTGACAAAGAAGAGAAATTTCATGATGACAATGATGAAAGAGCTATTTTCTTTTGTAAAGGCGTTTTAGAAACAGTTAAGAAATTAGGTTGGGCACCAGACATTGTACATTGTAATGATTGGATGACTAGTTTCATTCCATTGTATTTGAAAACAACGTACAAAAACGATCCGATTTTCAAAAATGCCAAGTCAGTATTTACACTATACAATAATTCTTTTGAGCATATATTTGATGGAGACTTGATCAACAAGGCCATGATGATGGATATTGATGAAAGTATGTTAGATCATTTAAGAACAGCAGATTTTGAAGGATTCATCAAATTAGGCATGGAATATGCAGATGCTGTGATCAATTCTAAAGAAGAAACTAGTGAGACTTTTGACAAATTACTCAGTAGTGCTCCAAAAGATAAAAAAATAGAGACAATTCAAAAAGACGAAAATTTCTTAGACTCCTACTATAATTTATATAATGAACTTGTTGGCTAAAATTTGGACTGGGTTGTTGACAATCACAGCCCTAACCATGTTTTCTTGTGAAGACCCCAGCGATGTGGGTTTAGGACTTGATCCTAATGGTTTAAAATCGGGAGTGTATTATGAGGAGTTATCTCTTCCTTCTACCAACGTATTCATTGATAGTTTAAAAACAAATGGTGATGCTAGGATATTAGTAGGGTCAATTACAGACGTTACTTATGGCAGGACATCTGCTGTTTCTTATAGTCAATTGTCTACTGTCAGTACTATCATTGGATTATCCAATACAGCTGATACTATTTTCAATCAATCTGACACTGTAATAATCGTCACTGATCAAAGCTATGTTGTTGATTCAGCAGTGTTGGTTCTTAGATACAATGACATCAGTGCTACTGACACTTCTTCTTTGCAGACCTTTAGAGTTCAGCAGTTGGATGATCAATTGTTTTCTGGCGTTTACTATTTAGCAAACAACGTGATACCATTAGTAGCACTTGACCCTGACAATGAAACAATACGGTCAATCAGAACGGATTCATTGATTTTGGAAACACCTACTTATGATACACTTCAACTTCCCCTATCAGACTCATGGGCGAATACTTTGTTTGACATCTCTTTAGAAAGCGATAGAAATACAATTTTAAGTCAAGAATTCAAAGGGATCGCGATATCTGGAGGCGAGAATAATACTGCTCTCATTAGTTTTAATCCAACTGGAGAAACAATGCTGAAGGTCCATTATCATATAGAAGCATCCAAGCATTTATCTGAAACAGAAGACTCAGTTTATATTTCAAGCGATAGTCTTGCTGTTGATTTTTCCTTAACTGCAACAAACGCACGTTACAACGGTATTATAACTGATCGAACAGGATCTTTAATTGGCGCTGCTATTCAGGATAATTTGGCAGATTTTGACACAGGTGATGGAAACATTTATTTCCACTCTTTATCTGGAATCTATCCGAAAATTGACATGGAACCTTTATTGGATTTCTTGGCAAAACCTGAAAACGAATTTGTTCAAATCAACCGATTCGAATTTGAAGTACCAACGGATGCAAGTCAACTGGCTTATGTGGACAACGTGGCAGACATGCGGTTTTTACTCATCTCTGAAGGCGGACAAGTCAACCACAAAGGTTTGGTTAGTGGAGATTTATATTCTACAGCTGTTCTAACTGACGGAGGGTATTTAGGTGGATCACAAAGTATTATGTCTGCCCCGATTGACTCAGCTAATTCGTACTACAGTGGCGTCAGTACTTTTTTTGCTCAACAAGTGGAAAATGGAACCATTGATTTAGATCAATTAATAATGATGCCTTCTGATATCACGGCACCTAAGCAATCCGTCATTCCCAAAGAAGGTATCAAATTGAAAGTATATTATTCAATTCCCAACTAGTATCAAATGTGTGGCATAGTAGCATACCTAGGTGATAAAGAAGCATTTCCAATTATCATCAAAGGCCTCAAAAGATTAGAGTATCGAGGGTACGATAGTACTGGCGTGTCTATTCATCAAAATGGAAAGTTAAAAATCCATAAAAAAGCTGGAAAGGTTGTTGAGTTGGAAAATTCAGTTTCAGATCTTGATCTTTCGAGTAATATCGGAATAGGCCATACAAGATGGGCTACTCATGGGGAGCCGAATGACAAGAATGCTCACCCTCATTTCTCAGCCAACAATACACTTTCAATTATTCACAATGGAATAATTGAAAACTACAACGCCCTTAAAAAGGAGCTTTTAGGCAAAGGTTATACTTTCATCAGTGATACAGATACTGAAGTATTGATCACTTTCATTGAAGATATCAAGACACACAACAATCTCTCTCTAGAGGACGCGGTTAGACAAGCACTCTTAACAATTGAAGGAGCATACGCCATTGTCGTGATGGATGAGAACAACGCTGACCAACTCATTGCGGCCCGTAAGGGAAGTCCAATGGTATTAGGAGTTGGGGAAGGCGAGTATTTTATAGCTTCTGACGCTACGCCCATCATAGAGTATACAGATAATGTAGTATATCTAAATGACCAAGAGATTGCAGTCATTAATAGAGACGGTTTCAAAATCACTACTATTGAGAATGATGAGCTAACTCCCTACATTCAAAAAGTAGAATTGGAATTAGATGAAATCGAAAAGGGCGGTTATGAGCATTTCATGCTAAAAGAAATTTTTGAGCAGCCCAACTCTATTGCAGATAGCATGAGAGGTCGACTGGATGCGCAAAACAATAGACTCACACTTGGTGGCATTAGAGAACACATGGATGATCTCGCCAATGCTAATAGGATTATCATCATAGCTTGTGGCACTTCTTGGCATTCTGGGCTTGTTGCAGAGTACTTATTTGAAGAGTTTTGCAGGATTCCTGTAGAAGTGGAATATGCCTCTGAATTCAGATACAGAAACCCAGTCATCAACAAAGGAGATGTTGTCATTGCTATTTCTCAATCAGGAGAAACTGCCGACACCTTGGCGGCCATTGAGTTAGCGAAATCAAGAGGAGCAATCATTCTCGGCATTGTCAACGTTGTTGGTTCATCAATTTCTAGGATCTCTCACGAAGGAGCCTATTTACACACTGGACCAGAGATAGGAGTAGCAAGTACAAAAGCATTTACTGGTCAATTGTCCGTATTGATGATGATTGTCTTGTCTGTTGCTAGACAAAAGAAAACAATTACTGAAAGTAAGTTCAATGAACTTCTACATGATTTGGAATCTATCCCTGCTAAGATCAAAGAGGTATTGGATAGCAATAAGGAGATAGAAGAGATAGCAACAAAATTCAAAGATGCTAAGAACTTCATCTACTTAGGAAGAGGTTACAACTTTCCAGTAGCACTAGAAGGTGCGCTCAAGCTAAAAGAGATCTCCTACATTCATGCAGAAGGCTATCCTGCTGCCGAAATGAAACATGGACCGATTGCTTTGATCGATGAAGAGATGCCCGTTGTATTCATTGCGACCAGAGACAGCTCATATGACAAAGTTGTTAGCAACATACAAGAAGTAAAAGCTAGAAAAGGAGTCGTCATTGCTGTAGTAACAAAGGGGGATGCATTGATCCCAAATATGGCAGACCATGTGATCGAAGTACCTGAAGTTAACGAAGCACTAATGCCATTGATCTCTGTTATTCCATTACAATTACTATCTTATCATATTGCAATTATGAGAGGTTGTAATGTTGATCAACCAAGAAATTTAGCCAAATCTGTAACTGTAGAATAATATGCATACGATCATTAACACCAAAAATGCCCCCGCTCCGATTGGCCCATATAGCCAAGCAACATTAGCAGGGAATACACTCTATATCTCAGGTCAAATCGCAATAGACCCAACTACAGAGGAGTTGATCACTTCGTCTATAGAGGAAGAAACGCACCAAGCAATGAAAAACATGGGAGCAGTATTAAAGGAAGCAGGCATGGATTACAGCAATGTAGTGAAATGTTCTATTTTCATCAGCAACATGGGTGATTTCACAAAGATCAATGCAGTATACGGTGAGTACTTCACCTCTAACCCTCCTGCAAGGGAGACTGTAGAAGTAAGTTGTTTGCCAAAAAACCTGAATGTAGAAATTTCTTGTATCGCGGTAAAATAAGAATATCTAAAAATATCGAATTTTGTAATTGCCGGTTCTAGCCGGCAACTTTATTATATAGCAATATCAGCATCATGAGCAAAGAAGTAAGAGTAAGATTCGCACCTAGCCCAACAGGTGTTCTTCATATCGGTGGCGTTAGAACTGCCATGTACAACTATTTTTACGCGAAGAAAAATGGCGGGAAATTTATTCTTAGGATTGAAGATACCGATCAAGCAAGATTCGTAGAAGGTGCTGAGAATTATATCAAAGAATCATTAGCATGGTGTGGCATCACACCTGATGAGGGACCTGATCAAGGTGGCGAGTTTGGTCCTTATAGACAATCTGACAGAAAAGAGCTCTATAAAAAATATGTGGATCAATTAATCGCTGAAGAAAAAGCTTACTATGCTTTTGATACAGCCGAAGAGTTGGATCTAATGAGAGCAGAATTGAAAGCTGCCAAAGCCAATTCATTGAATTACAATTCCATTTCTAGAAATAAAATGAAAAACTCTTTGACGCTTTCAGCAGAAGAGGTTCAAAAAAGACTAGAAAATGGCGACAACTATGTAATCAGGATCAAATTACCTCCTAAAGAAGATGTAAGACTACAAGACATGGTAAGAGGGTGGGTAAACGTTCATACTTCTACTATGGATGATAAAGTCTTGATGAAATCGGACGGCATGCCAACTTATCACATGGCCAATGTGGTAGATGATTACCTCATGAAAATCACACATGTGATCAGAGGTGAAGAATGGTTACCTTCTGCTCCACTGCACGTGATGCTTTACAGATATTTAGGTTGGGAAAACGAAATGCCTCAATTTGCACATTTACCCCTTTTATTGAAGCCTGAAGGAAATGGGAAGTTGAGTAAAAGAGATGCTGAAAAGCATGGTTTCCCAATTTTCCCATTGGCATGGACAGGTCAAGGGGAGGATGCTGAAACATTAAAAGGGTTTAGAGAAGAAGGGTTCTTGAGTGATGCCTTTGTCAATTTCTTAGCATTCTTGGGATGGAACCCTGGAACAGAAGAAGAAATTTTCTCCATGGACCAATTAATAGAAGCATTTGACATTGAGAGAATCATCAAATCAGGAGCAAAATTTGACATTCAAAAAGCCATCTGGTTCAACCAACAATATATCAGATCATCTTCTGTAGAATTCTTATCGAAGGAATTGGTTAAACTCAGTAAAGAGCACAATGTCGAATGTAGTGATGATAAAGCCATCAGCATCGCCACTTTGCTCCAAGAAAGAATTGACGTGCTACCTGAGTTATATGCTAAAGGAAAATATTTTTTCACTGCGCCTACTGAGTATGTAGAGAAAGTAGTGAGGAAAAAATGGAATGACATAGCAAAAGCAGTCTTACCCCAATTAGTGGATACATTAGCTACTATTGACATTGCTAACGCTGAGGAGTTTCAAACGGCTTTTGATCAAGTCCTAGAGGCCAATGACACCAAAGCAGGAATGGTTATGCAAATATTGCGTGTAGCAATAACAGGTGAAGCAGGTGGTCCAGACCTCATGCAAATCATGGAAGTATTGGGAACAAAAGAAGTGAGTGCCCGTATAAAAAAGGCAGTTGCATCTTTTGAAACACCATGAAAAAAAACAAGCCTTCTAAACCAAAAGTAAACCCAGAACTGGATGGATTTGAAATGTCCATCAACAGTTTTGGCGAGATCAAGTCCTCTATCAAAATTGATAAGATCAATGCATTTTTGAATAAAAATGTAGACGACAAAAAACTCAAGGGCAGAGAAGACATCAAAGATCAAAACTCTGATCTCGATGAATAGTCACTAGACAGATTACGAGATCAAAGGAAAAATTGTGTTTAGAGTTATGCCGATCAGAAAAGTAATCTAAGCAATCATATCATAAGGAAATATTCCAAAGAAGGAAGCTTCTAGCATCTGGATAACTTTTTAGCGTAAAATCTATTTCATACTCCTCAAAAAACAAGATTAGCTATAATTAATACTGTTATTTCTTAGCATCTTTGCATTTGACAACACCCAAATCAATGCTAAAAATAGGAATACTAAAAGAAGGTAAAATCCCTGTCGATCATAGAGTAGCTATTACGCCTAACCAGGCCAGAGATATCCAAGAGTTATACCCTGAAGTAAACATCGTGGCACAGCCTAGTGACATCCGATGTTATAAAGATTTGGACTATACAGACCAAGGCATAGAATTATCAGAGAACCTCCACGATTGTGATGTATTGATAGGTGTCAAAGAAGTCAATATTTCTGATTTAATCCCCAATAAGACCTACTTCTTCTTTTCTCATACGACCAAAAAGCAAGACTACAATCGGGAACTGTTGAGAAGTATATTAGAAAAAAACATTACACTAATAGATTACGAAAGTTTAACAAATACCCAAGGTGTTAGAATCATCGCTTTTGGCCGTTGGGCGGGGATTGTAGGTGCATATAATGCCTTTTGGGCTTACGGAAAACGCTACAACCTCTATAACATACGTAGAGCCAATGAATGCTTTGATTTGGACGACTTGAAAAGCGAGCTACAGAAAATTGAACTTCCAAAAATAAAAATCGCCATAACAGGAGGTGGACGAGTAGCCAAAGGGGCAATGGAAATCATGATAGGTATTGGTGTTAAACAAGTCACACCGGACAGGTTTATACACGAAGAGTTTGATGAGCCCGTTTACGCTCAATTAAACAACCGAGTCTACAATATCCATCAGGATGGAAATGAATTCAATGTGGCAGAGTTCTACAAGTCTCCAGAAAAATTCAAACCAGCTTTTAAGCCTTACAGCCACGTGGCAGACATATTAGTAGCAAGTGCATTTTGGAACCCAGCTGCTCCAGTGCTATTTACAAGAGAGGATGCTACGCACAGCGACTTTTCTATTAAATTAATTGCTGACATCACATGTGATATCGAAGGATCCATTCCTTCCACACTAATTGCTACTACGATTGATGAACCTGTCTATGATTACGAACCTACTCAGGGCATCATGACAGACCCATTCTCTAACGAAGGGAACATCACTGTCATGTCAGTTGATAATCTACCTTGTGAACTACCTAGGGATGCCTCTATTGACTTTGGAAGACAGATGTTAGACAATGTGATAGCTAACTTGGTTGGAGTGGACAAAGACCAAACAATAGAAAGGGCCACTATAGCAAAAGATGGTGAATTAACACCTCGCTTTAGCTACTTGCAAGACTATGTAGATGACACGTCAAGCGAAGGTTAATTAATTAGTAAGTAAATATGAATCTTCGGGCGAATTGATATCTTTGCACTCCGTACAATAGCAGATATTTGTTGCCCAGAGAAGAGAAAAATAAGTTAATATGGCTTGGTTTAAAAGAACAGTAAAGGGTATTCAAACCCCTACAGAAGCAAAGAAAGAAGCGCCTGATGGCCTTTGGTACAAGACTCCAAGTGGGAAAATCGTACATATGAGAGAGTTGAAAAACAACTCATATGTGAGCCCTGAGGACGATTACCATGTTCGTATTGGTTCAAAAGAGTATTTCGAGATACTATTTGACAATAATAAATTCACTGAGCTAGATGAAGATCTTAGTTCTGCCGATCCACTTGGATTTACAGATACAAAAGCTTACCCAGATAGAATTGTAGCGACACAAAAAAAATCTGGATTAAAGGATGCTTTGAGAAGTGCAGAAGGTAAAATCAATGGCAAACCATTGGTTATCGCTTGTATGGATTTTGGATTCATTGGAGGTTCTATGGGATCTGTTGTAGGTGAAAAGATTGCTAGAGCAATTAATCATTCATTGAATAACAAAATTCCATTCCTCATGATCTCTAAATCAGGTGGTGCTAGAATGATGGAAGCTGGCTTCTCCTTGATGCAAATGGCTAAAACTTCTGCTAGATTAGCGTTATTAGCCGAAGCTAAAATTCCTTATATCTCCCTATTGACAGATCCCACAACGGGTGGAGTAACTGCCTCATATGCGATGTTGGGAGATTTTAATATCGCTGAACCAGGCGCATTAATTGGATTTGCTGGACCTAGAGTAATTAGAGAAACAATTGGCAAGGACCTTCCAAAAGGTTTCCAAAGTTCTGAATTTGTTTTGGACCATGGGTTCTTAGATTTCATTGTAGACCGTAGAAGTCTCAAAAACAAATTGACGACTCTTATCAACATGCTGGAGAACTAAAAGTTCTCCATTTTTCACCTTTGCTAAATGAAAGAATTCCTTCTTCAATTTGAGCTATTTCAACCTCAAGAGGTTGATGATTTCATTGCTCAAGGGAAAAGAGTTAACCTTAAGAAAGGTGACCGTTTTGTACAAGCTGGAAAGGTAGTTGACAAGGTAGCTTTCGTGATTTCAGGTATTTTTAGATCCTATTACTACTCGAGTAATTCCGAAGAAGTCACTTATTGTTTCAGCTTCCAAAATGATTTGATCGCTGGTTACTCCTCTTTCATCACTGGGAACCCTAGTTCTGAGAATATTCAAGCACTTACAACAACGGAAATTTTAGTTTTTTCAAAAGAATCCCTTGACCAACTTATAGCCTCGGATCATAGATGGCTACAGTTTGCTAAGATGATCGCCGAAGATCAATATGTGAGATTGGAAAAGCGCATATTCCAGCTCCAAAAAGAGTTTGCTATCAATCGCTACAACGAACTCATGGCCAATCAACCCGAATACATCCAACAGATTCCATTACAATATCTAGCCTCCTATTTGGGCATTAGTCTTCGACATTTGAGCCGATTGAGAAAACAGGTGTCGAATTAGACAAATGTCCTATTTAGATTGACCCCTTCACTCTTCTTTTGCCGACAGAATAAGAAGAGTATGAAAAACATCCTAATAATTAATGGCCACCCTGATTCAAAGAGTTTTAATCAAGCACTTTCCGACACCTATTATGAATCCCTTAATCAAGAGAAAGTAACATCATCCATTATCCAATTAAGAGATTTAAACTTTGACCCAATCCTACGTTACGGCTATAGACAAAGAACTGAATTAGAACCAGACTTGCTAATTGCGATTGACAAAATCAAAGCCGCTGATCATATTGTATGGGTCTACCCCATGTGGTGGTATGGCATGCCTGCCTTACTGAAAGGCTTTGTCGATCGCACTTTCTTACCAGGGGTAGCATTTGACTACCAAGAGAACAACACTATTCCTAATAAGCTTTTTAAGGGTAAAACAGCCCATCTAATTATCACATCAGACAGCCCACGATGGTATGATTTTTTGATCATGAAAAGCCCTGCTCTCAATCAAATGAAGAAAGGAGTATTAGCATTCTGTGGAATCAAAACAGTGAAAACCTCCTATATAGCTCCTATAAAGAAATCGTCAGGTGAGTTTAGAAAGAAGTGGTTGGAGAAGGTGGCAAAGATCGCAAGTCAGCAATCATAGTATTACATCAAACTAGAGCTACTGCTAGATTTATACGCACGACTTGTCTACCTTTCGATAAAAACTCAGGATGACAAAGGGACATTCAATACAGGGGATAACTCAACAAAAAAAGGCTAGTCCATTATCAATGAACTAGCCTTTTTTATGTCTTTTAATGTAGAATTTATGCCTCTACTACCTCGGATTCCTCCTCTTCAGCTTCTATAAAGAATTTCTTTTGAAAGATCAATATCGCAAATACACCAGAAAATATCGAAGCATCAGCTACATTAAAAACTGGCCAAAGTGACATATACTTCCCTCCCATGAGTGGCAACCATTCTGGCAATCTTCCTTCCCAAATATCCACATAAAACATATCAACAACTTGACCATAAAACCAGGTCATAGGAGCGTCATATGGCAAATTTCCATCCAAAAACACTCCATAGAATATACTATCCACTACGTTACCGATTGCCCCACCTAATATCAAAGCAATACACCACAATAAGCCAACATGCATATCCTTTTTGATCAACGTATAGAGATAATATCCTATACCTACCATGGCAACCAATCTAAAAGAAGTCAAAATTAACTTACCGTATTCGGTATCTAGCTTCATTCCGAAAGCCATACCTGGATTAGTCAAATAGTGGAGTTTGAAATACTCACCTATGATTTGAATCTGGCCACTAACCCCCATGTCCATATTGTAATGAACCCAGAGTTTAACTACCTGATCAATAATGATCACTATCAAACTGATCAAAAAATATTTATAATATTTCATTCTTTCTTTTTTAGCTAACTACCACTATTTGAATCACGATTTTTACTTCGTCAATATCCAGTTCTACTCCATTCGTCATCTCTTCATTCAAACCAAGAGATTCCGCTTGAGTTTCTAGGCAGATATATTCGTTGAATGAAGAAACTGCTTCTGAGACAATGCTGTCTTCACCATTTACTATCACTTTAATCTTGTCTTGTACTTCTAGCCCTTGATCTTTTCTGATGTTTTGTATTCTGTTGACCAAATCTCTTGCAAAACCTTCTTGTCTCAATTCTTCCGTGATATTAATATCCAATGCAACAGTCAACCCATTCTCACTAGCTACTAACCAACCCGGTATATCTTGAGAAACAATCTCCACATCATCTAATGTTAAAGTCACTTTCTGATCTCCTAGATCTATTTCCAAAGCATTTGATTTCTCAATCTCAGCAATTTCATCTTGGCCAAATCCTCCAATCACTTTAGAGATATCCTTCATACGAGGACCATGTTCCTTACCCAATTTTCTAAAATTAGGTTTGATAGATTTAACCAACACACCAGAGGTATCGTCTAGTAATTCAATCTCCTTGATATTAACCTCATTCAAGATCAAATCCTTCACCCCTTCTATTCTACTCGCAGTATGCTCATTCATGACTGGGATCATCACCTTAGCCAATGGCTGACGCACTTTCAATCGTTCCTTCTTACGCAACGAATGCACCAATGAAGACACTTTCTGTGCCATCTCCATTCTTGCTTCCAATTCCGTATCTATCGCATCTTCGTTGGCAACAGGAAAATCAGACAAATGAACGGACTCGTGAGATTCTTTCCCAGACACAGCATTCAAATCAGAATACAATCTATCTAAGAAGAAAGGTGCTACTGGCGCTCCTAATTTGGAAACAGTGACTAAGCAAGTATACAATGACTGATATGCCGCCATTTTATCCTCGTTGTACTCCCCTTTCCAAAAGCGTTTTCTATTCAACCTCACATACCAATTGCTCATGTCATCAATGACAAAGCCTTGAATCAATCTAGCAGCTTTGGTAGGCTCATAGTCCGCATAAGCTGCATCTACTTTGGTAATCAAAGTGTTCAGCTTAGAGATAATCCATCTATCACTCTCCGTACGTTTCTCCAAAGGAATTTCTTCTTCAGAAAAGCTAAACCCATCTAAGTTGGCATAGAGTGAGAAGAACGAATAGGTATTATAAAGTGTACCGAAGAACCTACGTTGAGACTCTGCTACACCTTCTATATCAAATTTTAAATTGTCCCAAGGGTTAGCGTTTGATATCATGTACCAACGCGTAGCATCCGGACCATATTTATCCAGTGTCTCAAAAGGATTCACAGCATTGCCCAATCGCTTGGACATCTTGTTACCGCTTTTGTCCAACACCAAACCATTTGCTATGACGTTCTTGAAAGCAACCTTATCAAACAACATCACCGCAATCGCATGAAGTGTGAAGAACCATCCTCTCGTCTGATCAACACCTTCAGCAATAAAATCAGCTGGATAAACTTCTTTTAAGCCACCATCTTTTACACTATCAGCATGGGGATCATCTCCCATGAAATGGAATTGTGCATAAGGCATAGCACCAGAATCAAACCAAACGTCAATAAGGTCAGGCTCTCTGAACATCTTTTGACCAGAGGCACTGACCAAGAATACATCATCCACATAAGGTCTATGCAAATCAAAATCTTCTCCCAATTGCTCATCCATGAATCCAGCAGCAACTGATTTTTCAACTTCTGCTTCCAACTCTGCAATAGAACCAATACAAACTTGTTCAGTTTTATCTTCAGACACCCAGATTGGTAATGGCGTCCCCCAATATCTAGATCTAGACAAGTTCCAGTCCACTAAGTTCTCCAACCAATTACCAAACCTACCCGTACCTGTTGAATTTGGTTTCCAATTGATAGTTTTGTTCAGCTCTACCAATCTATCTTTATAAGCAGTAGTCTTGATGAACCATGAATCCAATGGGTAATACAACACCGGCTTATCAGTTCTCCAACAGTGTGGGTAACTGTGCTCGTATTTTTCTACTTTGAAAGCCTTGTTGTCTTCTTTCAACTGGATGGCAATCAACACATCCGTTGGCTTAAAGTCAACAGCTTTCACCACTTCATCCGAATAATATTCTGCCTTGACATATTTCCCAGCATAGTCTGTCACCTCAGCAACGAACCTTCCTTGCTTGTCTACCAAAGGAACATCTTTACCCGTCTCATCTTGGATCATCACACCTGGCACCCCAGCTAGCTTAGCAGCTAAGAAATCGTCCGCACCAAAAGTCGGAGCAAGGTGAACGATACCGGTACCATCCTCAGTGGATACAAAATCAGCAGAGATCACTTTGAAAGCATTGGCTTCCAATTCATCATTAGTTACATACGGCATCAATTGCTCATATGGCATACCGACTAATTCTTCGCCAGTAAATTCAGATACGATTTCCCAAGGGATTAATTTATCACCTCCTTTATAATCACTAAAGACAATTTCTTTAGACTTTTCACTGAAGTAATTGCCCGCTAATTCTTTAGCTACAATTACCGAGATTGGCTCAAAAGTGTATTGGTTAAAAGATTTCACCTTTTGATAAATGATCTTCTTACCTACCGCCAATGCCGAGTTAGAAGGCAATGTCCATGGAGTAGTCGTCCAAGCCACGAAATACACTTTTTCGTCTGCAGCATCGAATAGCTTTGCCGTAGCATCCGTTTTTTTAACAGCAAATTGTGCTACTACCGTCGTGTCCTTTACATCTCTATAAGTTCCTGGTTGATTCAACTCATGTGAGCTTAATCCTGTACCAGCAGCAGGAGAATAAGGTTGTATCGTGTAGCCTTTATAAAGTAAACCCTTATCATAGAATTTCTTCAACAAGTGCCACAAGGTCTCCATGTACTTTTTGTCAAACGTGATATATGGATCATCCAAATCAACCCAATACCCCATCTTCTCAGTCAAGTCATCCCACTCTCCTTTGTACTTCATTACTGCCTCACGGCATTTAGCATTATACTCTTCTACTGAGATTTTCTTCCCAATATCTTCTTTACTAATGCCCAATTCTTTTTCCACCTGTAATTCCACAGGCAAACCATGTGTATCCCAGCCCCCCTTACGATTGACTTGGTAACCTTTTAATGTCTTGTATCTACAAAAAATATCCTTAACAGCACGCGCCATCACATGGTGAATACCAGGTGTTCCATTCGCTGAAGGTGGCCCTTCATAAAACACAAAAGATTCTGCCCCTTCTTTCTCATCCACAGACTTTTTGAAGATGTCGTTCTTCTTCCAAAAATCTAATATTTCGTCTGCAACCTCGGCATAGTTGATGCCTTTATATTCTCTGTATTTCAAAGTCTTAAAACTTTTTAATCTTCTTTACTATTTTCTTTTTTCTCAACCCTGATTTTATCTAGGTCGATAGCATGATCTTCGTCCTCCTCGTAGAATTCCGGAAAACTCTCGATCAAGGGGTGATTTTGTTTGTTTCTCACACCCGTATCAAACCTCAACAATAGAGATGGCAATACGATCAAATTGGTCAACATGGCGATCAACAAAGTAGTAGATGTCAATATCCCCAATGCCACAGTCCCTTCAAACTCGGAAGCTGCAAAAATCACAAACCCGAAAAACAAGATGATCGAAGTATATATCATACTTGCCCCTGTTTCTCTTATACTCTTACTCACTGCCAACGGCACAAAAAACTTGTTAGCAAATAACTCCTGTCTATACTTCGCCAAGAAATGTAAGGAGTCATCAACTGAAATTCCAAATGCAATACTAAATATCAAAGCCGTACTTGGCTTCAACGGTATTCCGACGATACCCATCATACCTCCAGTAATCAATAGTGGAATAATGTTCGGCACCAGACAAATAACAATCATTTTGAAATTATTAAACAACACTCCTATAATCAGTGATATAATAACAAAAGCAATGACCATACTCATGATCAAATTCTCAATCAAAAACTTATTCCCTTTGATAAACAATAGCGTTGTTCCTGTTACTGAAACATCAAAACCTGTCCCTTCGAAAATTGAATCAATTGCAGGCTCAATTTTTTGATGAACTAGCGAATCCATTTTAACAGATCCTATATCTGCCATCTTCAAGGATACTCTAATTATCTGCCCTGTAGAATCTACAAACCCAGAAGATAAACCAGCTTGGTCTGACTCTTCTTTCAGATAGCGTAGAATAAAATTCTTATCCCTATTGTTCGGTAAACTATAAAATTCAGGCTTATCATTATAGAATGCTTGACGTGAAGCTTTGATAAAACTCACTATAGATAACGGTTTAGACAGATTATCTAACGAGTCAAGAAAAGTCTCAAATTGATCGATTTTTCTAAGTGTATTCAAATTTCGAACTCCCTTTTTCTTCTTCGTATCAATCACAATCTCCAATGGCATCACACCACTGAAATTCCTCTCAAAAAATTTCAGATCCTTTTTAACCTGACTTTCTTCAGGTAAATCATCTACCATATAAGAAACTGCCTCAATCTTGCTCACACCATAAACACAACAAACAACAATCGCTATAGTCACTACAAATACGACGTTCTTATAGTTATGAACCAAGTTATCCAAGACACTAAGTACCTTGTCTAACGGTTTGTTTTCCAAATGTTTTAAATGACGGTCACTAGGTGGTTTCAAATATGAAAACACTGCTGGTATCATGATGATACTAATAAAGAATGTTCCCAAAATATTGATTCCAGCTACGATACCAAACTCCCTCAATATCACAATATCAGTAAAGGCTAAAACTAAAAAGCCCACAGCAGTTGTCACATTGGTAATGAAGGTTACAATACCAATTTTCCTGATAATCATGATAATTGCATGCTCCTGATCACGGTGAGTAAAATACTCTTGATGATACTTATTGAGCATGTATACCACATTGGGTATTCCGATGACCACAATAATTGGAGGAATCAATCCTGTAAGTAAGGTGATTTGATAATCCAAGAGCGATAAGGTTCCTATTACCCACAGCACTACCATACCTATGATAGATAAGGCAACCAAGACTATTTTAAATGACCTAAAGAACAAGAATAAAATCAATGCCGTAACAATAATAGATAGCACTAAAAACATCCTCAATTCATCTTTGAGCTTAGATGTATTAATGAATCGTATGAAAGGCAAACCTGCATACCTCAATTCAATATCCGTTGCTTGAACAAAAGCATCTGCTACCATCAAGATATCCCCAACGACCCTATTTCTCTCGTCAGAGTTCATTAATTCCTTTTCAATAGAGACCAAGATCATATTGGCTCCATTTTTAGTATTAATCAACTGCCCACTATAGAATTTCAAACCCATCGAATAGTCAATCATACTATCCAATTCGGCTTGTGTCTGCGGGATTGATTCAAACACAGGAAGTAAATCGAATTTCTTTTCTTCCTTGTTCTTGGTCAGCTTTTTTAATGTCGGTAAACTCACGACATCTTTTACACCGTTGATTTGAGTCAATGCATCTGACATATAAGCCAACTTACTAAAGTTGTCGACTTCATATACCGCACTATCTTCAATACCAATAGCTAAGATATTACCATCTTCTCCAAAAAGGTCTTTGAATTTATTGAACTCTATCATGTCGGAATCCGAGTCCGGAACCACACTAGCGAGCGTATAGGACCATGTCACAAACTGGCCCTGATAAGCCATGAAACCTGTAATCCCTAAAAGAAAAAGTATTAGGTACAATTTGAACCTAATTATTATATACGAAAGTTTATACCACATCCTAAAAAAATGAAGGTGCAAAGGTAAGAATTTTTGTCATCTAATTACATGACTAAAAATATGATCATTTTATATTAATATTGACGGCATAAAAAAGGGGGCAATGCCCCTTCAGTTTTTTCATATAATCAATACTCAAATCAATTAAGCTTGATACTTAAAAACTGCCTTTTTCAAAGATTCTTTATTTGAAGTAATCGCAGGGTTAGAATATATTTTTGCTGAAAGTTCGGCAATCACTGCTTTTTTGAAACCTAATTTCACCGCTACTTCCTCACAATATTTAACCTCACTCAAAAAGACTTCTTTGTCGATTTTCATTAGTTGAACCACATTGAACAAGTATTCAAATTTCTCATCATCTGACATAGTAGATAATGTGGGTAATGGCACGGGGTTCTCTAACAAATCTTCTATCTCACTTTCCTGAACACCATTGGCCTTACCGACCATATATATCATGTCTCTTTCATCATCAGCAAAATCATTGTCAATGTTTGCCAACCCAATCAACATGCTCAATTGTGATTTAATATTCATGCCTTTTATTTTTTAAGTTAATCGTTGGTTATACAATATAGTAAAATCAATTAGAGACTTTATATTTTTGGATGGCCTCTTTCAAATGATCTCGATTGGCAGTGATACTTGGGTCACTAAAAATACTACCACTCAACTCGGTGACTACTGATTTTTTATACCCCAACTTACTTGCCATTTTTTGACAAAACCTGATTTCACTGAGATAAACTCTTTTATCCACTTTCATCAGTTGGACAATATTATAGAGGTACTCAAACTTTTCGTCATCAGACAATAGCCCTGGATTAGGGAAGTCATGCTTTTTTGTAGCTAATAACTCTTCAAAAAGATTATCTATTTCAACTTCTTGAATCTTATTTGCTTTACCTAAAGCATATATATACCTCTTTTCTAAATTGGATAGTTGGTTATCAATCAATGACAATTGTATGAGAATACTCAACTGAGTACGATATTCCATGGTTGCTTAATTTGAGCTTGAAATTAAAGATACAAAAATTCCTAACATAGATGGGTAATCCAAAGAATTGTCGGATTTGTTTAACCATTAATATCATAGACCTCTAACTCTTACAACACAAATATTTCAATCAACAGGCAAAACTGTGCTAAATACCTACGTATAGTGTCTCATTATAAAAAAAAGACTTAATTTTAGAATTCTAACTAGCTAGGAAAAAATCTATACTAACTAAAAGTTGATGAAACATGTCGTTTCATTGATTTTAATCAATCTAATAAGAATGGGCATAATTATACCACTAATACTAATAGCCATAAGTTGCGTAGTGATTTGGAGAGCTGGAGATGGATTCATGACAGCTTCCGAATATATTGGTAGAAACTTATCAGACGGAGTTCGTGGAGCCTCCATCAATGCTATTGCAAGTTCAATGCCTGAGGTTTTCACCTCAATATTTTTTCTTTTTGTATTAAAAGATGCTTCGGGATTTTCTGGAGGAATTGGAACCACTGCTGGTAGCGCGATCTTTAACAGTATGGTAATCCCTGCTGTTTCGGTCATTGCGGTAATAGGTATCGGGTTGGCAAAAAGAATTGAAGTCTCTAAAAAGGTAATGTTAAGAGACGGTATCGCTTTAATCCTTACTGAATTAATTTTCTTGATTTTAATCAGCGGGTCTAAACTTGACTGGTATCACGGTTTGATATTGATGGGAGTGTATGTAGTATATATCTCTTATATGTTTTTGACTATGTCAAAATCTGAAGTAGACGAATTCAACCATCATGAAGACAGTGAAGAAGAGGAAGAGGAAGAAGAAAAATACCCTTCTCTAATGAAAAGTATTTTCACATTCGATCTTGAGAATACTTTTATCAGATCCAAAATTGAAGCCAAAAATGCATGGCCATTGTTGTCGTTTTCAACATTATCTATTGCCATGGTATGTTACCTACTCGTGATAGCATGTGAATGGATGGGTGCCGCTCAATATGAGGTTCCTTACTTAGGCACATTTAACGGATTAGATATTCCATTAATGTTTGTCGCACTCATACTTGCTTCTGCAGCATCTAGTTTCCCAGACACAATCATATCTATCAAAGATGCACAAAGAGGGCAATACGACGATGCGATTTCTAATGCCTTAGGTAGTAACATTTTTGATGTATGTTTCGCATTAGGATTCCCATTATTTCTATTCACCATTATTTACGGACCAATCGAAATGCCTCCAGAAATGATTGACTTGAGTAGTGAATTGAGATTATTACTATTGATCTTAACTGCTGTTGCTGTCATCATATTCACATCAACAAAATACATTGGCAAGTTGAAATCCTTTATCCTTCTATCCATCTACATAATGTTCGTAGTATATGTCGTAGGACGTGGAGCAGGTAATCCACTAGCCAATAGTATTGCTGATTTTTTAGTTGGAATCGTTAGAACGTTTAGTATTCTATAATTACTAATTAAGCTTAAAAGAAATTGGGACGATCATTCTTACTTTGACTGGTCGTCCTCTTTGTTTTCCAGGTTTCCAACTCGGCGCTTTCATCACGACTCTTTTGGCCTCTTCATCACATCCAAACCCAATCCCTTTAATTACTTCTACATCCGTTATCTGCCCTTCTTTACCTACAACGAATTGCACAAATACTTTTCCAGTCACATCATGGGATCGAGCAATACGAGGATATCTCATCTCTTTGTTCAGGAACTTGTAAAAAGACCCTATTCCTCCATGTGGCTCTGGCATTACTTCTACAATCCCGATATAGACATCAGGTTCCTCAACAGGCAGAGGCTCATCAAAAACCATAGAATCAAAATCAAATGCAGGTTCTTCTTTTAATAAAACATCTTCTTTAACAATTTCATCCACAGCCGCTGCTACTACCAAATGAGCAAACATCCTTTTCTCCTTGATCGGTTCTGGTTTTTCTGGCGGGTCCATATGAGTGATGACAGGCTCATACATGGCAGTAAATACTTGATCCTCCTCTTCTACCAAGATGTTAACTTGATGATGCTCAAATTTCCATTGAAATGCTGTCACGACGAATGACAAACTAATCATCAGTCCTATATTAAAGAACATACCTCTCTTGCGTCCCAGATCGATTTCTGGATTTTTTCTTAATTCCATGATGTTAATATTTAATGATTGTACATAGTCATCTATCGATGACACTGAATTAAGACTACTCCCGGGATGAGTCTATTTTTTATTTGAATTCATCGAATATCATTTGATCGACATTCTCTTCGTTCGGTTTTTCTTTTGATTCTTTTTGGAGCCTATAATACCCTGTCAACCCCATGGCTACAATACACACCAATGTGATCACTATTATGAGTACTTTTCTCAGCGTGGCTGATTTATGTTCACGCGCAACCATTCCACTCAACGATTTAAAATCCTTATGACTTTCTATCTGTCCCCTGGACATGCCCTTTCTCCTCAATCTGATATCGTATCTAGTCATCTCTCATAGATTCAAACCTGACCTTTAATTTATCTAATGCTCTATAGAGCTTCATTTTAACACTACTTTCTTTCTTGTCTAAGATATAGGCGATCTCTGCAAAATTTTTGTTTTCGAAAAATTTCAGTTCCAAAATCTTTATCTCCTCGTCTTTCAATTCTTTAATCAACTCAGTCAAAACCCTTTGTTTTTCACCGCTATCTTCTATCTCGTCACAAGTCATCACTTGCATAACCTTGTCATCTTCCAAGCTAAGGTACACATGCTTCTTCACTCGAAAATGTTTGTTCACTTCGTTGCTAGCGATCTTGTATAGCCACGACCCAAATCCAAATTCAGTCACCTTATATTTTGATAAAGCATTCATCGCATTCAAAAACACTTTGGAAACTATGTCAGAAGCAACATGATCATCATCCGTTTTACGAACAACAAATCTAAATATCCTTTCATAATACTTGTTGTAAAGTGGTTCAAAGCAAGAAATATCTTCTTGAGCTAGGCGTATCATGTCTTCCTCCTCGTTCATGCTTTGAGTTAAATTTTGAATCTCTTTACTACTACAATCCTTAAGTATCAAAATAGTCACAATAATGAAATTATTTATTTAATCGAAGCAGTTGTTTTGCGATTCAAAGCACGATGATCTTAATTTGGAACCTATGTCAGTAGTCGACAAACAAAAACTCAGAACCGTATTCCTCAGGAAAAGAAAATTTCTTTCTGATCTCTCTTATCAGGAAAAAAACGAAAGAGTTTTTGAGCTATTCAAACAACTACAAAGTGAATTAAACTTAGGCGTTCTTCATTCTTTCCTTCCCATCAACAAACAAAGAGAGGTCGATACTTGGCCAATCATCAAGCTTTGTCAGGCTGAAAATAAGGACATTATTATATCCCGAAGTGACTTAGAGAAAAATGACCTCACACATTATGTTTTTGAAAGCCAAGAACAACTCAGTCTCAATAAATGGGGCATACCAGAACCAACCTTTGGTGCCGAAGCAACAGTCGAATCACTAGATGCAATATTGGTTCCTTTGATAGTCTTTGATCGAAATGGTCATAGGATCGGTTATGGAAAAGGATATTATGACAAGTTCTTGAAACAATGCAGACCTGACTGTGTCAAGATCGGTTTAAGCTTAACCCCACCAGTTGATCAAATTCCGTACATTGATGATTTTGACATTCCATTAGACTATTGCATTAGCCCAAACAAAATCTACAAATTCAAATGAAAAGAGAGTATATAGACATAGTCATTATTGGCGCTGGTCCCATTGGTCTTGCATGTGCGATTGAAGCCCAGAAAAATGGACTGAGCTATGTCATTATTGAAAAAGGATGTTTGGTTAACTCCATCTATAATTACCCTCAAAACATGACTTTCTTTTCTACTTCCGAAAAGCTCGAAATCGGTGAAGTCCCATTTATTTCTCACAATAATAAACCCACTAGGACAGAAGCGCTGGAATACTATAGACGTGTGACCACCACTTGGAAGCTGGATGTAAGATTATATGAACCCGTTAAAGAAGTAATTAACAAAGATGGCTTTACCACCATCACCGAAAAAGCGGAGTACCATTCAAAACACATGATTGTTGCAACGGGGTTCTATGACCTACCCTTCTTACTAGATGTACCTGGAGAACCCTTACCTAAAGTCAAACATTACTACGAAGAGCCACACCCCTATTTTGGACAAAAGATTGTGGTAATCGGAGCAGCCAACAGCGCAGTAGATGTAGCATTGGAGACCTATAGAAAAGGGGCTGAAGTAACCATGGTAATCAGAGAATCTAAAATCAACCCTAGAGTAAAATATTGGGTGTTGCCAGATATAGAAAACAGAATTAAAGAAGGCAGTATAACAGCGCATTTCGACTCTAGTATTTCAGAAATACGGGATAAAGACATAGACATCATCACACCTGAAGGATCTATAACAATAGATAATGATTTCGTATTAGCCATGACCGGTTATCAACCTAGTTTCACTTTCTTGGAATCTTTAGGCGTCACTATTGGCACTGATAATATGAAAACACCAGCTCACAATACCGCAACCATGGAAACTAATGTATCAGGAATCTATTTAGCAGGTGTAGTTTGTGGTGGACTACAAACCAATAAGTGGTTCATAGAGAATTCAAGAGTCCATGCGGATGAAATTATCAACGATATAATATCAAAGGCTTAACTGTATTTTGCAAAATAGATTTTTGCTTCCTTCATTACTTTAGGTGCTAAATATAGCGTGGAGATCATCGTCGGAATAGCCATCATTGCAAAGCAAAAATCTATAAAACTGATGGCTCCTGAAATACTAGTAACAGCCCCCAGTAAAACTGATAAAATATACCAAACATAGAAATATCGACCTTTGTCAGCTCCCAACACAAATGACACTGATTTCTCTCCATAATATCCCAAACTGAATATCGTAGTAAAAGAGAACGTCAACACACTCACTGAAAGCAATATTGGACCCGTGGTCCCCATCGCTTTCTCGAATGCCAGAATAGTTAGTTCTATGCCCCCTATTCCGTCGGTCTGCCATACATCAGTTACCAATAGACATAGGGCTGTCAAGGTACATACCACAATCGTATCTATAAATGGTCCTGTCATCGCCACTAAACCTTCCCTGACTGGCTCATCAGTTTTAGCTGCTCCATGCATCATGGGTGCATTTCCAATTCCAGCTTCATTGGAAAAAGCAGCTCTCCTCGCTCCAACCAATATCATAGAACCAACAGCTCCTCCCATAGCCGCATCACCAGAAAAGGCATCTGACAAAATAAGCCATAGACTAGGAACAATTTCATTAGAGTAAATCGTCAATATATAAATAACACACCCCATATATACGATGACCATCAAGGGCACGAGATTGGTGGCAACCGCAGCAACTCTTTTAATACCACCAATGACGACTATTCCTGCAAAAATTGAAATAACAATACCGATAGATAGATTGACGATCCAAACTTGATCATGCACCATATCCAAAGGCTGAAGTAGCACATCTTTTGTTATTTGCACCAGTTGATTGGTCTGAAATAATGGGGTCGCAGACAATGCAGCACAAACAGAGAAAAACACTGCCAAAGGTCGCCAATGTTTTCCCATGCCCTCAGTAATAACATACATAGGGCCGCCTTGCAGTTTACCGTTAGAATCTTTACCTCTATACATCACAGCAAGTGTACAGGTGAAAAATTTTGTCAACATGCCCAAAACTGCACTGACCCACATCCAAAAAATAGCACCCGGTCCACCCATTGATATAGCGACCGCCACGCCTGCGATGTTGCCCATTCCTATTGTAGACGCCAATTGACTTGACAATGCAGCCAAATGACTAATCTCACCATGTTCATCAGGATTGTCGTATTTCCCCCTGATAATACTGACCGCATGACGAAAATAAAATAATGGGATCAGCCTTGAATATATCATCAGGAACAGCCCTCCACCAAGTAGCAATACTAAAAGCGGAACGCCCCAAACAAAATTTGCTGCCGCAACTACTCCCTGTTCAATATATTCTAAGACCATCAAAGTAAACTACAACAATAAAGACAGAACGCTCCATACGTTCTCGGCCAATATCTTATGACCTTCCGCTGTAGGGTGGATACCGTCATCCAAGTTCAACTCTGGTATTCCAGCCACATTCGCTAGCAAGAATGGGATCAATGGAATCCCATTGGTTGCTGCTAATCGAGGATAAATCTCTTGGAACTTTGTCGTATAATCTTGCCCCATATTCGGAGGTATCATCATACCTGCCAATACAATCTGACATTCTGGATATAAGCCTTTCACCTTATCAATAATCAACTGAAGATTTTTTTCCGTTTCGACAGTACTAATACCACGTAACCCATCATTTGCTCCTAACTCCAACACGAAGATGTCAACTGGGTTTTTCAACACCCATTCTACCCTCGAGTTACCACTCGCAGTTGTCTCACCGCTCAGTCCTGCATTTACTGTTGTATAATCCAATTTCAAGGAATCAAGTCTTTCTTGCAATAAGGCTGGAAATGCTTCAGACATATCCAATTGATAGCCTGCTGTAATACTGTTACCAAAAAACAGAATCGTTTTAGCATCTTTCTTTGGTAATCCCTCCGTTTCTTCCACTTCAACAACTTTTGTTTCTTTTTTACTACTGGAACAACTGGCCATTGCAAAACAAGCCAACACAGCTATAAATTGGGTTAATTTCATGTCTATATGATTTATCTTTCGAAGATATTTTATTTCACTCGCAATTACATTTAAATATTCATTGAACTCCTTACAACTGACAATACCGTCTCAAAAGATAATTATTTGGATACCCTATGTGATTTCATTTCTATTACTGACCTATTCATCGACAGAAATAAATTTGACTTACGATTCTTATAATTACTTACATGCAGGAAAAACCTTACAGCAAAAAGGAATGATGTTGAATGTAGATGGCAGTGTTTTTAGTAATTGGAGTCCATTACTTCCATTTCTACTTTCATTTTCATTCATCGCTGATCACTACCAGTTCTTCAACCTAATAGTCTTTTCGCTATTGCTCTGGCAATGCCATTGCCTCATCAACCAAACGCTGACATCCTTTCCTTTTCGATTACTGACTAGTGTTTGGGTTTGTTTTTCAAGTTCCATATTAATGCAATTCAACTTTCTATGGTCTGAACCCTTATTCATTTTACTATTTGCATCCAAAACCACCTTACTCATTAAATATATCAACAAGCCTAAAATCATATATCTGATATCACTAACGCTGCTAGGAATGGCACTTTGCCTCCAACGATATGCAGGTCTTTTTCTTTTACCTGGCTTTGCGCTTAGTCTACTGATAATAAATCGATTTACTCTTCGCTCAATTTCGATTTCCACCAGCTATGGATTGATATCCGCCCTACCCGTTTTACTATGGATGTATTCCAATTTTCAGTCACAAGGAAGTGGCTTCAGTATGTTTATGGAGAACCTAGCCACTCATTTTTTTCACAATCTCGTTGATAACCGGTATTTCGATATTTTCAATTCTTGGCTGATCCCTCATCAATTCACAATGGGTTTCAATTCGATTGTTTCTTTAATTATCATTCTGTTCATAAGCTATCTATGCTATCAAGAAAGAATATTCAAGCAGTCTAAAAACACATGGGTACTACTACTCATTTCTGTTATATATTACCTTTTTCTAATGCTAATAGATTACTCTCCAATATTACATCTAGCCGCGTCATTTGCTGGGCTAACTGAATTCAACAGGTTTATATCCATTATTTACATCCCTGTTGTCCTCCTCTTTTTTAGTCTTGTTGAAAGTACTTATCAGGGCATTAATAACTTCAAAATAAAAAAACTCATCGCAATCACTCTTATTATTTGGAGCCTCTACCCCACCACTCGAGCAGTGAAAAACAGTATAGAATGGAACAACTATTCCTCACCAAGCATAGAAGAGGCTACTGGAATAAAAAGCCAATAGCTCAACTTTACAATCCTTAATTTGGATCACTTAATTTTTAATATATAATTTTGTGGTACGGTCGACGAGTAACAACAAATAAAACGGACTGACCGTTAATGCTAATGCAAACAACAATTGCTTGACTATGAGATGGATGATGAGATCTAAGATTCACAAAGCGGTGGTCACCGAAGCGAATCTTAATTATGTGGGAAGCATTACGATAGACAAGGATTTCCTTGATATGGTAGGCTTGAGAAAAGGAGAGAAAGTACAAATTGTGAGTAATACGTCTGGCTCTAGATTGGAGACATATGTAATAGAAGGCGAAAGAGGAAGTAAAGAAATTTGCATGAATGGTGCAGCATCACACCTTATCGGAAAGGGTGAAGAAATCATCATTATTGGATATGAACTGACCAATGAAGAAGTGACACCTTCTGTCATCTTACTTGACAAAGACAACAACTTCGTAGAATACCTCGAAGAATCTGTTGAGATGAATAGATATCTCTAAGCACCCAATAAAAGAAAATATTGTAGCCCATGTGTTATCGCATGGGCTATTTTTTTATCTGACCATATAGGTTTTGCTGGCTTTGAGCCCAAATTGGAACAAATAGGCAATCAAGAAAATAAGCATTCCATAAATACTTGTGATGGACGACACCTTCAACCCAGCTGCCAATACCCCTTGAGATATCTGCCCTGCCTGCTCTATGACTTCATAAGCACCATATAACCCTATAAATTGTCCCAAGACACCCAAGACCAAGGCAAACAACCCCAATTCTTTAATCGGATTGAACTTCCCCGCCACCTCTTTTTTGGTTTTTAATTGAATCAAATAAAAAATGAAAACTATAACGATCGCAATCAAAACGAGCGTCAAGGCTGTCATAAACTGCACCCCACCCATGTAAAATAAATCCTTCATGATATTATTAATTTAGTTAAAAAAATCTTTCAACAAAATTGACCTATAGGTGCTTTGGCATCAAGGTTGAATCCAGTTCCAAAAGCGTTATTCATCGACAAATCTAGTATTAGTACAGTTAAATCAACATTTTAGCAACATGAAGTTATTGAAACATTTTGCGTTCTGGACGGTAGTCATAGTGGCACTGTCGCTCATATTTGGCAGGTCCTATCATAGCGTTACCGAATCGTTCTACTTTGTAACAATACTGACACCCGTTCTTATTGTGACAGCCTATTTTTTCAATTACTATCTGGTGCCCAATTACCTATTACAAAAACGATATGGAAAATTCACCTTATACTGCTTTTACCTTTTCATTGTCTCCCTCAACCTTGAAATGATCGTCATCGGTGTTGCCTATCTAGTATTAGCAGAGTTGGATTATGCCAACATGAATCCCGTAACGACTGACATCTCAACACTCACTGTCACACTTTATTTTGTCGTCTTGACACTCTCCTTTATTAGGCTTGCTCGTCTATACTTCAATAGTGAAACCGAAAAATATAAAGCCAACGAACAACTATCAAAAGACAAAACAGAGTATTTGATTATAAGAGAAAACCGAAGTAACAAACAATTACGGCTCAGTCAAATTCTATATATTGAAAGCTTAGCCGATTACATTCAAATCCATCTAGAGATGGATCAATTGGCCAAAACCAAAGAAAAAATTAGTGTCATTGCCAACAGATTGCCAAACCACTTTTTAAGGTCACATCGATCCTTTATTGTGAATCAAAATAAAATCACCGCTTTCAACAAGGAGTCAATCAGCTTAGATCAAATTCAAATCCCAATTAGCCGTAGTTACAAAAAGGAAATCTTCAATACGCTTGATAAGATTGACAAGACTAAATAATACATATAACTTAAGCGTTCATAATCCGTATTTCAAAGCTGACAGTTTTCGATAAAATGCACATTCTTACAGTAAGCCAAGTATCTAAATCCTATAACAGTGGGAGTAAATCCCTGACAGTTTTGGATAACATCAATTTCAATTTAGAACAAGGACAAACCTTGTCGATCATCGGCCCATCTGGCAGTGGTAAGACAACTCTTTTAGGGTTATGCGCTGGATTGGACAGAGTAGATCAAGGCAGCATATCTATTGCAGGTCTAGAGATTGGTTCTCTTAGTGAAGACCAACGTGCCAAAGTCAGAAATGAAAATGTCGGGTTCATTTTTCAAAATTTTCAATTGATCCCAACATTGACAGCACTAGAAAACATCATGGTTCCCTTAGAGTTACAAGGAGCTAAAAATGCCAAACAAGTTGCATTAGACTTGATTGAGAAGGTTGGGTTAAGCAAAAGACATGACCATTACCCGACTCAATTGTCTGGTGGAGAACAACAACGAATTGCCATTGCTAGAGCATTCTCTAACAAACCAAAACTTCTATTTGCAGATGAGCCCACAGGCAACTTGGATGATGAGACCAGTGCAAAAATCGAAAAACTTCTATTTGACCTCAACCAAGAGCAAGGCACTTCCTTGGTGTTGGTCACCCATGACAATGAACTGGCAAACAAAACTGATCATATCGTAAGACTCAAAGGCGGCAAAGTGGTTGAAGAACTTACACTAACTAAATCATTTGCTTAGTGGACAGCTCAAATCAGAACAAATTCTCCCATAGTTGGTTACTCAAAATGGCTTGGAGAGATAGCCGACGTAGTAGAAGTAAATTATTCCTATTCTCAGCCTCGATTATCGTGGGTATTGCAGCCCTAGTTGGAATCAACTCTTTCAAGGAAAATCTAGATGATGAAATTCAAAGTCAGGCGAAAACATTACTAGGAGCTGATTTAGAGCTTAATACTCGTCAAGTTTGGAACGAAGAACAAAGAGGCTTCTTAGATTCAGTAGGCTCAGATTATTCTACAGAGGTCAGGTTTGCTTCTATGGTCTACTTCCCGAGTACACAAGGCACTAGGTTGGTTCAGGTTAGAGCTTTAGAAGGCGCGTTTCCATACTATGGCACTATTGAAACTGATCCTCCTCAGGCAACCAGTAAAATGGATCAAGGCAAACATGCGTTGGTTGATGAAAAATTGATGCTACAGTACACTGTTAACATTGGTGATCTTATAAAGATTGGCAGAACAGAATTCAAAATTGTTGGAAAACTAAAAAGTGTACCAGGCCAAAGTGGAATTGGCACAGCTGTTTCTCCATTAGTATATATCCCACATTCTCAATTAGCTGACACAGAACTTATCCTTCAGGGTAGTCGAGCAGTACACGCCTATTATTTCCAAAGAGATAATCTCGAAAAATTAAACACTTGGATTGAGGAATCAAAGGATCGCATGAGCGACCTCACCATCAATTACAATACAGTAGAAGAGAGAAAAGAGAGCACGAGCAAAGCTTTCGGAAATCTTAACGTCTTCCTAAATATGACCGCTTTCATTGCACTACTATTGGGTAGTATTGGAGTCTCCGGGGCAGTGTTTATTTACTTAAAAGAAAAAAGTCAATCAGTTGCTGTACTACGATGTCTGGGGTTAAAAGGGCGAGATGCATTTTTGATATTCTTTTACCAAGTCTTGATTATGGGCTTCATTGGTTCTGTGTTAGGAAGTGGATTGGGAATTGTGATCCAATTTTATCTTCCACAATTAGTAGAAGACATTTTACCCATCGCATTCGAAACAAAATTATACTGGACAGTCGCCTTACAAGGTCTAGTACTTGGACTTGTAATCTCTATCTTATTCTCCTTACTTCCATTAGTTTCACTTGTGAAAATCTCTCCACTGATGTCTATCAGAGAAGATTTTCAGACCAATAGTGGAAAGAAAATTGACTACACGAAAATCAGCATCTACGCAGGCATTCTTCTTTTTCTCTACCTATTTTCTTTTGTACAAATAGGTGAATGGAAAGAGGCTTTGTACTTCGTAGTGGGACTCGCCGTTACGCTGCTGCTCCTTTTAGCACTTGCAAAAGGTCTTGTCTATTTAGCTAAGAAAAGCTCTTCCAATTATAGTAGCTTCAATATCAAACAAGGTTTAGCCAACCTACACCGGCCCAATAACCAAACTACGATCTTAACATTAACAATTGGGACATGTGTCGTACTACTCTCTATGTTGTACTATTCTAAAGACCTTTTAGTAGAAGAAATCACACTTTCGGGCTCTGGCGATCGTCCTAACATGGTTTTATTTGATATTCAAACAGATCAAAAAGAGAGCATTCAGCAGCTCACCAAAAAATTTAATCTACCCATCATCCAAGATGTGCCAGTTGTCACGATGCGATTAAAAACGATCAAAGGAATCTCTAAAAAACAGGCACAACAAGATTCCACTTTAGAAATTCCTGAGTGGCTATACAATAGAGAATATCGTGTCACATTCAGAGATTCACTCATTGTATCCGAGACACTGACAGATGGCGAATTACAAAAGAATGTAGTACCTGGAGATTCTATTTTTATTACGGTATCAGAAGGATTCGCCAAAGGCCGGGACTGGGAGGTTGGTGATGAAATAGAATTCAACGTACAAGGTGCACTGATGACTACCTATATCGGTGGTCTGCGAAAAATAGATTGGAGAAGGGTTCAGACCAATTTCATTATTCTATTCCCTACTGGTGTATTGGAACAAGCACCTCAATTCCATGTACTAGTGACCAAAACAGACACACCAGAGGTATCTGCAAAATATCAACAAGCCATCGTTCGGCTGTTCCCTAACGTATCCATTGTAGACCTTGAATTGATTCTCAAAACTGTGGAAGAAGTCTTGACTAAAATTTCGTTTGTTATTCGATTTATGGCCATGTTCAGTATCATTACTGGGATCATTGTATTAGCAGGCTCGATTGTCTTAAGTAAAACACAACGTGTTAAAGAAAGTGTTCTTCTTCGTACGCTAGGAGCCAGTTCCAAACAGATCATACTAATTACGATAGTGGAGTATTTCACATTAGGCGCTATCTCTGCATTATCAGGGCTCATTTTGGCCAATATCTTTACATGGGCGTTGACGCAGTATGTGTTCGAATCGACTTACCTATTTCTTACTGAACCTACAATAGTCATCTTTTTTGCTATTTCTATCGGTACGGTATTATTAGGTATATCTAACATCAGACCCGTTTTATCACAATCTCCGTTAGCCATATTGAGAAAAGAACAATAGGTTGGCACAACAATTGCTACTCTACTCGTTTGTATATCAAATGGTTAGTAAGATGAAGGCATTTAGAATAATAATGATTGTAGTATTGATGAGTTGCTCCTTGATGATCTATGTAGTGTGATTTGACGAAGTAAGGCTCGTATAATTAATCATCCGTCTATCAAGGCTCTTGCCCAATAATCAATTTATGATTGATTGAGGGAATGAAATATTATATCTTCAACAAATGAAAATAGCCCTACTAACCACGTTCTCTATTCTAATAATTGGATGTACGTCCAATCCGAAACCTTCAGAGGTCGCAGAACTACCCCCCAGTCAAAAAGAAGTAAGGCAAGTCATTTTAGACCTATTTCAAGCCATGTATGATGGAGACAGTTCATCAGCACATCTTCAATTCATCGATTCGGCCAGAATGTATAGCACATTCATCATCCAAGACAACATACAATTCAAAGAAGGAACTATAAATCAATTCATGACGGCTATAGGGACTCCTCATGATGACCATTGGATAGAAAAGACATGGAATTATGACATCAAAGTAGACGGTACATTAGCCCAAGTCTGGTGTGAGTATGCCTTTTTTGCAGGAGAACGGTTTAGCCATTGTGGAGTGGACGCCTTTCAATTACTAAAAACATCGGTAGGGTGGAAAATATTTATTGTGACAGATACTAGGCGCAAGACAGCATGTGTCTTTCCAACAGGAGCATACTTTGAGCCTGAGTAATTCGGATCAAGCGGAAAACCAGAGAGAAAAAATCTGATTATTGAAGAACAACAATTGGACAGCATAACCAAATTCATTTCTTAATCAATTATTTGAAATTAATGCTTAAACCCGGTTGATGTTATAGAATTCGCAATGAGGGTTTATAGCGCAATACCATGTCTACCGACTGGCAGAAGTCGGCTGATTTGCTGCAGTTTAAATATGGAATAGAGATTCTATTGTTTATTCCGGGGAAATTAGTCTCCTGCTAGTGTTCACCCTCCCCTGCGGGTGTTATTGACGCTCATGCCAAATAATATACTGTCATGGTGATCAAGACATCTCCATGCCAAATAATATACCGTCATGGTTGATTTTTTACCCGTCACGCCAGCCATGGGAATCATTTAATCGCCATGGAGCATCATTATTCTTCCAGCGCATGCTTTTGTATTGAATCATGCATCTTTCGGGTTAGAATATCCAACCCAAATACACATACTGATTCAAATACACTTGAAAACAAAAAAAGGGTACCTATTAGGCACCCTTTCTATTTCTTAATTATTGCTAATATTATTTAACAGCACTTACTGTTTTGATAATTCTTGCAGCTACTTTGTACGGATCAGCGTTAGAAGAAGGTCTTCTATCTTCTAAGTATCCAGACCATCCGTGACTCACTGTGAATAATGGGATTCTAATCGAAGCTCCTCTATCTGACACTCCATAAGTGAAGTCAGTGATAGCAGCAGTTTCGTGATCACCAGTTAATCTTTCCTCATTGTGCGCACCATATACAGCGATATGCTCTGCAACAACAGGTCTGAAAGCTTCACATACTTTCTCAACTTTTTCCTGAGAAGCAGCTTCTCTTAGGTAAGTGTTAGAGAAGTTAGCGTGCATTCCTGAACCATTCCAGTCAGTAGCACCTAAAGGTTTTGGATGGTACTCGATGTACAAACCGTACTCTTCAGACAATCTTTCCATCAAATATCTTGCTACCCAAACTTCATCACCAGCTTGGTGTGCTCCTTTAGCGAAAATTTGCCATTCCCACTGACCAGCAGCTACTTCACCGTTAGTTCCTTCTACGTTCAAACCAGCATCGATACAAAGATCTAAATGCTCATCTTTGAAATCTCTACCGAAAACATTTTGTCCACCAACACCACAGTAATATGGTCCTTGAGGAGCAGGAAAACCACCAGCTGGGAATCCAACAGGCAATTTAGTTTCTGGATCCATTAAGAAATACTCTTGCTCAAATCCAAACCAGAAATCAGCATCATCATCGATGATAGTCGCTCTTCCGTTAGATGAGTGAGGAGACCCATCAGCATTCAATACTTCAGTCATGACCAAGTATCCGTTTTCGATAGCTGGATCTGGACAAATGAAAATTGGTTTCAATATACAATCAGAAGAACCACCTTCTGCTTGCTGAGTAGAAGATCCGTCAAAAGACCAATCATCACAATCTTCTAGCTTACCGCTAAAATCTGTCGCTACTTTAGTTTTGCTTCTCAAGCTCTGAGTCGGAGCGTAACCATCCAACCAGATGTATTCTAATTTTGATTTTGCCATTTTTTATAAGTATTTATTATTTTTATTTCCTTATCAATTATTGGGTGTAATTGTTGTTGCATTATCTAGCTCAGACTTGTGAATCGCTCTAAAATCATGCGTATTTCTACTAAAGTGGGCAATTTAGACAAAATGTCCTTTAAATGAAAATTTGGAACCACTCCTAAGAGTAAGGTTCCAAATTTTTTCAATAAAACTACTTAGATACTCAATAAGTACTTTCTTAGAATGCGTACACTGCTGCAAAAGTAAATTGACCTGCTCCACCTGTAGCCAATGCATCACCATCTATGAATATATCTTCTGATGCTGAATCAAACCTTACTTCAGGAATGAATGTAAATCCACCTACTGAATAATTAGCAGAAAGTGTAGTAGCGAAGACGCTAGTTCCTTCTGTTGTTACACCTGCAACTTCAGTATCTTTAAATGAAAACCACTCACCTCTTAAACCCAAAGAGAAAGCATCACCAAAAGCATATTGAGGATAAATTGCAACACCAGAATATCCACCTAAATTCTCATCATCAAACGAGTAATCTGCAGCATTCAATCCTAAATAAAACTCATCCGACATTTGGAAACCAGTAGTTAAGTCAAGAATCATTCCTGATTCACCAATCACAAAATTCGCATAAACATCCCATCCATCAATTGGAGCAACGTATACTTGAGCACCAAAATCTTTTTTCTTATTATTATCCGCATATACATTCCAATCGTTGAATATACCTACCATCACTGCGAACTTATCAGAGAAAGCATAATCAGCTTTCAAACCAGCATTTTGAAATGGTCCGTTTGTGAAAAGGTAAGAAGTAGAATAGTTAAAGTTTGCTGCAGGAGAAATTACTTCATAACCTACAAAAGTACCCATGTAACCAGCCGTCAAAGACAACTTATCTGTCAACCCATAAGAAATATACAAATTCTGAATGTTAACATTAACGTCATCACCATCACCTGGATCCAATGTCGGAATAGACTTAAATGATCTTGGCCCGAAAGAGAATTCACCATACATAGAAACATTTTTGTAAGACTTAGACAGTCCTACATCAATCATACCAAGAGAGAAACTATGTCTGTCATCAGCAAATGAAGTCCCAATGTTGTCTTCACCAGCAAAGTCACCAGTATAATAAGTATCAACAGAACCAGTAACCTCTAATGGAGATTCTTCTTCATCCTGTGCAGTCGCTACAAAAGAAACTAGTAGCATCACTGCAAATAAAACTTTAGTAAAATTTTTCATGTGTTTTTATTTTCTGATAAAAAGGCCCGCCCCAACTGTGCCCCCACATGAGGACAGGCCTTTAAATGTTTTATAATTAAATTTTCTTTTACTCTTAGAGAGAATTAATCATCAAAGATGATCGTATAACCTCTGATACCATGCTCGTGACTATCCAATCCTTCAGTCTCATGTTGTTCAGAAACTCTCACTCCGATAGTTTTCTTCAATACGTAGAATAATAGGAATGCAATTGGGAAAGCGGCAGCACCGTAAGCCAATACTCCGATCAACTGATTCATAAAAGTATGCGCTTCATTCGTAGAGAAAATCCCTACAGCTAATGTACCCCAGATACCACATGTCAAGTGAACCGAAACAGCACCTACAACATCATCCAATTTGAATTTATCCAAAGTGATAGCAGACAATACAACCAAGATACCTGCAACAGATCCGATGATCAATGCTGAAGTAATAGTCACTACATCAGCACCAGCTGTGATACCTACTAGACCAGCTAAGATACCATTCAGTACCATACCCAAATCCATTCTTTTGAATACAATTTTAGCAGTAAAGAATCCAAATAATCCACCAGCACAAGCAGCAATACATGTTGTCACCAATACGTAAGACACTAAATCCGGATCAGCAGACAATACAGAACCACCATTGAAACCGAACCATCCTAACCATAATAAGAACACACCAATTACAGCTAACGGCACAGAAGCACCAGGCTTGTCAATTACTTTGCCATCTACATATTTACCAAGTCTTGGCCCGATGATCATGATACCAGCTAATGCTCCCCATCCACCAACAGAGTGCACCAAAGTAGAACCTGCGAAATCGTAGAAGCCCAATTCCTCTAGCCATCCACCACCCCATTTCCAAGAACCTAGGATTGGGTATACAAGACCTACATATACAACAGTGAATATCATGTAAGCAGAAACTTTTACTCTTTCAGCAATCGCGCCAGATACGATAGTGGCAGCAGTAGCAGCAAACATACCTTGGAACAAGAAGTCTGTCCAGTAAGTATACCCTCCTTCATGATAATCGATAGAAGCACCATCAACAGCAGCATCAAAACCAATACCTAAGCCTGCAAAGCCTAAAAATCCTGAGATGTATTGAAACTCTCCAGGATACATCAAATTGAAACCACATACCAAATAAGTCAAAAGACCTATAATAGGAGTAATTGTGTTTTTGAAAAGGATGTTAACAGTGTTCTTAGACTGTCCAAACCCTGCCTCAACACCAGCAAACCCTAAGTGCATAATAAACACTAGCGCTGTTGCCAACATCATCCAAATGTTGTTGGCTGTAAAAAGTGCAACCGCTCCTTCGGATGCTTGTGCAGCAACCTCCGTAGACATCTCACTCATTACATTTGTCAAAATCGTCATAGCAATAATTTTAAGTTATAAATATTTTAAAGTCTTGTTCAGATTATGATTCTAGATCGTAATTTTCTATTCTCAAATGCTGACTTCAACTCAATTTCAATTAGGATTTTCCAAGTAATACAAACATTCAAATCCATAAGTAAAAGAGAGTTTATTATTTTTCTCAGTTGCTAAAGTAAATAAACACCGTATAACTACTTAGTTTTTTAAAATAAATTAACCTGATTTAGCCAATATTTCCAATATCCTCAGTTTACAACCTCAAATTTTAAAAATATCCACATAACTACGTAGTTTTTTACACGCGCAATTACGATATTCAAAATATACCGAACACTTAACGCCCACTATTTCACCTAAAATCAATATTACAAGTATTACACCCTGCGTTTGCGCAGGTTTTTTGCTGGGTTTCTAGGTATTCCTTAGTAGCTTATCATGGTTACGTATTTTTAGACCTACAAAACGAGCACATTACTAAGATGTCTTTGACTGAGTCAAACCAAGAACTAGGACAGAAAGGAGAGGATCAGGCAGTCAAGTATTTAATTGACAAAGGCTATGAAATAGTATGTCGTAACTATAGGTATAAACGCGCGGAGATTGACATTATCTCCAAACGAGACAATTGCATGGTGTTTGTAGAAGTGAAATTGAGAAGCAGTAAAAAGTTTGGCCACCCAGAAGAATCGGTGTCCAACAATCAAAAGAACATGATTATCTCTGCAGCAGAAGAATTCCTGCTAACAATTGATTGGCAGCAAAATATTCGTTTTGACATCATCGCCATAGACGGCAAAGACAACATCACCCAATTCGAGGACGCATTTCATTGACTATTAATCAGGCATCATCGTAAAGTCTTTCAATTTGTGCAGCATACTTTTCTTTGATCACGCGTCGTTTGAGTTTCAAAGTAGGCGTCAACTCCTCAGTATCTACACTCCATTCATGATCTAAAATCTCAAATTTCTTCACCTGTTCCCAGTTACCAAAACCTTTGTTCTTTTTCTTAATTTCTTTCTCGAGGAGTTTAATTACTTCAGGGCTTTTCGTCATCTTCTCAAGATCGATATCCACTTGATGCCTGCGACACCAATCTGTTAACATCTCCATATGAGGCACAATCAAGGCACTTGGGAACTTCCTCCCCTCACCCAACACAATGATTTGTTCTATATAAACAGACTCCTTGAATTTATTTTCCATGACCTGCGGCGCTATATACTTACCACCAGAAGTCTTGAACATTTCTTTTTTTCGGTCCGTAATCTTCAAAAAATCATCATCAAACTGGCCAATATCCCCGGTATGAAACCAGCCGTCGGTCATGACACTTGCGGTCAAATCAGGTTGGTTATAATAGCCCATCATGACATTGGGTCCTTTACATAAAATCTCACCATCCTCTGCAATCTTAACTTCTATGTCTTGGAGCAGCTTTCCTACAGAGCCTATTCTAATATGCCCCTCAAATGGTAAATTGAAACAAATACCAGGAGAGGTCTCCGTCAACCCATACCCTTCACATACTGGGATTTGTGCTGCCCAAAACACCCTTGCCAATCTATGTTGAAGTGCTGCCGCACCCACAATCACATATTTCAGATTACCTCCCAGTGCTTCAACCCACTTCGAAAACACAAGTTTTCTAGCTATTGACAACTGTTGATTGTACCACCAACCTTGATCTTGTTCTGGATCAAATTTCAATCCCAGGTTTAAAGCCCAAAAGAATAATCGTTTTTTGACCCCACCTAACGCTAGACCCTTGGCAACAATTTTATCATATATTTTTTCGAGCAATCTTGGTACACTCGTAAACATCTGCGGTTTCACATCTTTGATTTCTTCCCCTATAGTCTCCAAGCTAGTAGCATAATATATTGAAATACCTGTCCTTAGATAAAAATGAGATGCTGTACGTTCCAAGATATGACACAGAGGCAAAAAACTCAATGCTCGATCATCCGGGTTAAACAAATGACCAACGGCATGATGTACCGCCATGAAATTTGACACTACGTTATGATGACTCAACATTACCCCCTTGGGGTCACCCGTTGTACCAGATGTGTATATAATGGTAAATAGATCTTCAGGGCGCACTGCCTTCATAGAATCTAACCGCTGCTGGCTATACGCACTACTGTCAATAGTCAACAACTCTTCCCAATGGGAGGCTCCCGATACTTCGTCAAAAGAATAAATCTTCTCTGGAGCAAAAATTTTAGAAGCTTTCTTAATTTTTTTGATTAAATCTTTATCACTACCGAAAACGATCTTGACCCCTGCATGTTTGAAGATAAATCCAAAATCGTCAGTAGTAATCGTAGGATACATAGGGACACTGATCACACCTATTTCAGCACATGCCAAATCTACAAAATTCCACTCGGGACGGTTTGGAGAAATAATGGCCACACGATCACCAGCTACAACTCCAATACTTAAAAGGCCCTGCGCCAGTGATTTGACAATATCAGCTACTTCTGATGTTGAATATTTGCGCCAAACCCCATCTACCTTTTTAGCCATACAGGCTTCATTAGGATAATGCTCGAGTTGATAATATAAGGAATCAAAAGTACGTTGTAGCTCCATTTTTCTATATCAGGTGAAACTAAATATAACAATATTTAGGCAACCTCCGGCTACCCTACACTAAATTCTATCAAGTACTTTCTTGATTAGCGCATCTATGACTTTATCTGGATCTTTAGAAAACTTATTTCGAGCTCGATTGGCAATAATGGCATTCAGACTTAGCATCTCATGCCCCATCAATCTACCCAAAGCATAATAACCTGCAGTTTCCATTTCGAAGTTTGTCAACCAAAAATTTTCATGGTTGAAATACATCAAATCCTCCATCAGGTGAGGGTATTTCAAATCAACCCTCAACTTCCTCCCTTGTGGCGCATAAAAGCCAGGACACGTAACGGTATTTCCACTGATCATATCAAAGGCATATTTATCCCTTAACATTTCTGACCCTTCAACACAATAGGGTTTGAAAGGCAAATCGATGAATTCTTTCAACTTATTAGAAATCGTATTTTCAAAACCTGTCTGACGGAGATTATAAAAACTCATCAACGTATCTATACCAATCCCAAAATCAGATACCAAATGACTGCCCAGTCTTACATCTTCCTGCAAACTACCAGAAGTACCTATTCGAATAATACTGAGCTTTTTCTTCTTCTCTTTGATCTCGCGTGTCTTCAGATCAATATTGACCAACGCGTCTAATTCGGTCATAAATATCTCTACATTGTCAGTGCCCATACCGGTACTGATCACTGTAATATCCTTCCCTTTGAATTTACCTTTGTGCGTAATAAACTCTCGGCGATTCATCTCAAAATCTATACTATCAAAGTGTTGACTGACACGAAACACACGGGTAGGATCACCTACCGCTATAATCGTATCGGATATATTCTCAGGCTTGAGATTGAGATGGTATACACTCCCGTCCTTGTTGAGGATGAGATCTGTTTCGGAAATCGTTGACATTTAGATGACTAGGTTAGTTCACTGTCCGATAAGATAAAGAATTATCTCCTGCTAAGCAGAAGATAAGATTCAATTTATTTCTTTAGCTCAGCAGCTGGGTTGCCAAACACTGTTTTCTTAGGGTCAACGCTAGATATGACAATAGAACCAGCACCTACACGAGCACTTTTACCCACTTTCAATCCTCCAACTATGACAGCACCTGTACCAATGAATGCACCGTTTCCTATTTCAACGTTTGCACCAATTTTAGCTCCTACACCGATTTGTACATAATCTCCAATTTGACAGGAATGATCTATTACGACCCCACTATTTATCAAACAGTGATTGCCTATTTCAGTTCCTGCTCCAATAGCTGAACCGCTATTGACCAAATTTCCATGACCAAGAGAAGATGTTTTAGAAAGAATAACGCTTTGATGAACTGCATTGACAGGCATCATTTTTCGATCTTCTACGATCATTTCTGTGAAGGCTTTTTTCTCTTTGTTATCATCAGATGCGATGAAAGCTTCACATTTCCCTCCTATCAATTTCAGGAAATTGCTGTCTTCTGTACTACCAAGTACAGGAATATTATCTATTTCGGTATTGTGTAAATCCTTGTTGTCGTCCAAGAAACCATACACTACATTACCATTTGATTCAAAAATCTCTAGTGCTGCTCTTCCCAAGCCACTAGCTCCAAATATGATTACTGGGTTATTCATGCCGCAAATTTATTGAAAGATAAACCCCGATTACGACTGCTTTCTAAATAAATATCCCTGAACTAGATAAATAATTGGAATGACAAGAAATGGAATATAATACACCTTATATCTAGCTACAGATCCATAGTTGGGTATCGAGTAACTGATAAAAAGAGCGGTTACACCAACGTACAATGCAACCAACAACCACTCTGCAGGCATTTTTTTGAAGTTCTCCTTTTTAGCAATGACCAAAGCCATCACAGACATTACAAATAGAATAGCGTTTTCAATACCACTCAGAATAGCAGGAAACGAAGTATTCTCAAAAAACAAAGGCCTATACAAGCCTGAAAAAGAATAATGTACTCCATTGATAATGGACGAATACCAATGTTCAGGTGAAATCAATGGCACTACTGCGTTGAGAGGAAGAGTGTTTGACAATACCAATTCATGCGTTTCATTGAGGATCATCAAGAACCTAGAAACTTGAAAATTAGGACTTAGCCAAAGTAGGAAAACGTAAAATGGAAGAATAAGCGCAACAGAAACTACCAACAACCTCAACAACGGTAGCTTTACCCTCTCGTTTAACCTTCGATTTTTTTTATAAAAAAACCAAATCACAGAAAGAGGTACCAATACCGCTGCTATATAATACTTTATCATAACCAACAGCACAAAGCCTATCAAGACGCTCGCCACCATTCTTTTCTTCATTGACTCTCCATAAACCAAGTCCAACATCCCCGACACATAAAAACACATCGCACCAAACGCTAGACTTTCCTTCATTAACCCTGAACTCCAAAACACAACAGACGGAACCAACATAAACGATATGACTACTGGCCATTTTAGTATCCCAAAAAATCTTATCACTCTATCGCAAAAGAAACTCGCTCCCAAAAAGCTGAAACAAGAAAAATACAGCCCTACAATCCAATAGTCCCCTTGCGTAATCAAAGCAACTATTGAAACCATTCTATAAAATATAATTGCTCTCACTGGCTGGGAAACATCTATGGGTTGCATCACTGCTACCAACATATCACCAATAGGTTGGTCCATTAGTAATTGTACCTGCTGCCAATACATCCATGTATCTCCAGGTTGATAGTGGTATAGATACAGCATACCTAGCGCTACACCTGACCCCAATTTCAATAGGGCAGCTATCATATAGACATACTTATTAAGTAGCGGCGTGTACATTTTATACCAAAGCCAGAGCCCGGTAACCAAAACAGAAATATTGATTACGTATATAAATAGAAGTGTCAATTCGAATCTTGCAGAAGTTTGACCCCAATTTTACAGGAAAGACAGCGCTTTTTCAAACAATACTCATTATTCAATTGCAAGATAGCCTGAGAATAAAAGGCATTCTCTGGTTGGACACCAAGTCCTACCCATTGATTTAATATACTATTCCTTTCCGCCTTGATAGATAATAGCAGCTCTTCTGCCCTTTCAAAATATTTTGGTTCGTTGATCGATCGGCCATAGGCAAACAACAAAGGTGCCACCGTATTGATCAATAGATTATCAATACTGGACTGCCCCATACCGGCATGTTTTCTGGATGATTCCTTCCCAAAATCATGGTGTGTCTGCCAATAGGGTGATACGTTCAACGAGAATTTTCTTTTAAGCTCTGACACAGATGAGTAATTGACCAAAGTATCAAATAAACTATGATTACCAATAATAAATGAGCTCAACTGAGATAGTCTAATCGTCGGAAAATTCCCTGGCCTCATCCGGTGAAAGTCCCATTCTACTCTAATCAACTCCTTATTCTTGAGACCATACTTTTTAGCTAAGAATTCATATTCCTTCAAAAGCTTTGAAGCATATTGGTCCTCATGGTTAGATATCAAGCCTGCCATTCCAAATAATAATGACTCTATTTGAAAACCGTCAATCGTATGTTTTTTCAAAATCTTAAATGGCAGACTAGATGCCAACTTCAGAAATGTCTCTGCATTTCGTTTGAACCCAAAGTTTTTCACCAACACCTGATAAGCCGTTTCTTCCCAACCACCATTATTCTCATCTAATAGATCAAGAATCAATTGTGACTTAGCATTTAAACGTTCCACACAAGCAGCATCCAGTGCAGAAGTGGTAATTATTGAAGGTATTCTAGAAAACTGAGCACTGCACACAATTTGATCAGCACTCTCCATGAGTGTTTCATATTTAGATATAAGGTCCAAGTTTACTCGACCTTTCAGTTCTAAAACCGGTAACTGTTCTCCGTCTTGCCTGACACATTCACGATCATGGTTCCAGACGACATGCAACACCACATTGTTATACTTCGGATTTAATTGATGCTGATGCCGTTCCCAATCTGATGACGACACATGAATCTCGACATGACCATGCCATTGGATGTCATCTATTTTCAATCTGGAATTCAGAAAATCTGGACCTTCATTACTATTGTGATGGCCAGTTCCAAAAATGGCCATAGGCAGCCCAGTCGTAGTTTGTAATCCCGAGGAATCAAACTGCTGATACTTCCATATAAAATGTAAAAATGATTCTTGCACAGTGACTAATGTTTAGTCCCCAAGCGCTGCTTCTCAAATAAAGAGATTATTCTTCTATAATCAAACTTATGTCAAGCCCAACTTCTCTTTGTAGCTCGTTTTAATTATTTTAAAAGCTTCCATTTTTTGCAACAATCCTTCCACTGTTTCGTCCACCTCAAACAAGGCCAAGTTAGAAGATTTGATAAACCCACTGTCCAACATTGTCTCAAACATTGCTAATAGATTGTCATAGTAACCCGCAACATTAAGAATACCGATTGGCTTACTGATCAATCCCAACTGACTCCATGTAAGGATTTCTGCCAATTCCTCTAATGTACCAAAACCACCTGGGAGAGCTATAAATCCCTCTGCTCTTTCTGCCATGATAGTTTTTCTCTCGTGCATAGACTTGGTCATCACCAGTTCGGTCAAACCACTATGAGACACCTCTGTTTTATCCAAAAATTCAGGGATCACCCCCAACACTTCGCCACCTTTTTTCAGACAACTATCTGCTACATGACCCATGACGCCAATTCTAGCACCACCATACACCAACTTGATTTTACGATCGGCTAGAGCCGTTCCCAGTTCAATAGCAGTATTCAAATAGACAGCGTCTTTGCCCGAAGAAGACCCACAATAGACACATATACTTTTCATCATTCAAATTTAAGTAAAGGTTCTTCATAATCTTTACTTAAAAAAGATTAGCTGTGTTAAATAACCATCAAATAATGCCCCTCGCTTTTGGCGAAAAATCTACTTACTTTTGCGCGAAATTGACGGTATAAAAATGGCAAGAGAAAAGCTAAAAGAGGAAGACAAGAGAAAGCTGAACCAAAAGAACTTCAAAAAACTTTACAGCATTTTTCAATACATCAATCCTTATAAAACCAAATTCATCGTTGGTCTTGTTTTTTTAATAGTAGGTAGTTTTTTATTAATGGCTTTCCCTCTTGTTGCAGGCAAGCTCATTGATGTAGCTGGCGGTAATCAAGATTGGTATCTAAAAGACCTCAATCATATTGCATTGGCATTACTTGCCATTTTTTTAATTCAAGCAATCATTTCTTTTTTCAGAGTGTACTTATTCGCACAAGTAAGTGAAAATGCAATGGCGGATGTCCGCAATGAATTGTATCAAAAAATCATTCAATTACCCATCTCCTTCTTTGACAAAATGAGGACAGGAGACCTCATGTCTAGAATGTCCGCTGACGTGAGTTTACTTCAAACCACTTTTTCAACAACATTAGCAGAGCTGATCAGACAAGTCGTCACCTTAATAGTTGGGATAGCACTTATTTTCTGGATGACTCCTCAGCTTAGCATCTTTATGCTGGCAACCTTCCCAGTATTGATCATTGCGGCCATGCTATTTGGTAAAAAAATCAGAAGCTACTCACGTAAATCGCAAGATGAATTAGCACTATCTTCTACTATTGCAGAAGAAACCTTCCAATCAATATTAGCGGTAAAATCATTTACCAATGAGGCTTTTGAAAAAAACAGATATAGTGGTGCATTAGAAGGTGTTGTCCAAACTGCAATCAAAGCAGCACAATATAGAGCAGGCTTTATTTCGTTCATCATCTTTGCCCTCTTTGGAGGAATGATTTCTATTATTTGGTATGGAGCAACACTGCTTCAAAATGGAGATATCTCTATGGGAGATCTGATTTCTTTTGTGCTATATACTGCATTCATAGGAGGTTCTATTGCAGGGCTGGGAGATCTCTTTGGTCAAGTTCAAAGAGCCATAGGCGCTTCTGAGCGTATTTTAGAGATTCATCAAGAAGCTCAAGAAGAAATCAATAATGATAGTGAGGATGTGCCGATTAAAGGGAAAATAGAATTCAAAAATGTGTCGTTTGCATACGAAAGCAGACCAGAGTTAGAGGTTCTTTCTCAACTTTCCTTGGAAATTAACCCTGGCCAAAAAATTGCCTTGGTAGGCAAAAGTGGCGCAGGCAAATCAACACTGGCCCAATTGGTCATGAGACTTTATGACGGTTATAGTGGTTCTATTCAGGTTGATGGTAAAGAAATCAACGACTATGACCTGACTGCTTTTAGAAAAAATGTTGGCGTTGTACCACAAGAAATCATATTATTTGGTGGGACCATCAAAGAAAATATTGCCTATGGAAACCCAGAGGCTAGTGAAGATGCAATCAAACAAGCTGCTAAACAAGCAAACGCCATTGAATTCATCGAGTCGTTCCCTGAGGGATTTGATACTTTAGTCGGAGAACGAGGAGTTAAGTTGTCTGGTGGACAACGTCAGAGAGTCGCCATCGCCAGAACGATACTCAAGAACCCATCGATCCTTATTTTGGATGAAGCCACGAGTTCATTAGATGCAGAATCAGAACAACAAGTTCAGCTGGCATTCAATGAATTGATGAAAAACCGAACCACCTTAATAATCGCGCACAGATTAGCGACTATCAAGTCTTCAGACAAAATATTTGTACTAGAAAAAGGAGCCATCTCAGAATCAGGCACGCATCAAGAGCTATATGCTAAAACAAACAGCACTTATAATCATTTGGTCAACCTTCAGTTAGTCGAGTAAAACCTATCATTAACCCCCTGAAAATCAACACTTATCTAAAGCTTGAAAAAGTGTTGCTTTATTGTTTTCTGATTACGATATATTATGGCTTTATTTGTGGTCTGTGTCAAATAATTAATGATTCGAGAAAAATCAGACACCTAAATTGAAATGCTAATGATAGCTAATATTTTTGCTGGCACTAACGAAGTACTACTATTCGGAATTTTCGGGATAGTTATTATACTGTTTTTAGTAGTGGATTTAGGACTACTCCACAAAACCTCACAAAAGATTACTCAAAAAGACGCCTTACTACAGACGCTTTTTTGGATTGGAGTATCTGTCATTTTTGGTGGACTCATCTACTTTTATGGTGGCGGACCTGATGATGCCATTATGTTCTTCTCTGCCTATGTGACTGAGAAAGCACTTTCTGTAGACAATATATTCGTCATCCTTCTTATTCTGAGATACTTCAAAGTCAAAGACGAATATTATCACGACATTCTGTTTTGGGGAATATTAGGTGCAATTGTATTTAGAGCAATATTCATCTTTTTAGGCGCTATCCTTATTACTCAATTCCATTGGATACTATATATATTCGGTGTATTCTTGATTTACTCTGGCATCAAAATCTTCAATGAAGAAGAAGAGATGGAAATTGCTCCTGAGAAAAATTTACTCACCAAATTAGCTAAAAAATTACTCCCTGTTTCTGACAAAGAGAAGGGTGGCAAATTCGTCTTTAGAGAAAATGGGAAGTTTTGGTTTACTCCATTATTCATCGTGGTGCTATTGATCGAGTCCACTGATTTAATTTTTGCAGTAGATTCAATACCTGCTGCTTTTGCTATTAGTCAAAATGAATTCATCATTTACACGTCAAACATATTTGCCGTGATGGGGCTTAGAGCCATGTTCTTCTTGTTAGCCAATATACTGGACAAGTTTTATTTACTTCAAAAAGGATTGTCTATCGTCTTGGTTTTCATTGGAGCAAAAATGCTACTAGAATGGAGTCTGATACAGAAGGGCTTTAATATGATAGGAATCGAGCATGCTCATATACCAGTTATTTGGTCCTTTGTTGTCATCATGGGGGCACTAGGGTTTTCAATTGTATTCTCCATTCTTTTCCCTCAAAAACCTGAGGTAGTAGATCCCATCGAAACTTCAAGCAACTAAGTGCAGCTTTTTGTCTAGTTTTTCGTAGAGTATAGAAAAGTATACTATGATTATTGAATTTAATAAAATGCCGGAATCGGCAAGAGTTTGGGTTTATCAATCTGATCAGGATATTGACTCCACCGGTTTAGCCCACATCAATTCGTTGGCCACTTCTTTTTTGACAGAATGGGCTGCTCATGGTGCACCTCTAAAAAGTGCATTCAAAGTGATGCACAATAAGTTTTTGGTCATTGCGGTAGACGAAAGCTTCAACAAAGCAAGTGGCTGTTCTATTGATGCATCAGTAGCACTCGTACAAGAGCTATCAAACAAACTGAACCTCGATTTATTTAATAGAACCAAAGTGTACTTTTTGAAAGACGACCAACTATCAGAAAGCAGTATCAATGGAGTAAAAGAACTTGTCGCACAAGGAAAAGTCACCAAAGACACCATGACTTTCAACAATTTGGTTCCCACAGTAGGTGAATTCAAGAATGGCTGGGTCATCCCTGCTCAAAATAGCTGGTTAGGTAGATTTTTCTAGGCTTAATTCCTCATCTTGGTTTATATTGTAATTATCAAATGAAACGTGTTATTGATTATATATTAACGTTATGCGTACTACTAATTGTAGGATGTAACCCCATGAACAAGGCCAACAAAAGCTTTGAGCAAGGAGAGTACAGTACCGCTATATACTTATACAAGAAGAAGCTAAAGAAAGATGATCCTGTCTCCAATTATCAATTAGCAGAAGCATATAGAAAATCCAACCAAATCAAAAAGGCTACTCCCTATTATCAAGCCGCAATTGACAATGACGTAGAACAAGAGAATGCCTACTACTATTGCGCACTGGCGCTAAAAGCCAACAACAAAGAAAAGGAAGCGAAGAAACTATTAGAGGAATATCTTAAAATAGCAGAAGATGAAAATGTAAGATTATGGGCGCAAAACGAATATGACAACTTCGCCATACTGAAGGAGCTAAAAAGTAAAAAAAGTTTCTTTAGAGTTAAAAACCTAGATTCGTTGAATACCGAATACGCGGAGTACTCACCTATTTACAACAATGGGTTCTTATATTTCACTTCCAATAGAGAGGGAGGGAAAACCTACAAAGGAACTGGTACACCCTTCACTGATATCTATCGAGTAAGATCAAAAGGAGCCAATGTAAACCTCAACACACTCAAGGCACTCGACGAAAATGTAAACGACCCTGACGTCAATGAAGGATCAATTACCATCTCAAAAAACGGTAACACAATCATATTTGCAAAAGCCAATAATGGAAAGTCTTCAGGGACTAATGATGTCAACTTGTATTTCACCCGCTATAGAAATGGCACTTGGAGTACAGCAAGGCCATTATCCATAAATGGAAAAGATAGTTGGGACTCTACTCCAGCGCTCAGCCCAGATGGATCTACACTTTTCTTTTCATCCAATAGGGATGGTGGACACGGTGGTCTAGACATCTATACTGCCAAACTCAACAGACGAGGAAGATGGGTGGATGTGCGCAATATGGGTCCACAAATCAACACTCCTGGAAACGAACTCTTCCCTTATGCTGGAGGTACTGGTATGCTTTACTTTTCTTCTGATGGACACCCAGGTTTTGGAGGCATAGATTTGTTTCAAGCGACACGTACTTCAGGTCATGTTACGATAGAGAATTTAGGTGTACCTATTAATTCAAAAGATGATGATTTCGGATTATTCCTATTCAACCCTTCTAGAGGGTTTTTCACTTCTAACCGTCCTGGTGGAAAAGGTGATGACGACATCTACACCTTCGTCAATGATGACCCCAATCTTAAAATCGTTAATTACTACCTGTCTGGCACTACACTTACACCTGATGAAAATGATCATCTAATCCCCCTATCCAATACTAAAGTGGTACTCGTAGATGCAGAAGACGGCATCATAGATGAAACCTTTACAAGAGTAGACGGCAAGTATCTCTTCAGGGTATACCCAGAAGAGAATTATTATTTGATCGCTGAAAAAGACGATTACTTCACCTCGAGAATTGACTTCTCAACCATTGGAAAGTCTCTGGACAAATCGAAATTAAAGGAAATGGTGACTGACGTTAATTTCGAGATTGATTTGACCCTGAATCAAATTGTCATGCAAAAACCCATCGTCCTCAACAACATTTATTACGATTTAAATAAGGCAGACATCAAAGAAGCAGCTGCAGCTGAATTGGACAAATTGGTGACCATCATGCACGACAATCCAGAGATCACCATTGAATTGAGTTCGCATACTGATATAAGAGCAGATCATAGCTACAACATGAACTTGTCTCAGCGCAGAGCCGAATCTGCTGTCAATTACATTAATTCAAAAGGAATTGAATCTAAGAGGTTGGTTGCAAAAGGATATGGTGAAACAAAACCGATTGTTTTTAATGCAGAAACAGAAATTGAACATCAACAAAATCGACGTACCGAGTTTAAGGTAATCAAATACAAAAAAGGCAAAAAAGAAGAAGGTAAGGTTGAAGATTCGACTGAAAATGATGAGTCCGACCGGTTCTTTTCGGACTTAGATCAAGAAAGTCAATATTGATACGGCTAGGGGAATCCCCTACAGTGAAGTCCGTAATTGACCTAATCTTATACTAAAACAAAAAAATACATTTGAACTTCATTGATTTTCAGTTAATAACAACGATATTCAATATTCCAAATATTAAAAATTAAGATTTAGGAATTTCCCGTATTTCAATTTCGGCTAAAATTCATCATCTTTGGTAACAGTAATAGCTAGATATATTCATCATGAAAGGATTTTTTATAAGAGCAACTAGAATCACGCCTTCTATATACTTCAACCCCGCAAAGGGACTGTTGGATATAAGAGGCAAGTCAAGTCCTGAAAACCCTGTTGCTTTTTACAAACATTTGAATGATAGCATTGATCAATTTGGGGCTACAGAAAAAGAGTCTTTGGTTTTGAACATCGCTTATGAATACTTCAACACAAGTTCATCCAAGTGTATCTACATCTTGATGAAAAAAATCAATGACTTGCGAACTATAAAAAGCAAGGCCATAAAGGTGAACTGGTACTATGAAGAAGGAGATGAAGACATGCAGGAAGCAGGAGAAGATTTAAGCTCATTCTTCAACTATGATTTCAACTATGTCGAGATCCCTGAGATCCAAGTATTAGGAGAAATGAAAAAAGAAGACGAGGACTAAAAGAATATCATTATATAGAAATAGAAAAGGCTCGGATACCCGAGCCTTTTCTATTTCTATACTGTCTGTCTTTGATTAATTGTCTTTTGAACTCCAAGGAGGCGTCACATCATTCATTCTTGCATAAGCAATAAATTGTCCCTTGTGCTCAGCGCAATGAGAGTTGACAATCATCAACAAGGCTCGTTTACTAAACGTACCAAAAGGCATCTCTACTTTCTCTGCTAATTGATCATCGGTCACAGAGCCTATAGTTTCCTTCAGCAAAGCAAATGAAGCTGTAATGTTTGATGCTAAATCATCTTTTGTCTTCAAGGTCTTTTCAAAATCCTCATAACCAACCCCTTCAGGAATAGTTGCTCCTAATTTCTCACTAAACATATAGTTTGCGAAAGCGATATGCGCTACGACTTCCGAAACACTCCTGACTCCTTCACCAGGGCTCCAGGCAAATTTATCAGTTGGAATAACCTGAATGAGTTGGGTAATTTGACTTTCGTTGTAACCAGTACCACCTAAGACTTCTTCTTGCAAACTTGGCGCTTGACCAAACGCTAGTATCGGGGATAATACCAGTAAATAGATTAATTTTTTCATGTTCATTGGTTTTTAAATTCTGATAAGCTTACGTGAGACCAGGCTTAATGTTCTGTCAAAAACAATGTCAAGACGACAATTGTTTGAATACCTCGGCGATGTTTCTCACAAAATGGATTTTGATTTTCGAATTGACTTTTTCTAGAACCTTTTGTCCCGCTTTTGAAACATAAATCTCTTTGAAACCCAGTTTCTCCGCTTCCGACACTCGATTGTCCAGTCTTGACACTACCCGCACTTCTCCACCGAGACCAACTTCTCCAGCAAAACAAATGTCTGATGAAATCACCTTATCCTCAATAGACGATACGATGGCCACACAAATACTCAAATCCAACGCAGGCTCGACAATTTTCAACCCACCAGCTATATTTAAAAACACATCTTGGTTACCCAACTTGACCCCTCCCCTTTTTTCCAAAACTGCTAACAGCATGTTTAATCTTTTGGCATCATAACCAGTAGTGGATCGCTGAGGCGTACCATATGCAGATGGGCTAATTAATGCCTGTGTCTCAATCAATAGCGGCCTGTTCCCTTCTATCGATGCGCCAATTGCGACACCACTTAACTCATTATCCTTATTAGAGATCAATAATTCGGAAGGATTAGACACTTGACGCATGCCATTGGACAGCATTTCATAAATACCAATCTCAGACGTGGACCCAAATCTATTTTTAATCGTTCGTAAAATCCTATAGCTAAGGTGACGATCACCTTCGAATTGCAACACCGTATCTACCATGTGCTCTAGTACTTTTGGTCCAGCAATCGAACCTTCTTTAGTGATGTGACCGATCATAAAAACAGGCACGTTTGATGTCTTGGCAAATTGTAACAATTCAGCAGTACACTCACGTACTTGACTGACACTCCCTGCGCTACTTTCTATTTTGGCACTATACAAGGTCTGTATAGAATCGATAATCAACACATCTGGTTGCAAAGTTAATACTTGCTGAAAAATTTGAGCAATAGACGTTTCGGCTAGTAAATAACAATTGTCTGATGTCAATGGTTTCATCCTGTCTGAACGCAACTTAATTTGCTGAGGGCTTTCCTCTCCCGAAACATACAGTACTTTTCTGTTTTGCAACTGCAGTGCCATTTGAAGAAATAAAGTTGACTTGCCTATCCCCGGCTCACCACCTATCAAGACCAAAGATCCTGCTACAATCCCTCCGCCAAGCACACGGTCCAATTCTGCGTCATTGGTGCCAATTCTTCCAGATTGCTCTGCAACAATGTCATTGATTTTCTTGGGTACATTGGCCACCGTCGAATGCTCTGTTTCTGACCAAATCTTGACATTCTTCTCAGACTTCTCTACTATCTCTTCCACATATGAATTCCATTCTCCACACGTCGAGCACTTGCCTTGCCATTTGGGAGATTGAGCACCACAACTTTGACAAAAGAATACTGTTTTTGATTTAGCCATATTTCAATTTTATAAAGACAAAATTAAGTGAATTTTATCACCAACTGAATTAATATTAAAAACATGAGCTTTCTCATAAAATCTCATTTGCAGCACACAAACAAAAAAACTAGATTTGCCCTTATTTTAAATTAATCTAAATAAGAATGGAGAGGTCTGTTGCAGATTTGAAGCCAGGTGAAAAAGGAATTGTAAAGAATTTCAAGGATGAATACATCTCTTTGAAATTATTAGAAATGGGCGTTTTACCTGGTAACGAAATTGAAATGAAATTCGCAGCACCTCTAGGCGATCCGATTTGTATCGATGTATCTGGTTATTCTTTATCACTAAGAATAGACGAAGCTAAAACTATCACCCTATCCTAATACCTTCATGAGTCAACTGATCAATATTGCCCTCATAGGTAATCCAAACGCCGGGAAAACTTCCGTATTCAACCAATTGACTGGAATGAATCAAAAAGTGGGAAACTTCCCTGGGGTCACCATGGACAAGGTAAGTGGGAAATTCAACACCAATAATCTAACGATTAATGTTATAGATCTCCCAGGCACTTACAGCATATACCCACGATCAATGGACGAACGGGTAGTATTCGATGTATTGAGTGATCGCTCTGCCAATGATTTTCCAGACGTCATCGTGGTAGTAGCTGATGCCTCTAACTTGGAAAGGAACCTCTTGCTATTCACTGAAATACAAGATTTAGGAGTGCCAACCATATTAGCCCTCAATATGATGGATCAAGCCAATCGAAAAGGCTTGAATATTGATATTACTGCACTAGAACAAGAATTTGACACCAAAGTAATACCTATAAATGGCAGAACTGGCGAAGGACTACCCGAACTAAAAAATGTACTAGCTCAGAGACCAACTCAAGTTTCAAAAACCTTCTATGACATCAACGTACTCTCGCCTGAGATCATTCCGATACTAAAATCAAAATTCGGGATTGACAATGACTATGTCGCCTATCAATATGCCCAACAGACATTTAGTAAGTCTTTCTTAAACATTGAAGAAAAGAAATTCATTGCGGATGCCAAGGTAAAATACAATTTTTGTGATAGGCAATTCCAGACCACTGAGACCGTAGATCGCTACAAGTTGATCAGACAAAAGCTCAACAATGTAGTATCCAAAATCAATATGGATGTCCGCGCATCCAGAACCAATAAGTTTGACAAAATCCTTACCCATAGCGTCTACGGATATCTGATTTTCTTTGTCGTACTCTTCACGATGTTTCAAGCTATTTTCGAATGGTCCAACCCATTCATGGACCTCATCGACAAAAGCTTCGCAAAATTCAGTGCCCTCACAGCAAGCACGCTACCAGAAGGAGTGTTGACGAACCTAATTGCAGAAGGTATCATTCCAGGCTTAGGAGGTGTGGTCATTTTCATTCCACAAATAGCGCTACTATTCTGCTTTATAGCCATCCTAGAAGAGTCAGGCTACATGTCCAGAGTGGTTTTCTTGATGGATAAAATCATGAGAAAATTCGGATTGAATGGAAAAAGTATAGTTCCATTAATCTCAGGAATGGCCTGTGCCATACCCGCCATCATGGCAACTAGAAATATTGAAAGTTGGAAAGACAGAATCATTACCATTTTTGTCACGCCATTCATGAGCTGCTCAGCTCGATTGCCTGTCTATGCCATTCTGATTGCACTAGTGGTGCCTGAAGAAAAATTATGGGGAATAATAAACTTGCAAGGGTTGACCCTTATGCTCTTGTACTTATTAGGATTTTTGGGAGCAATATTTTCTGCGTACGCGCTACAAAAAATACTGAAGGTTAAAGAGCGCAGCTATTTCATCATGGAGTTACCCGTCTACAGATGGCCAAAGTGGAAAAATGTATGGATCACGATCTATTCAAAAAGTAGAACTTTTGCATTCGAAGCAGGCAAGGTCATATTGGCCATTTCTGTCATTCTATGGGTTATGGCATCATATGGCCCTGGAGATCGCTTGACACTAGCTCCGGAGACCATTCAAAATGTACAACCTGAACTGGTTGTTGGGTCTACAGAGTTCGAGAATGCCGTCACTTCTTACAAACTAGAAAATTCGTATGCTGGTATTCTAGGTAAATTCATTGAGCCTGCAATCAGGCCTTTGGGTTATGATTGGAAGATAGGAATCGCTCTTATTACATCATTTGCCGCTAGGGAAGTATTCGTAGGCACGATTGCTACCATCTATAGTGTCGGTTCTGACGCAGAAGATGAAAGCACGCTCAAAGAAAAATTACGTGCTGAAATCAACCCTTACACTGGACAACCCATGTACAGCCTTGCACTTGGGATTTCATTGATGGTTTTCTATGCATTCGCCATGCAATGCATGGGTACGCTAGCGGTCGTATATAGAGAGACAAAATCTATAAAATGGCCTATCTTGCAATTGGTTTACATGTCCTCAGTTGCCTATATCTGTGCACTGATCGCCTACCAATTGCTAAAACAATGACAATAGAAGAAAAGAAAAGCATATTCGCGCAGCGCGCACAAGAATTCTTGCTCTCAAGCGAAGGAAAAAAGAAAGCCACTCAACTGATGAGTTGGAGTCGAGTACTTGTATTCGTCCTTCTTGTGATAGGGTTTGTCTATTTAGTCAATGCCCGAGAATTACAAAATGCTATTATTTTGCTACTTGTTGCATTCCCTGTCTTTGGCCAACTGATCAGGCGACACAACAAACTTAAGTTTGAACTCAAGCAACTTTCAGCACTTGCAGACATCAATCAAGAGGAGTTAGATAGGGTAAATGGCAACTTCAAATCATTTGACCAAGGCAATACCTATCAAGACAGTACGCACTCCTATGCGCCTGACTTAGATTTATTTGGTTCCAATTCATTATTCCAAATGATTAACAGGAGTGAATATGAAGGAGTTAAAAACGTATTGGCTACTTGGTTAAAAAATCCAGCTGGAAAAGAAATCATTGAAGCGCGTCAAGAGGGCATTAAAGAACTCAACGAGGATTTAGATTGGAATCAAAAAATGATTGCACTGAGCCGTCAGCATAATAAAGAAAAGAGTGATAACGATTCTATCAAAGAAGTTCTTGAATGGCTCAATCGTGAAACTGCTACATTTAAAAAACCGATTTGGAGTATTTTAGCAATATGGATGGTTCTTGCAACCTGTAGCTCCGTAATAGCTTACAATTATTACGGCCTAGCTATACACTGGGTGTTTGCTGTTATAGTGGTGAACACAGGTATACTCTCATTAGTCTTCGTGCCTTTGTTAGAGCTCACAAAAACCCTCCCACATGTCGTAGGTATATTGAAAGGCTATGAATTATCAATAGCTGAGATTGAAACAAAATCATTCCAATCCAATTGGCTCAACGCCTACCGATCTAAAATCGTAAGGTCAGGTCAACCAGCTTCAAAATCCTTAAAGAATCTAAGAGTGATGGTGCAATTTTTATTTAATCGCACCAACATGATTTATCCTATTGTCAATGGTATGTTTGCTATTGATATTTTTCTCATGAAGGCTATAGTCAGATGGAGTAAAAAAAATGCAGACCATGTTGAGTCTTGGCTGAATAGCACCAATCAAATCGGAGCATTGATTGATGTGAGTGCCTATGCATATACTACTCCGCACCTTAGTTACCCGACAGTCAATGAGAATAAACATTCACTGCTAGCCATAGACATGAGTCACCCACTCATCCCGTCAGACAAAAGAATACCAAACTCGTTCACCATTGACAATGGTCAAAAACTGAACTTGATCACCGGATCGAATATGTCTGGGAAAAGTACATTTTTGAGAACATTAGGTGTCAATTTGGTCTTGGCACAAATGGGAGCGCCGGTCAGTGCCGAAAAGTTTGACTTTTCGCTAATGGATATATTTACCAGTATGCGTACCCAAGATAATTTGGAAGAAAGTATCAGCTCCTTTTATGCCGAACTCTTGAGAATCAAACAACTATTAGAAAGCCTCAATGAAGAGAGGCCCACCTTCTATTTGCTCGACGAAATACTAAAAGGTACCAACTCAGAAGACAGGCATAAAGGTGCCATTGGGCTAATCAATCAATTGAGCGAAGGCAATTGCATTGGTCTTATCTCTACACATGACATTGAACTTGCCGAATTATCAAAAGCAAATGAAGTTTTAGTCAACTATTCGTTTAACAGTACGATTCAAAACGACGAAATCATTTTTGATTACAAACTCACAGAAGGGGCTTGCAAGAGTTTTAACGCAAGTAAATTGATGGAAAAAATGGGGATCATCAAAAAATAAACAGCTGAAAACAGGGAAGAGACTTAGGATTAATGAGAATCAAACTCCCCCTATATTTGAATCAAGATATTAGACTTTTTATCTAAAAACTTGTTCCTGTATTCCTCTTTGTCATCAATTGAAAACAATTTCCTTACAAGTTGAGTAACTCAATTTATCATGGATTTCTTATCCTCAAAATATTACTAATCGAATAAGGCAGAATCTTTTAACACTTCGCTTAAATTTGCAGTCAAATAAATATTCTAGATGATTTTTGACCCGAACATATCAATTGGCGTTTTAGGTGGTGGCCAGCTTGGTCGCATGATGATCCAATCTGCCATTGATCTCAACCTTGACATAGCTTGCATGGACCCTGACCCCAATGCACCTTGCAAAAACCTAGCAAGTACGTTCGTCAATGGTGATATTAAAGATTACGAACAAGTACTGGCCTTTGGCCAAGACTATGATCTCATCACTGTAGAGATTGAGAACGTCAACATCGAAGCACTGGAAGAATTAGAACGACAGGGTAAAAAAGTCTATCCGCAACCTCGTGTATTGAAAATCATCAAAGACAAAGGGGTACAAAAACAATTCTACCAGGACAACAAGATCCCAACATCCGAATTTGTATTTATAGACACAAAAGAAGAGTTGAAAGATTACACTGATTTTATCCCAGCAGTTAACAAACTGAGAACCGAAGGCTATGACGGTCGTGGTGTACAAGTTATCAAAACTGAAGACGATATTGATAAGGGTTTTGAGGCCCCTGCTATCTTAGAAAAATTCGTTGATTATGCCAAAGAGATCTCAGTCATCGTAGCACGAAATCCAAAAGGGGAAATGACCACCTTCCCTGTTGTGGAATTAGAATACCATCCAGAGCAAAACTTAGTTGAATTTCTCTTTTCACCTTCTTCTATCGAAGAGAGTATCCAAGAAGCTGCTAGAAAATTAGCCGAAAAGGTTATTTCTGACCTAGACATGGTAGGCTTACTCGCAGTTGAAATGTTCGTTACTAAAGGTGGTCAGTTAGTCGTCAATGAAAGCGCACCTCGTTCGCACAATAGTGGCCATCATACTATCGAAGGCAATGTTACTTCACAATTCGAACAACATATTCGAGCGATATTAAACCTGCCATTGGGCAATACCGATATCAATGGCAGTGCTGTCATGATCAACTTGCTAGGACATCCTGATCATACGGGTGTGGCTAAGTATGAAGGAGTGGAAGATGCCTTAAAAGTAAATGGCTTTCACATTCACCTCTATGGTAAAAAAATCACCAAGCCATATAGAAAAATGGGACATGTGACCTTAATTGGAACTGATCTTTCCGAATTAAAAACGCAAGCAAGAAAATTAAAGGAGAGCATAAAAATAATAGCATAAAATGGAAGCAAGAGTAGGTATCATCATGGGAAGTAAATCTGATCTCAACATTATGAATCAGGCTGCTGACATCCTTAAAGAATTGGGTGTAGCATATGAATTGACAATTGTATCCGCACACCGAACTCCACATAGGATGGTAGAATATGCTGAACAAGCTAAGGGTAAAGGTCTTCAAGTAATTATTGCTGGAGCTGGAGGAGCGGCTCACTTACCTGGGATGGTTGCTTCATTGACTACACTGCCTGTCATAGGTGTACCAGTCAAGTCTAGCAACTCAATTGATGGATGGGACTCTATATTATCCATATTACAAATGCCCGGAGGTGTACCTGTAGCTACTGTAGCTTTAGACGGAGCAAAAAATGCAGGCATATTAGCAGCTCAAATTATTGGTAGCTATGATGACAGTATCTCTAAGAACTTGTCTGATTATAAGATATCAATGAGAAAAAAGGTGGAAGAATCAATTAATGAACTATAAATTTGTATTTTAACAATCCAATAAGCAATATTTATTAACTAAATCGTTAATAAATATAATTATTCAACGAATTAGATTGCAATAAATTTCGATCCCATCCAGCTACAGAATAGGTGATTACATTTACTAAATAACCTTATACGTTTTGTATAGAAAGAATTACAATAAAATATTAACTAGCCTATTCTTAGCAATTTTGGTTGCTTTAGGGTCGTGCAATATCGGAGATATAGATTCAAACATTGAAGTCCCCAATTTGACGGGAGATTGGATTGCACCTATTGGTGAGGCAACCTATACTGTGGCTGAATTACTTCAAGATTTAGAAAGTGAAGATTTAGATATCGATACAACACAAGCTGGCTTGCTGTCAATTATATATCGTGACACTACTTCGTTTGATGATATCGATCAAGTAATTGAAATTGGTGATGTAGTGAATGAAGGGAGTGTTGCATCTCCAATCGATATCCCAACGGTCCCACCAGAATTGGCAGGAGACACTACTTTCACCCAGCCTTTATCATTTGAATACCCAATTGATAATGATGAAGAACTCGATTCTATCCTATATAGCACAGGTAATATTACTATTACTTATAGGTCTACCTTCGACGTACCCATGACCTTTGAGTTGAAAATGGATGACATCACTCATCGTGATACTAACGTGGCGATGGAATTCACTGATGATGTCTCACCAAATGGCTCAGGCAACCAAACTTTATCACTTGAAAATTATCGCACCATAGCGACGCTTGATACAGTTACTAATATTAACATCTTTACAGGAACATTTGAAGGAACGCTTACTTTGGAAGAAGGGGATGTTGTATCATCTGATGATGTATTCGAATTTGAAATTAGTATTACGGACATTGATTTTGAAACTATTTATGGCTATTTCGGGAAAAAAGAACTTGAACTCGAACAGCAAACCATACAATTTGATTTCTTTGATGAAATCGATGGCAACATCACTTTGAATTCACCAGAGATAAGGCTGATCATCGACAATGGTTTTGGTCTCACAATGGGAATTGACTTATCTGGAATTTCAGCAGTCAACACCGACGGTGATAGCCTTAGTCTTTCAGGAGAAATAACGGACGACCTTGCATTCGTTAATGCACCAGACATCAATTCTGTAGGAGATTCAAGAGCTTCTGTTGTCACCATCAATAGCGACAACTCTAACTTGAGAGAACTTTTCCAATTAAACCCAAACACTTTTTATATAGACCTCGGCGCACAAACAAACTTCTCTGATATTGAAAGTATAATACCCTATGAAGACAGGAATTTTGTTGGAGATAGCAGCATAGCTACTAGCATTATCGAAGTAGAGATACCTTTAGATCTTAGCCTTACCGATTTCACCAATGAGTTTGATTTTAGTATTGAAGAAGTTGAGTTTGAAGAAGCCGATACAATTGGTATCAGGTTAAAATCATTAAACCGTATCCCAATTAATGGCACATTTGACATGCAGTTTCTTGATGCTGATAGTGTTGAAACATTTACAATTACAGATGTTCAAGCCTTTAGCTCACCCGAAGTGCCAAGTAATGGTATCGTAGGGCCAGATGACGCAAGTGAGAGCATCGATACTATCATTCTATATGAAGGAAATGGATTGGAAGAATTTAAAACTTCTCCAATTATGCGTATTCTTATGAACATTGATAGTCACAAAGCAGAAGAAGGTGAATTTGTGCAAATATTTGATGATTATGACATCAAATTATTTGTTGGACTTGAAGCATATATCAATCTCCCATTGAAATGACAGTGATAAGAACTTTACAAATATTACTCTTCCTACTGATTGCAAATGTTGTTAGCACATTTGCTCAATCTGGAATTTCCTTGTACCATTTGAATAATGCTACATTCCAAGGCAATAACTTTAATGCTTCATTCATTCCAAATGGGAAAGTCTTCCTAGGGTTACCCATGATATCGGGTATAGGACTTGACGTCAATACTAGAGCAAGTTACAACGACCTCACAACCACTGATGAAACAGGCCAAACAATATTAGACTACAAAGGAATAGCTGCCACTAGCAAAGAAAAAAACTATATTGGTCTAGAGGCAGAATTATCAACATTCTACATCGGTTTTAAGCCCAAAAGTACTACCGCAATTACACTTTTCATCCGAGAACGGGTGGCTGCTAGGGGCTACTATACGGAAGATGTTATGAACTTAGCGGCATATGGAGACAAACGCTATGTAGGAGAAGACATTAACCTCACTGGGACAGCAATAGATGCAAGGTATTACCGAGAATACGGAATTGGTTTTTGGAAGGATATGCCCGAACAAAAATTCCAGTACGGTGTCCGATTAAAATTTCTGAATGGAATGGCTAGCGTCATAACAGACAATGAATTATCTGGTACAGTTGGGATAGGTACAGATTACGACCACAGTTTTGATATAGAAAAAGGTGTTGTTAATACTTCAGGGTTGAATGTAATAAATAGCGATGAACTGACTTCACATTTAATTAGTAATGGAAATCTAGGCGCAGGCATTGACATAGGTGCCAACTGGGCTATAAATGAGTACGTAAGTGCTGCCATTTCCGTCAATGATTTAGGCTTCATACATTGGAAAGTTGACCCAGAGAATTATGCTTTGCAAGACACAACCTTTTCATTCGTAGGGGTCGATCTTACCAACATTGATGATTTTGAAAAAGCTTTCGAGGATTCCCTAACGAATAGATTTGTGGACACAACCTATGTCAAATCTTATACTTCCGGTTTGAATACAACGGCCTACGGAAGTGTTACTTACAACCTATCATCTTCTGACAAAGTAACCGCAACAATTGGGACAAGCGTAGTAAGTGGAAACTTTAGAATGCAATATGCTCTAGGTTATACCAAAAAACTTGGTGACATTTTCAGTATTTCAGCTAATGCGATCAGGACACCGCAACAAGGTTTTGATTTAGGTATAGCTTACGCTTTGGACCTAGGAGCCGTGCAATTATATATGGCCAGTGACAAACTGATCAAAGTGTGGAACGTGCCCGAAACGAGCAGTATAGATTTTCGATTTGGAATTAACTTCATATTTGGAAAAACTAAAGAAGTAAAGGATGACCGAAACGATCTACAACATCCATCTCCTTATAGCAAGGGTGAGAAAATAGAAAAAAGTGACGGTATCTACTATAAAATTCCACTACAAAAGCCTCGACCAGTATACAATGACGACCCACAGTTCAGTGGCAAATAATAGAAAGTCTAGGCTTTCATATTAAAATCTTTCATGTCTTTTAAAGTAATCAGTCCTTCATAAAAGGCTTTGCCAATTACTACACCATTGACACCTTGCTGATGTAAGTGGTAAATATCTTCTATGTTTCTAATACCACCGGCAGCAAATAAATAGACATCTGGGAATCTATCTTTGATTCTTTTGTAGAGGTCAAGACTTGGTCCTTCCATCAAGCCCATTCTAGAAATATCTGAGGTCTTAAGATACTTTAAACCCCGGTCATAAAAATAAGCTATATGCTCAAACAGGTCTATGTCTTCATCCTTTTTCCAGCCACCTACTCTGAGCTTGTCTTGGTTACTATCCGCTCCTAAGGCTATTTTTTCTCTGCCGTAGGACATAAGCCAAGAGACAAACAATTCTTTATTGTAAACGGCCATAGTGGCGCACGTAACAGTATCAGCACCACACTCTAACACTTTGACAATATCACCATCTGTATGCACACCGCCGGTGAAGTTGATAGATACATCAGTATGGCCTGCTATTGCCTCCAATACAGAATAGTTAATAATCTTGCCTTTTTTGGACCCATCTAGATCTACAAAATGAATAGTCTCAATCCCACAATCCTCAAACTGGTGACATAAATCCACAGGATCTGTGTCATAGTATTTTATTTTGGAGAAGTCTCCTTGAGCGATACGTGCAACTTTACCTTCTTTGATGGCAATGGATGGTACTAATTTCATTTTGGGTGTGTTGTAGTTTACTACTGCCTGCAATCAGACCCTTTTAATTTATTCATTTTTATCCATTTTCACAAGCTTGAAGCCCTGTCCATGTACAGTCAAAATATGAATACTCTCTTCTTCCTTGATGTACTTTCTCAGCTTGGCAATATACACATCCATGCTACGCGCATTGAAATAGCTATCATCTTTCCATATTGAATTCAGCGCAACATTTCGGTCTAGGGTCTGATCAATGTTGTCACAAAACATTTTGAGTAATTCGTTTTCCCTAGAGGTTAATCTAATGTCCCCAGACGGCCTTTTCAATACACTTTGATCATAATGAAATGTCAATGACCCTAACTCAAATTTGTTCTGTTTAGTTGGGGCTGATGCGCTCGTTCCACTGCGTCTCAAAATAGCTTCGATACGCAACAACAGCTCCTCCATGCTAAATGGTTTGGTTAAGTAATCATCCGCTCCAATTTTCAACCCTTCAATAGTATCCTCTTTCATTGACTTGGCAGTGAGGAATATCAATGGCACATCCTTATTGATCTCTCTTATTTCTTTTGCCAAGGTATAGCCATCCTTTTTGGGCATCATAACATCCAATACACAAAAATCATAGTGGCCATTATTGAATTCTTCAAACCCTTGTTCGCCATCTACACATAGCGTTGTCTCATACCCTTTTAAACCCAAATATTCATTCAATATCTGTCCTAGATTAGGATCATCCTCTACTACTAGTATTTTGGTTTTGCTCATGATATTGCTATTTGATTAGATTCATATGGGAAAAACACAATAAACGTACTTCCTTTTTTTAATTCACTTTCCACACGGATATTACCACCATGCGCCTCTACCATACTCTTCACATAAGACAATCCTAAACCGAACCCCTTGACATCATGAAGATTGCCCGTATGGACCCGGTAAAATCGTTCAAAAACCCTGGTAAGCCCATCTCTTGATATCCCAATTCCGTGATCTTTCACTTCTACTGACACCCCACCAGAGAGATCTTGGGTTGTGATCGATATCACTGGTTCGCCTTGTGAATATTTAATCGCATTGTCCAACAGGTTACTGACAATATTGGTGACATGCATCAAATCTGCAGTAATAGTACACTTGATAGCATTCAAGTTTTTAGACACCTTTCCAGACCTACTGGACAGCTGTAAATCAACTTTATCTAAAGCGGACTCGATAATATCATGCAAATTGAACTCCTCCTTATTTAATTCGAAATCCTTCTTTTCGATCACGGCCATTTGCAACACCTTTTCTACTTGGGCACTTAGCCGTTGGTTTTCATCTTGAATGATCCCCAAATAGCGATTTTTTAGTGAATCAGTACTTTGAATATCCGGATCACGCAACGCCTCGCAAGCCAATGACACTGTTGAGATTGGCGTCTTCAACTCATGGGTCATATTGTTAATGAAATCAGTTTTCATTTCCGACAAATTCTTCTGCCGAACGATCGTATGAATGGCATATCCAAAACTATATACCACAATACTGATAAATAGGATAGATAATGCCAAAGTCTTCCAAACAGTACTCCCTATATAGGTGAGCTGATCTGGAAAAATGATATGTAAAAACCCCACTTCGTCCAACACATCATTCGGAAAGAGGCTCACTTTGAGATTGGATTCTTTAATAATTGGATTATTCGAATTGGAATAAATATAGTCCTCGTAGAGTGGATCGACCACTCCGTATTCATACGTAATATTGATTCCCCTCTCTTGTAGGCTAGATGATATCAATGAATCCAATTCTTGCCCATCTATCCTGTCTGACAACTTCTTAGAGCCTGAAAACAAGTCATGCAAGGCCAATTGAACGTACTCAGATTTTTTAGTTATTTGCTTCAGCTTATCTTCGTAATCTGGTGTGTTTTTCAAAATAACACTCGTTTTACCATTTACATACAGTTGATTCCCATCATCTGGTTGGATATCATCTGATATTCTAACAGCTACATTTTTGAGCCCGTCGCTGGTATCCGCGCTAAAATAATAACTGGACCATTCAGCATCCAGATCAGACTTCATAAAATCTTGGATCTCCACAACCTTCTTTTCAAAAGAACTTTCTATCAGTTCTACTTTAGTACTGTCAATTTTGGTCAGCCCTTTATAAATAAAATCTGCATGAAAATTATCAACCGTCACCGCTATGGCTTCCTTTTTCTCCAGCTTAGTAGCAACGCTTTGCAAGGCATCTTGCACCTGTATCTCAAATGACTGATGAGTAGATGATATAATATCGTCTACCCATGACACTTGAAATATCACTAAACCGATGAGGGATACCCCCATCACAGCCACCAACCAAGACAGTTTATTTCTAGTCATTGATCAAATTTATAGGATTAGCATGGAGCTCGCTTAGCTTTTAACTTATTTTAACCTTCGCTAGTCAAGGAGAATTTTTCGCAATTGTAACAGCTCGGTTATCTCGTGTGTAACTGTTGCATCATGCGTCTTGCCCATTGGGTTATAATACACTTGATCTATCCCAAAATCTCTGGCACCTTTGATATCAGCATTCAGGTTATCCCCAATCATGATCGATTGCTCCGGATCCGCTTTGCACCATTTCATCGCATAGGTAAATATGCCTGCCATAGGTTTTTTAAATCCCGCCTTCTCAGAGGTAATTATTTTTTCAAAATAATGATGAATACCCGAACTCTCCATCTTGATAGACTGAACTTCTTCAAACCCATTGGTAATAATATACATGGGATAACGTCCATGTAGGTCTTCCAATATTTCTTTTGCACCCACCATCAGTTTACTCTTTTGGGAGCAAGTCTTGAGGAAACTCTTGTTCAAACTTTTGAACAACTCTTGAGATACCAATTTCATAATGGCACCACTCGCCTCGAACACCAGTCTAAACCGCTCATTTCGCAGGTAGAACTTATCTATGGCCCCCACATTGTATTTGGCCCAGAGGTCCTCATTAACTTCGAAAAAGTGACGAGTAAACACCTCTGCACTTTCTATACCGACAGCATCTAATTCATATTGGTCAAAAAGCTCGAGCAATGTCAATTTTGCATTCGCGTCATAATCCCACAATGTATGATCTAGATCAAAAAAAATGGACTGATAAGTTTTATTCAAAACGATTTCTTCTTTTATTGATGGATAGTTCTCTGTTAGAATGCAATACCTGATAGACCTCATCGTCCTTTTGCAGTTGAGTATCCTTGTTCAAAAATTTAAATATCTGATCTACCATTCCTAACACCTCCTCTTTAATTTCATATACCACCCACTGATCATCCTTTCTAGAGTTTAACAGTCCTGCATTTTTTAAATAAGTAATGTGCCGCGAGGTTTTAGTCTGCGTAAAATCAAGAATATGTTCCATATCCGAGATACACAATTCATCGTGATTGAATAGCAAAAACATGATTCTGATCCTCGCTTCGTCCGAAAATGATTTGAAAATCTGTGACCCATATAGAAGATTAAAATTTTTTAGTTTCATTGATTAAAATCTAGCGCCATTCAAAGGCAACCTTTTCCTTCCTTTTTAGTATTTTTAACTAGTAGAAAACTTTACTTTGCAAAATAGCATTAAATAGAGAAATACATTCAGTGAAATACAGGTTCATCCTCATACTATCATTATTACTTTCTGGTACAGGCTATCAAGCACTGGCACAAGATACTGTGAATGGTAAAAAAATTATTCAATTCACAGGGATAGTACTAGATACGGAAAGTGAACAAGGTGTACCTGGTGTTCATATCTATGCGCCAAAAGGAGGCCGTGGAACTACTTCCAATCCATATGGTTACTTTTCCATGGCGGTTTTAGAAGGAGACAGCTTGATCATCAGCGCAATTAGTTTCGAGAAAGAAAATTTCATCATCCCTACGCTTCCAGAAGATAAATACAATTTCACAGTCGTCATCTCACTCAAGCGTGACACCACTTATTTGGAAGAGCTAGAAGTATATCCATTCCCGAGTGAAGACCTCTTAAAAGAAGCCATATTAGCTTTTCAGTTACCTAGCCAGTACAACAATACCCAACGCACCCTAGATCAGCAGATGCTGAACCGTATGTATCGAAACCTCAGTATGGATGGCAATAACAACTATCAATATTACATGAGTCAGCAGGCGCAAGCTTATAATCTCAAATACCAAGTCAATTCAATTTCCTTATTGAATCCATTTGCCTGGAATCAATTCATAAAATCCTTGAAGAAGGATAAGTAGCGCTACTTATTCAGCAAGGATATACTGACCCCAAAACTTCTGTAATAATTAGTATCTGTTCCTTCATGTGGTGCATTTCTGTTAATGTAATAACCAAGGGAATAAAACACTGAAATTATTTGGTAACTATAATACCAACCACATCCCAGAGTAAGATTATCTTCTGAAAAACCAGTATTACCAAAAGTACCAAAAACATGGTCTTTAACTTTAACAGAAAGATCCATATTCCAACTCAAATTAAAACCCCAAGGGTCTACACCTGAATCAACCGCAGAGTTTTCAAACCATCCATTTCCAATTGTAACTATAGTAGTATCTACTCTTTTTCTAAATTCTGTAAACTCCCCTGTTTCATATTTGACTATTGCCTTTACTCCATATTTAAGATTCACATGACCTCTGTGTGCAACTTTATTCCCTCCTATTTCACCAATAAAGCCTGCACCATTAAAATCGTAACCTTCATCAGTACCTGTCAATACATTCGTAGTATAGGTACCTTTATCTAAATAACCTCCATAGGTATAGTACATACGATCAGTAACAACTGCTCGATATAAAGTTGCAGAATAAAGTTTCACTTCTTCTTTTAAGTGATTTGTAAATAAGTAGTCTACTCCTGAATTAACTTTTTGATTATACCCATTTCGATTGTAATGATACCCACCAGATAAACTTAGCGTTTTCTGCTTGACAGAATCTGTCACATGAGGCTTAATGATGTTATTGGTTTCGGCTGTGAAATTAGCCATATTGTAATACACACTACACGAGCTACTAAATAGTAGTACACAGGTATAAAATGAAATTATAATCAAGGCAACTGCTTGTCTTGTCATCTGTTAGGTTAGTTAGGTATATTTGCCTGCAATATAAAAAGATGAATCACAAACCCAATAAAAAAACCACTTTCCAATACCTCGGACTGATTGACTATCAAGAGGCTTGGGACTATCAAGAAAAGGTATTCAAAGAGTCTGTAGATCTCAAAATTTCAAACAGAACCCTTCCCGAAGATGAGCAGCTAGAGACGCCCAACTATTTGATATTCTGTCAGCACCCGCATGTCTACACACTAGGAAAATCTGGCAAGCCAGAAAACCTCCTACTTAACGATCAAGGTCTGGAGGAAAAAGGAGCTACTTATTACAAAATCAATCGAGGCGGAGACATTACTTATCATGGACCTGGCCAGCTGGTAGGTTATCCGATATTGGATTTGGACAACTTCTTTACAGACATTCACAAATACCTAAGATATCTTGAAGAGGCCATCATCCTCACATGTGCAGACTATGGCATCAATGCTGGACGTATCGATGGGCTAACCGGTGTTTGGGTTGGTTTTGAAGAACCAATCAAAGGAAGGAAGATTTGTGCTATGGGTGTCAAATCTAGTAGATGGGTTACCATGCATGGTTTTGCCCTAAACGTAAATACTGACCTCAATTACTTCAATAATATCATTCCTTGTGGAATAGATGACAAAGCAGTCACTTCATTAGAAAAAGAATTAGGACGAAAGCTTAACTTTAAAGAAGTGCAAGAAAACCTAAAGGGGCATCTAGCTGAGTTATTTGAAATGCAGATTTATTAACACCCAATGTAAAACACAGCTTCAGTCGTAATAAAGTAGTCAGAATAGTCACTCATGGTTGAAATAACAAAGAATCAAACCTCCTGATTTACATGAAACTCAATAACGAAAAATTTGTACTCATTACCTTGATTTCAGTACAAGCACTCATTCATCTATGGGCTATTGTATTTGAAGGTTATGGAATATTTAGAGACGAACTATATTATTTATCCTGTGCAGACCATTTGGCTTTTGGCTATGTCGACCACCCTCCATTTTCTATTTGGGTCTTAAAATTATACACCAGTATATTTGGTGATCATTGGGCTGCTATTCGGGTTGTTCCTATGGCGGTTAGCATACTCTCCACATATCTTATTGTCAAGTGTATTGGATCATTAAAAGGCGATGCCTTGGCTAAATGGATTGCTGGAGTCGCCTTTATAGCTGCTCCTATCAACATGGCATTTACTTCCTATTATTCAATGAATGCCTTTGAGATATGTTTTTGGTTATTAGGTTTTTATCAAATGACTAAAGTATTGAATCACCCAAAATCAAATATCACGTGGATATGGTTCGGGGTAATTATTGGGGCAGGGATGATGAATAAAATCAGTATGACCTGGTTTGCAATAGGATTCGTATTGTATCTGGTAATAAGTCCTGATAGAAAATTGCTTGTAACTACAGGACCTTATTTATCTGGCATAGTAGCATTGTTGATATTCTCCCCATTCCTAATCTGGAATTATTATCATGATTGGGCACATCTCGAATTTGCAAAAAATGCTTCCACTTTCAAATATTCTGGAATAAGTAGAATGGATTTTCTATCAGAACAATTGTTATTAGAGAACCCCTATGTACTAATACTTCTACTTGGATCCGCACTCTTTTTGTTTAGTAAAAAGTACGCTTGGCAACAAAAAGCTCCAATGGTCTTATTTGTATCTACCATCTCCATACTGCTTTTGAAGGGGAATGTAAAGTCAGAATATATGGCATCTTCTTATGCTGCAGTATTTATATCGGGATCCATTTATTTATCTGATATCGTGAACAAAAGGTGGCAAATCAACACTTTAAAAATATACGCTATCTTCTATCTGCTTACAGGGCTCTTCCTCGTGCCTTTGGCCTGTCCTATGCTCCCTGCACAACAATTCATTATCTATCAGCAGTTCTTAGGGTTGAGTGCAAAAAATACGGAGGGCAAGAAAGAATCAGCGTTACCACAATTCTTTGCCGACATGCATGGATGGGAAACCATAGCACGCACAGTGGCCATAGCCAGCAACCAACTAACCAAATTTGAAAAACAAAATGTTGTGATTGTGACAAACAACTATGGTGAAGCAAGCGCTATGGCCTACTACCAAGAGCAATTCGACTTACCTCCTGCAGTGAGCAAACATAACAATCATTACTTATGGGGAAAGGAACTAACAGAGAATCGCCAGTTTGATGTCTTCATTGTTATAGGAGATGATCCAGATCATTTAAGAGATCTCTTTGAAGTGGTCGAAGAACATGTAACACAAATTGAATGTGGGTATTGCATGCCCTATGAGAATAATCAAGCCATTCATATCGTGAAAAAGGCCCGAAATGACGTTGATATTATGAAAGACTATTTTTCAGAAAAGAACTATAACTAACCTTACAACTGACAAATTATTAGACATAAAAAAGCCCTTCAAAATCTATAATAAGTTTGAAGGGCAATTCTAAATTTTGAATACTTATCCGTTGATTGCTTCTACCTGCTTCACTTCAGGCACCATTCTTTTCAATAGATTTTCAATTCCAGCCTTCAATGTTAAGGTTGAAGATGGACAGCCAGAACATGACCCTTGCAAAACCACTTTTACAGTTCCTTCTTCAAATGAATGAAAGCTAATCGCGCCTCCATCTTGCTCAACAGCCGGACGAATGTATTCGTTTAAGATTCCTTTGATAGTCTCATCTATATCAGATGACGGAGCAGCATTAGCTTCCTCCTCTTGTTGTTGCTCGTAAGCTTTAGACAAGTCAACAGCACTTTGACCTGAATCAAGATAGTTTTTGATGTGCTCTTTGATACCATTTTGAACTTCCACCCAATCAGTCGCATCATCCTTAGAAACTGTTACAAAATTGCTCATCACGAAGACACCAGTAACAAATGGAAAAGTGAATAGCTCTTGAGCTAAAGTAGAGTTAGTAGCAGACTCAGGCGTTGGGTAATCAAAATTCAACCCTTCAGGAATTAAGAAATAATTCGCCACGAACTTCAAAGTGTTCGGGTTAGGATTTGATTCCAAATATATATTTACGGGAGCGTTCTTTACGTTGTCTTCCATTTTCTTCTCTATTATAGTGTGTTACAAAACTAGCCATTAATAGCCGCTTAGTAAAGACGGATACTAACAACCTAGGTTGTTTATTTATATTTTTCTAGTTCTCCTTCCGACTTAGCAATCAAAGTAGATACTGCTGCATCTCCTGTTACGTTCACAACAGTACGACACATATCCAATATCCTATCCACAGGGAAGATTATTGCTACCCAAGCTGGATTCAACCCAACAGACTGCAATACAATGATCATCATTACCAACCCTGCACTCGGAGTGGCTGCTGCACCGATAGAGGCCAATGTAGCGGTCAAAACGATTGTCAACTGTTGTGCGAATGTCAAATCAACCAAATGCAACTGCGCCAAAAACACAACGGCTACAGCTTGATATAAACTTGTACCGTCCATATTGACGGTTGCACCGATTGGCAATACAAAGCTGCTTATGTTCTTAGGCACTCCCATATTTTCTTCTACACACTCCATCGTAACTGGCAATGTTGCTGCACTTGAACTCGTAGAAAATGCTAAAAACTGTGCCGGGCTAATATTTCTAAAAAATTCTTTGTAGCTGATTTTCTTCACGAAGATCTTGAGTAATACAGGATAGAACACAAAGACCATGAAAAACAGCCCTGCGACCAATGTCAACGAATAGGATCCCAATCCAATGAAGATTTCAATCACCTCTTGTGGTGTATCTGCCATCTTTGCTACAACACCAGCCATTAGCGCAAAGACAAATATTGGTGCCGCTTGCATGACCATATCCACCATTTTCAAGAATATGGCATTGACCCCATTAATGAATGCTACGACAGGCGCAGATTTATCCGTTGGGACCATCACAATTGTAATCCCGAAAAATATAGCAAAGAAGATGACCTGCAACATCAACTTGTTATTGGAGATCGACATCACAATATTCTCAGGCACCATATCCACGACAAATTGGAGTGGACTCGCGTCCTTTTGCGCGTTTGCAAACTTCATTTTCTCATCAACCTTTTGTTGATCCGATGCTGATATTTGATTTAAATCTGACTCATTCAATAAGTGAGCATACTCAGGCATACTCATATAGTCCAAACCATCACGAGCCTCAATGTTATTTGATTTCATCCATCGCTCATGGGAAATACGGTTTTTCACACGTTGATCATGGTCCATGAACTCACCTGGCTTAACCAAGTTGACCAACACCAATCCAATACCTACCGCCACTAGGGTAGTCAAGAGGTAAGCCAATAAAGTCTTCCCTCCAAGACGTCCTAATTTCGAAACATCGCTGAGTCCAGCCACGCCACTAATGATAGAAAACAATACCAAAGGCACTGCGATGAACTTCAATAACCTAATGAAGATCGTACCAAAAGGGTCAATCCATGTAATTGTGAATTGATTCCAACCTAACCAACTAGATACTAATGCCCAGATAATTCCAGCAAAGAGTCCTAAAATTATTTTAACGTGCAGCGGTAACTTTTTTATCATTTTGGGTAGGAATTAAGCCTTATATCTTCTTTGTTTTATTCAATAAGTAAAAATCTAACATTGTTAATGCAGCCATCGCCTCCACAATAGGGACAGCTCTAGGCACTACACATGGGTCATGTCGTCCTTTGCCTGACACTATTACTTCATCACCATGTATGTCCACAGAAGGCTGATCTCTCATGATCGTCGCTACAGGTTTGAATGCTACATTGAAATAAATATCCTCTCCGTTAGAAATACCACCTTGGATTCCTCCTGACAAATTAGTTTTGGTCACCACTTTGTCCCCATCTTTTTCAAAATGATCATTATGTTCAGAACCTCTCATCTTCGCTCCTTCGAACCCACTACCGTACTCAAATCCTTTAACAGCATTGATACCGAGCATTGCAGATCCTAAACGTGCATGCAGCTTATCAAACACTGGCTCTCCCAACCCAACAGGTGCCCCTTTGATGACACAACTCACAACACCACCGATTGTATCTCCATCTTTCCGTACTGAATCAATCAACTCAATCATTTGATCCGCTACATCTGTATCGGGACATCTCACGATATTGGATTCTGTAAGTTTAAAGTCTAATTCGGTATGAGACTTTTCTGTTTTGATATCTCCAGCTTGAGACACATAACCGAATATCTCAATACCTAACTGTCTCAAAGCCAGTTTGGCCAAAGCACCAGCAGCTACTCTTGCGGCAGTTTCTCTTGCCGAGCTTCTACCCCCTCCTCTATAATCTCTTATTCCATACTTTTCTTGATAGGTAAAATCAGCATGCGAAGGTCTATATGACTCTGAGATATGAGAGTAATCCTTACTCTTTTGGTCCGTATTGAAAATCACCATGGCAATTGGCGTACCAGTGGTCTTTCCTTCAAACACACCAGATAGCACCTCAAATGTATCTGGTTCTTTTCTTTGTGTCGTGATTTTGGATTGACCTGGTTTTCTTCGTTCCAACTCACTTTGGATAAATTCCATATCCAAATCGATACCTGCTGGACAACCATCAATGGTGACGCCTATAGCTTTACCATGTGATTCTCCGAATGTTGTGATCTTAAATAAAGATCCAAATGAATTGCTCATCTATATTATGTTTTTGCCGCTTATACGACCTATATACTTAGTAAAAATGGATGTTATAAACTCTGCTCACTGACTACTTCTTGAACATCACAACCACGGTCAATGCTATCATGGCAAAAATAACAATGTTGAGGATAGTTCGCATTTTTTCTCTCCCGTCGAGTGAAAAAAGATCATTACTGACCAAATCCATCGTTTCGTAAAACGAACCCATATCGTTGGACATGATGTGTTCGTTCTTTTTACTCTCCCCTGTTACTGTCATCACAATTTTGGATTTCAAAGTATCATAAGACTCTGTATTGGTATTGAAATATATCCATTGGAAATATTCACCCATATCAAAATCCCCTGGCTCATTAGGTATTCCGTAGATATTGAAAGCCTTCTTACCTCTTATCTTGCCATTACTCTTCCTAATGTCTTGTCTGATATTGGGTGCAAAAAGGTCGAAATTTTTATCTCCATTGAAACTAACATCATTGATACCAGAGACATTGCCCTCACCTACAATATTAAAATTGTAGCTAAAACTCTCCCCAGTTCTCATCTCTTTGCTGCTAATTTTCTCATCCAATCTGTAATTACCAACGGCAACTAGGTCCTTCAATGGATGATCAGGCATTTCTTTGATTCGAATGGTTTTCGCTTTGGTATAGAAAGTCACCAACTCTTCTTTCTTATTTCTGCCAAAGAATGACCGATTCTTCGCCACATTATATTTAATCAACTCCAGTCCCACTTTTGGTAATTGAATAGTCTCATTATTCAGTGGGTAATAAGCCGCCTGAAATATTTTAAACTGGTTATATTTCTTACCTCCAATTTCTACTGGTTCACCTACTATGTTTTCTATATCAAAATTCTCCTCCCAACAGTTAGAAGGTTTTATTTTTTTTAAAATCGCTGGTAACTGCTCACCCAGCTCATGAAATCTCATTTCGGCCTGATTGTCATTTGCAACATAGAGTGCTAGCGTCATGGTGAACCCTTCTCCTGAATACACTTCAGACTTGTCTGTCGTTAAAGCTAAAAATGCATCCGCTTTGACATCCACAAATTCTTGAGGCTGATTTTGATTACTGTTATTTCTACCGAATAAATCTTGAAATGGATCAGAGGCAAATGGATCGTAAGCCCTACGACGCTGTTGCTGTTTGGCTGGCCCAACGACTATCGTCTTACCTGCCGAACGTACCTTTTCTCCATTAATAGTCATCTCGAATTGAGGCAATTGAAACTTCCCTTCTCTTAAAGCGACATAATTTTGCGTAATACTTTGAGTAGAACTACGTTCCCCATTTATGAAATTAGTGGAGGAAGAAGACGAAGTTCCTCTTTTCTGAAACCCTTTTATCTCGGGAAAACCACCATAGTTTTGAAACCTTTCATTATGAACTTTGGCTGTAATAGTAAAATATTGATTGATGGCTATCTCGCTAGCACCCAACTCAATAGTGATTACTTGCGCATGTGTGATTGCGACAACTCCTAACCAAAAATTAATAAACAGTAACCCTTTCCTTAACATACTCGTATTAAATTTGACTTGCAAATGTAGTTGAATATTGTTATATTCATGATTGCAATATCGTGATAAGACGTATCACGTCATTTTTTTTAACCAACACTTAAACCACCTTTTTTCATGTTAGAATATTCTAAAACAATTCTATCAAAAGTAAGTTTTGATAGAAGCCTGTTTGAAAAAGAATTATTGAAAGCAATTGCATTGGTCCAAGAACAAGTCGACGACCTAAAACTTTGGTGTTATGAAAACTTCGGAAAAGTTTACCCGATGATTTTAGACCGACACTTTAAATTATCTTAAAAAAACCAAGCCACTTCCCAGTGGCTTTTTTATTCCCCTGTTTTTCATATTCAGCTAAATAATTCTCTAATTTTGGCCTAATTAATTTTGCCCACATTATGAGATTACTTCTTCTTGCACTAGCTCTTATCGTTTCTTTGGCGAGTAAAGCCCAAATTCAAAAAGACACCATATCAAGTCGCTTACAATCACCTTACCAAGCGCTTCAAACTTTCGCTTCCAACACCAACACAAATGGAAGCAACCTAACTGCTGCTTCCATTATATTTAACAACCCAAGCCTTGAGCCCGAAGACAGAGTTAGTTATGCCAAAAAGTATGAGCAAATCCTAGAGGGTGCTGGCATTATTATATTCTTTGATGAGGTGCCTAAGGATCCAGATTTTTTTGATTCCCTGAGCAATGCATACCGGTATGTTGTCAATGATCGCTATCCAGAAATTTACCTTGAAAAGAAAAGAGGTCGATGGCAGTTTCAGCCAGAAGTTATGGTTCAGATGGATTCTGTTCACAAAGAACTTTACAAGTTCGGAACAAACTTATTTATCAGTAAAGAAATTAAAGAGACCACTTTAGGCGGTACTTTTTTATACTTAAAATACTGGCAATGGCTTGGCCTTATAATATTCGTTACTGGACTTTTATTGATACGGTATATATTCCTATTGGTGTTCGAAAGGTTAATAGCAAAGTTTTTGTTGAAAATTGGTCAAGATGGAATTAGTGAAAAATATATAATTCCAATAGCTCGGCCTGCAGGGATGATCATTGTATTCATGATGATAGGTGTCTTTTACCCCGTGCTTCAGTTGCCTCGAATGATTGGATTCTATGCCGTCCTAATTATCAAAGCGGCAATTCCTTTATATAGTATGATCATTCTATATAGAATAGTCAGCATACTAGAAGTTTACTTATTGAAAATGTTGAGTAATTCGAAAAACTCATTGGATGATCAACTCGTCCCATTGATCAAGAAAATACTTCGCATACTGATTATTATAATTGGCGCATTGATCATCTTAGATAATCTAGACGTCCCAATCCTACCGTTGCTAACAGGTCTATCCATTGGAGGTTTGGCTTTCGCTTTGGCTGCCCAGGATACGATCAAAAACTTTTTTGGCTCGATGATGATATTCATTGACAAACCATTTCAGATTGGAGATTGGATCATGGCAAATGGTATCGATGGTACAGTGGAAGAAGTTGGTTTTAGATCTACTAGAATTAGAACATTCCGAAACTCTGTTATTTCCGTACCTAACGGTGCGCTTGCCGATCAGACGATAGACAACAATGGGTTGAGAATGCTAAGGCGTTTCAAGACTACTATCGCCATCACCTATGACACACCTCCAGATAGAATAGAAGTTTTTGTTGAAGGCTTGAAAAGAATTGTAAGTCACCATCCAAGTGCCAGCGATGAAAAAATGGAGATTCACCTTAATGATATGGGGGCTTCCTCATTGGACATTATGTTTTACATTTTCTTCCATGCCAAAGGTTGGTCCGCAGAGTTGAAATATAGACAAGAGATTATTCTTTCTATACTAAGGCTTGGTGAGCAGCTGAGTGTTCATTTTGCATTTCCTACACAAACCGTACATGTTGAAAACTTACCTGGTCAAGGTAGTTTATCACCTAACTACACTTTAACCAAAGAAGACTTAGACAAACGACTTGATGAATATCTCAAGCCTTTGGCTTGATGAGTTTATAAATAACAAAGAGCATGGCCACAGTGATGGCTATGCTCCAGCCAAAGTTGGATGAAGAATTCAATGCAGACTGCATATTTTGAGCCTGAGCACCTACCCATATAAAAAAGAGCGTCCGAGGTAGCATCCCAACGAAACCTGCAGTGATAAATGTTCTCAACCTAATACCTGCAAGGCACAAAACAACATTCATCATCGCAAAAGGAAGTGCTGGGGACAATCTCGACAGTATTGTAGTGACAAATTGTTTTTCTCCCAAATTCGAAAAGTAGGTTTTTGATTTGGGGAACTGATCCATGAGTTGCATTCTAAAACCATGGTCCAACTTCTGCGAACCAATAAAGCCTAACCCAGAGGCAGCCAAGTAACAGCCCACAACAGGAAAGACGGCATCCCAACCCAAGAAATAACCACTCACCATGGCCACATACGTTGTTGGAGTTATGGCTAGCGACATAGTCACGATTGTCACTCCATAAAACATCACCCAATGAAGGGTAGTGAATTCATGAATTATAGACTCATTACTATATAAAAAATACGCAGAAATAGCAGTGGATAATACAGGCATTACAACCAACCACACCATCACAATAGCAATTGATTTATTCTGATTGTACAATAAAACGAGGGTCTTCAAAAACAATTGCAAAATGAGTTAATAAGAATTAAATGCGAATATCCGATATTGATTAGATTTGTCTGCAGCAATCTTCAAAAGAATTAGCTAAATTCAATTAGCATGATTTAAAAATGACTGAAGAAATCTAAATCCAATCAATATGAAATTTGGTACCAAAGCCATTCATGCAGGAATAAAACCTGACCCTACTACAGGAGCTATCATGACTCCTATTTACCAAACCTCTACTTATGTACAACCTTCTCCGGGTCAACATAAAGGGTACGAGTATTCTCGTTCTCAAAACCCTACCAGAGATGCATTACAAGAAAACTTAGCCGCATTAGAAAATGCTAAACATGCCTTGGTATTTTCATCAGGCATGGCGGCTATTGATGCAGCCATGAAATTACTCAAGCCAGGAGACGAAGTATTGAGCTCTTCTGATCTATATGGAGGAACTTACCGATTATTTACTGAGGTATACCAAAATTTCGGTATCAAATTTCGATTTGTTGACATGACAGATTTGAACCGTATCTCTACACAATTTAAGGATGAGACAAAAATGGTATGGCTAGAGACACCTTCCAACCCGATGATGAATATCATCGACATTAAAGGTCTCGCTGGTGTATGTAACAAATTCGACGCACTATTTTGTGTAGACAATACTTTTGCTACCCCATATTTACAAAACCCAATAGACCTAGGCGCTGACATTGTCATGCACTCTGTCACCAAATATATATCAGGTCATTCTGATGTTATCATGGGAGCTTTGGCTGTCAATACGGATGAACTCAATGAAAGACTAGCCTTTATTCAAAATGCTAGTGGAGCTGTAGCTGGACCGCAAGATTGCTTTTTGGTATTGAGAGGAATCAAAACTTTGCATATCCGTATGCAAAGGCATTGTGAAAATGGGCGTAGGATTGCTCATTTCCTCAAATCACACCCCAAAGTAGGCAAAGTTTTTTGGCCGGGTTTTGAAGAACACAAAAATCATGATATTGCTAAAAAGCAAATGAAAGATTTTGGTGGAATGGTTTCCTTTACCTTGAAAGAAGACAA